>JAABTM010000468.1 GCA_011389855.1 Desulfobacteraceae bacterium
AAAGCGGGAAAGCAAGGTGCTGGGATTCCTCCTGGGCCATAACGTGGCGGCCATCGCCGACGAGGCGGTCCGGTACGGGTGCGACGAGGTTCACGTAGTGGATCATGCCGATCTGGCGGCCTACCGGTCCCGACCCTACGGCAAGGCCCTGGCCGATCTGTGCAAGGCGATCCGCCCCGAGATTCTCCTGATGGGCGCCACCCATCTGGGGCGGGATCTGGCCGGGGTGGCGGCCACCCGGCTGGGAACCGGCCTCACCGCCGACTGCACCGGCCTGGACATCGAAGAGGAAACCGGCCTGCTGCTCATGACCCGGCCCACCTTTGGCGGCAACATCATGGCCACCATCTTCTGCGAACACCGGCGGCCCCAGATGAGCACGGTCCGGCCCAAGGTGATGCGGATGCCCCGGAAAGACGAAAAACGGACGGGAACCATCACCCAACACGACTGGACCCCCATGACCGATCCCCTGGCCGAGATCCTCGCCGTTGAAAAGGAGGCGGGCGTGGGCGAAGGGGCCGACATCGCCGATGCCCCGGCCCTGGTGGTGGCCGGCAAAGGCGCCTGCGAAGCTTCGGCCCTGCCCCTGTTGCAGGAGCTGGCCGATCTTTTGGGCGGGACCATCGCCTGCTCCCGGCCCGTAGTGGAGGCCGGCCTGATGCCCTACGAGCGGCAGGTGGGGCAGACCGGCAAGACCGTGGCGCCGAAGCTTTATGTGGCCGTGGGGGTGTCGGGGGCCATCCAACACTTCGTGGCCATCCAGGGCGCCGAGAAGATCGTGGTCATCAACAGCGACCCCAATGCGCCCATTTTTCAGGCGGCGGACGTGGGGATCGTCGGGGATTACACAGAGGTGGTGCCGATATTGATCCAGCAGCTCAAGGAGCGGATGAATAGCCAATGACAGGGATCTTTCTATGACCCAGCGATTTGAAGTGGCCATCGTCGGGGCCGGCCCGGCCGGCATCTCCGCCGCCTACACCCTGGCGGATCGGGGCGTGAAGGTGGTGGTCCTGGAGCGGGGGGAATTCCCCGGCGCCAAGAACATCTCCGGCGGGGTGCTTTACGGGCATGACCTGGCCCGGATCATCCCCGATTTCGCCGACCGGAACCCGCCCATCGAGCGGAACATCGTCGAATCCCGGATCTGGTATCTGACCGAAGATGGCGGGTACAACGTTTCGTACCGGGACCGGATATTCGAATCGGAGCGCCGCCACAACGTCTTCACGGTGGGCCGGGCCAAGTTCGACCGGTGGTTCGCCGACCAGGCGTCGGAGAAAGGGGCCTTCGTGGTCCCCTCCACGGTGGTGACCGACCTCTTGCGGGACGAAAACGGAAAAGTGACCGGCGTCCGGACCGACCGGCCCGACGGCGACCTGGAAGCCGACGCGGTGATCCTGGCCGACGGCGTCAACTCGCCGCTGGCGGCCAAGACCGGGTTTCGGCCGGAGCCCGCTCCCGAGCATGTGGCCCTGGCCGTAAAGGAAGTGATCGAACTGCCCGAAGAAACGATCCGGGAGCGGTTCAACGTGGGCGAGACCGACGGCGTCACCACCGAGATTCTGGGGTCCGTCACCGAGGGGATGAACGGCGTGGCCGTGATCTACACCAACCGGAAATCCCTGTCGCTGTGCATCGGCGCCAATCTGGCCGATTTCGCGGAAAAAAAGATCAAACCCTACGAGATGATGGAGCGGTTCAAAACCCATCCCATGGTGGCGCCGCTCATCAGGGACGGCAAGCCCCGGGAATACATGGCCCACTGGTTGGCCGAGGCCGGATACGACAAAATCCCGCCCCTCTACGGCGACGGCTGGCTCATCGCCGGCGATTCGGGCATGCTCTTCAACACCCTCCACCGGGAAGGCTCCAACATGGCCATGGTCTCCGGGAAAATGGCAGCCGAGACCATCCTGGAAGCCCGGAAAACAGGCGACTTCAGCGGGTCGTCACTGAGGGATTACGTCCGGCGGCTGGAAAAGGACGTGGTGTTGCCGGATCTGAAAAAATACCGGCGGTTCAATTCCTTTCTCCACAACCACAAGGAGATTTTCACCACCCTGCCCCCGGCCTTCGGGTTCGCCGCCCGGGAGATGCTCACGGTGAACGGGGTTCCCAAAAAGGATAAACAGAAAAAAATCTGGCGGAACCTGCGGAAGGACCATTCCCTGCTGAGCCTTCTGCGCCTCCTTCGGGACGCCAGGAGGAGCGTGTAATGGGCGCGACCATCGAAGACAAGCTGTTTCTGGACCGGTTCAACGTGGCGGACGACTCTCACCTCAAAATCAAAGACGACGCCGTCTGCACCGACGCCTGCGAGGACAAGCCCTGCCTGTATCTGTGCCCCGCCAACGTCTACCGGCTGGAAAACGACCGGATCAGCGTCAACTACGAAGGCTGCCTGGAATGCGGCTCCTGCCGCATCGGCTGCCCCCACCTCAACATCGAGTGGCGGTTTCCCACGGGAGGATATGGGATTCGGCATAAATTCGGTTAGAGGCCGTCGCCTGTAGGGGCGAAAAATTTTTCGCCCCCGCGGCGCCCCGGTTTCAATGATGGATTCAACCCCTAAAATTTTCCATGCATCAAAAGGGGTTGACACCCTCCCATCTATTCGTTATATTCCAATTCAACGATATGGAGGCGTCATGAGGGACTTTATAAAAGTGATGAAAGCTCTGTCCGACCCCAGCCGGGTCAAGATGGTCAAGGTGCTCCAGCGCCGGGAACTTTGCGTTTGCGAGATTCAGGAAGCCCTGGGGCTGGCCCAGTCCACGGTCAGCAAGCACCTCAAGATACTGGAAGAGGCGGGACTGGTGGATTTTTACAAGGATGGGCTCTGGGTCAATTACCGGCTGGCCGACGGCGCCAGGAACCCTTACGCCGCCGAGTTGATCGGGAAGTTGCGCCAATGGCTGGAAGACGACGCCGATATTTCGGCCCTCGCGGCGCGGCTGGATGGGATCGACCGCAAGACCATACTCCGGAATTAGTTTTTTTTTGGCTTTAGTGTATCGTTATATGGCGAAATATCAATAGTTAACGCCCCGGACGCCGATCACCGTCGTAGGGCCGCTTCCAAAAGGAGCACGCACAATGAAAGAACGCACCAAATTGTTGTTGATCGTCGGCGTTTTCGCGGCCGCCTATTATGTTCCGTGGAGCCATCCCACAATCCGGCAATCCGGGCTGGAAGCCTTCATGATGCTTCAGGAATACGCCCGGGAACATGTTTTGACGTGTCTC
>JAABTM010000013.1 GCA_011389855.1 Desulfobacteraceae bacterium
TGATGCCCGGCGACAACGTGACCATCGAAGCGACCTTGATCACGCCAATCGCCATGGAAAAAGAGCTGCGGTTCGCCATCCGCGAGGGCGGCCGGACCGTGGGCGCGGGCGTCGTCAGCGACATCATTGAGTAAATTGATATGGAAGGCATGATGAACACCAAAATTCGGATCAGGCTGAAGGCATACGACCACAAGCTGTTGGACCAGTCGTCATCGGACATCGTGGATACGGCCAACAAGACGGGCGCAAAAGTGGTGGGGCCCATACCGCTGCCGACCAAGATCAACAAGGTCTGCGTCCTCCGGTCGCCCCATATCGATAAAAAGTCCCGCGAGCAGTTCGAGATGCGGACCCACAAGCGGCTTTTGGACATCCTGGAGCCGACCCAGCAGACGGTGGATGCGCTGATGAAGCTGGATCTGTCCCCCGGCGTCGATGTGGAGATCAAACTCTAGGATTGGGAGCGAAAGCGTCATGAGCAAAGGAATGTTGGGAAAAAAGCTGGGGATGACGGGTTTCTTCGCCCCGGACGGGCGATATGTGCCGGTGACCATTATTCAGACGGGGCCCTGCGTGGTGACCCAGGTCAAGACCGAGGCCACCGACGGATACAACGCCCTTCAATTGGGGTTTGAAGAGAAAAAGCCGTCCCGGGTCAACAAACCCCGGAAGGGACACATGGCCAAAAGCGGCGAAGCCTGCTTTGCCCATTTAAAAGAGGTGCCGGTGGCGGAACCGGGCGAGTATAGCGTCGGCCAGACCCTGACGACGGAACTGTTTCAGATCGGCGACCGGGTGACGGTCACCGGCCGCACCAAAGGCCGGGGCTTTTCCGGAGTCATCAAGCGTCACGGGTTCCACGGGGGCCGAAAAACCCACGGCAGCAAATGTTACCGGATTCCAGGGTCCATCGGGTGCAGCGCCTGGCCCGCCAAGGTCATCAAGGGCAAAAAACTTCCCGGCCAGTACGGCAACGAACGGAAGACCGTCCGGAACCTTGAAGTCGTCGATATTCGGGCCAAGGACAACATCCTGCTGGTCAAAGGGCCGGTGCCGGGCTCGAAATCGGGACTCGTCATGCTGAAAAAGGCCGAAGCGGCCGCGGCCGCCGGTCGCGGTTGAACCGACGCAATGAATTGATAACCTGATTGGATGAGTATCGATATGGCTGTCGTAGATGTGATCAACAGTAAGGGAGAGAATGTGTCGCAGGTGACCCTGTCCGAAGCGATCTTCGACGTCCCTCTAAAAGAGAGCGTTCTGCACGATGTCGTGAGAATGCAGATGGCCCGCCGACGGTCGGGAACCGCCGCGGTCAAGCATCGAAGCGATGTCGCGGGGAGCACGAAGAAGCTCTTTCGTCAGAAAGGGACCGGCCGCGCCCGGCGGGGCAATATCAAATCTCCCCTGCTGAGAGGCGGCGGCTCGGTCTTCGGTCCGGACCCGCGCTCTTATGATTTCCCCGTTCCCAAAAAGGTTCGGCGGCTGGCCCTCAAGATGGCCCTGAGCGCCAAGCTCCGGGATGCCCGGCTGACCGTCATCGACGGGTTCGAGCTAAGCCGGGTCAAAACCCGGGACTTCGTCGGGATTCTTGCGACCATCGGCAAACCGGGCGGATTGATCGTCACCAACGGAAAGAACGACGCGCTCAAGCTTTCCGCCCGGAATGTGCCGGGGGTAAAGGTGCTGTCGGCCGACGGGCTCAACGTGTACGACCTGCTCCGGTACCCGGAGCTGATTCTGGTGGAAGAGGCCGTCGGCGCCATCGAAGGGAGGCTGTCCAAATGATCGACTACGGGATTATCAAACGGCCGCTGACAACGGAAAAAACGACGGTCCAGCGGGAGACCGACAACCAGTACACCTTTGAAGTTGATCGCCGCGCCAACCGGATCGAGATAAAACGGGCCGTCGAACAGATTTTCGAGGTGCGGGTGGACACCGTGCGGACCCAGCATGTCAAAGGCAAGATCAAAATGCGGGGCCGCATCCCGGGCAAGCGGAAAGACTGGAAAAAAGCGATCGTGACCCTGTCGGCCGGCGAACGGATCGATATCTTTGAAGGCGCATAGAACGGAGTTTCGGGAGTAAAGCATGGCGATAAAGAAAAGCAAACCCACATCTTCAGGCCGCCGGTTCCAGGGATACGCCGACAACGCGGAGATCACCCGGAAAACCCCTGAAAAGGGACTTCTGGAGGCGAACCGGAAAAAAGGCGGGCGAAACGTCCACGGCCGAATCACCTGCCGGCACCGTGGCGGCGGACACAAGCGCCACTACCGGATCATCGACTTCAAGCGCGACAAGGATGGCATTCCCGCCAAGGTCGCGACCATCGAATACGATCCCAACCGGAGCGCCCGGATCGCCCTGCTCCACTATGTGGACGGAGAGAAACGGTACATCCTGGCCCCTGTCCGCCTGTCGGTGGGCGACACGGTGATGTCCGGCCCCGAGGCCGACATCAAACCCGGCAACGCCTTGCCTTTGGCCAGCATCCCTTTAGGCACCCATGTCCACAATATCGAATTGCGGCTGGGGAAGGGCGGTCAGATCGTCCGGAGCGCCGGATCCTTTGCCCAGGTCATGGCCAAGGAGGACCGGTATGCGCTGGTCAAACTCCCCTCCGGCGAGGTTCGAAAGGTTCTGGGCAGATGCACGGCCACGATCGGGCAGGTGGGCAACGTGGTACATGAGAACATCTCTTTGGGCAAGGCCGGCAGGAAACGGTGGCTGGGCCGGCGTCCGGAAGTCCGCGGCGTGGCCATGAACCCGGTAGACCATCCCATGGGCGGCGGCGAAGGCCGCTCCTCGGGCGGCCGTCATCCCTGCTCGCCCTGGGGCAAACCCACCAAGGGCTATGTCACGCGGGTGAACAAAAGCACTGATCGCTATATTGTCAAAAAGCGCACCAAGAAATAAGTAAGGAAGAATCGATGCCACGGTCGTTAAAAAAAGGTCCATACGTCGAAGATAAATTGATTGCGAAGATCGACGCCGCTCAGGGAAGCCGGTCCGGAAAGGTGATCAAAACCTGGTCCCGCCGGTCCACGATTCTCCCTGAAATGGTGGGGATCACGCTGGCGGTCCACAACGGCAAAAAGTTCGTCCCGGTCTTCGTGACGGAGAACATGGTCGGCCACAAGCTGGGCGAATTTTCCCCGACGCGGACGTTCTACGGACACGCCGGAGACAAGAAGTCCAAGCTGAAAAAGTAACAGATGCCGATTGCAAAAGCGCCAATCGGAAAATTCAAGGGGGCCGGAACGGCCCCTTCTACGGTGAGCCGTTGAAACCCATCGGCGCCGCCGGTTAAACGTTATGATAGGGGTGTCTGTCATGGAGGTAAAAGCGGTTTTAAAATATGCGCGGATTTCGCCGCAGAAGGTTCGCAAACTGGTGGGCGCCGTCAAGGGACAGCCGGTCGAAGACAGTCTGAACAGATTGAAGTTCATGCCGCAGAAGGGGGCCGGGATCCTCGAAAAGATCGTCCGGTCCGCGGTGGCCAACGCCGATCAGTACAGCCTCGACGTCGATTCCCTAGTGGTCCGCAACATTATCGCCGACAATGGGCCCACGTTGAAGCGGTTTCGGGCGAGAGCCCGCGGCAGGGGAACGCGGATACTCAAAAGAACGTCTCACATCACGGTCATTTTGGCAGAAGATTCGGTCTAGACAAAAAAGGAGGAAACAAGCTTGGGCCAGAAAGTTAATCCCATAGGGCTGAGACTCGGTATTGTAAAAACCTGGGAATCACGATGGTACGCCGATCGAAATTATGCGGCTTACATCCTGGAGGATGATAAGATCCGCAAATTCATCAAAAACAAACTCTACCATGCGGGCATTGCCAGGATAGAGATCGAACGCTCGTCCAAGCGCGTCAGGCTCCGAATCTATACGGCTCGACCGGGCATCGTTATCGGTAAAAAGGGATCCGAGATCGAACTCCTCAAACGGGAGTTGGAAAAAATGATCTCCCAAGAGGTTCTCATCGATATTCAGGAAGTGCGCAAGCCGGAAATCGACGCCCAGCTGGTGGCGGAAAACGTGGCGCTCCAGATTGTCCGCCGGGTGGCCTTTCGCCGGGCCATGAAGCGCGGCGTCTCATCGGCCATGCGCTTTGGCGCCAAAGGCGTCAAAATCATCTGCTCCGGCCGCCTGGGCGGCGCCGAAATGGCCCGGACCGAATGGTACCGGGAGGGACGGGTGCCCTTGCACACCCTCCGGGCGGACATTGATTACGGCTTTGCCGCGGCCAGGACCACCTACGGCACGGTCGGGGTCAAGGTCTTCATCTTCAAAGGCGAGATCCTGAAAAAAGATACCCTCGAAGCGGCCATGGGACAGCAGCAGTAGGTTGGATGATCACCGCGGGCCGCTTTAAGATTCGATAGGAGACAGTGGAATGTTAAGTCCCAAAAAGGTCAAGTTTCGCAAACAGCAGAGAGGCAGAATGACGGGCCTCGCCAATAGGGGGTCTTCTTTGACTTTCGGCGAGTACGGCCTTCAGGCCGTCGAATGCGGGAAAATCACCTCCAAGCAGATCGAAGCGGCGCGTATCGCCATGACCCGCCATGTAAAGAGGGGCGGGAAGATGTGGATACGGATCTTTCCGGACAAGCCCTTCACCAAAAAGCCCGCCGAAGTCCGGATGGGCAAAGGCAAAGGCGCTCCCGAAGGATGGCAGGCCGTGATCAAGCCGGGCAGAATGCTCTACGAAATGGCGGGTGTTCCCAGGGAGTTGGCCAAGGAGGCGCTTCGGCTCGCGTCCCATAAGCTTCCGGTTAAAACGCGATTCGTCGAGAGGAGCGTGGCACAATGAAGGTAAGCGAAATCAGGGATATGAGTCCGGACGAAATGCGGGAAAAGATGGTGTCTCTGGAAGAGGAGTTGTTCAATCTCCGGTTTCAACACGGCATCGGCCAGTTGGAGAATCCGAAGAAGATGCAGCACCTTCGCCGGGACATCGCGCGGTTCAAGACGGTCCTCAACGATATCGCCAGAGAGTCTAAATAGGTAGGAAGCGCCATGAAAACACGAGGAATGAAGAGGCAGATGGTGGGGAAGATCGTCAAGGATCGGATGGACAAGACGGTCGTCGTTCGGATCGAGCGGATGGTGAAACACCGATTCTACCACAAATATATTCGAAGACGCGCCACTTATGCCGCCCATGACGAACGGAACGAGTGCAAGATCGGCGACAAGGTCGTCATCACCGAATCGAGGCCGTTGAGCAAAACCAAAAGATGGCGGGTCGCCCGTGTCTTGGAAAAAGCCGTTTAAAGGGATAAGGGATAGCGAAAATGATTCAGGCAGAATCCAGATTGAAAGTGGCGGACAATTCAGGGGCCAAGGTGCTCTACTGCATCAAGGTGCTCGGCGGCTCGCGCAGACGGTACGCCAGAATCGGCGACATCATCGTGGTCTCGGTCAAAGAGGCCATTCCCAACGCCAAGGTGAAAAAGGGCGACGTCCTGAAGGCCGTCGTGGTGCGGACCAAAAAGGAGCTGCGCCGGCCCGACGGTTCACTGATCCGGTTCGACGACAATTCGGCCGTTCTCATCAACCAGCACCGCGAGCCCATCGGCACCCGTATCTTCGGACCTGTTGCAAGAGAACTCAGAGCCAAGCGTTTTATGAAGATCATATCCCTTGCACCGGAGGTGCTGTAAGCATCTTTCGGCGGCCAGCGGGTTGCCCTGTGGAGAAGACAGATCATGCAGAAACAAAAGTCCAGTTTAAAAAAAGATGACACCGTCAAGGTGATTGCCGGGAAAGACAAAGGCAAGATCAGAAAGGTGCTCAAGGCCGCCAACAAAAAGAACCGCGTGCTCGTCGAGAAAGTCAATATGGTCAAGCACCACAGGCGGCCCGACGCCCAGATGAAACAGGGCGGCATCGTTGAAGCCGAAGCGCCCATTCACGCGTCCAACCTCATGCTGATGTGCACCAAGTGCAACTCCCCCATTCGGGTTAAGATGCAACGGCTGGATGACGGGAAGAAGGTCCGGGTTTGCCGGAAGTGCAATGAGATCATCGACAGTTAGATCGACCGGGTGAGGGAGGAGTGACATGTCGCAACTGAGAAAACAATACGAAGAGACGGTCGCCCCCAAGCTGATCGAGACCTTCGGGTTCAAGAACAGCATGGAGGTTCCCAGACTCGAAAAGATCGTGCTGAACATGGGGCTTGGGGATGCGATCCAGAATATCAAATTGATCGATACGGCCACCGCGGAATTGAAGATGATCGCCGGCCAGCAGCCGGTCGTGACTCGGGCCAAACGGTCCATCGCCGCATTCAAGCTCCGGGTCGGGATGCCCATCGGCGTCATGGTGACGCTGCGTCGGAAGCGGATGTACGATTTCCTGAACAAGCTCGTCAACGTGGCCTTGCCCCGGGTGCGCGACTTCAGGGGCATATCGGGCAAGGCGTTCGACGGCCAGGGAAACTACTCCCTGGGCATCAAGGAGCACATCATTTTCCCTGAGATCGATTACGATAAAATCGATGAGATCAAGGGGATGAACGTATCGATCGTTACCACGGCCAAAACCAACGAGCAGGGAAAGGAACTCCTCAAGCTCTTGGGGATGCCGTTCCGAAATTAAGAGGTCAAGGAGGCGGATGTGGCGAAAAAATCGCTGAGGATGAAGGCCAATAGAAAGCCCAAGTTCAAGGTCAGGTCCTACAATCGGTGTCCGATTTGCGGCAGGCCGAGGGGGTTTCTGAGAAAATACGGCATCTGCCGGATCTGCTTCCGGAACCTGGCTTCGGAGGGCAAACTGCCGGGCGTCATCAAATCGAGCTGGTAGAGATCGATTAGGTCAGAGCCGAACAACAACGTGAGAAATCGACGGAGAAAACGATGTCAATAACTGATCCCATTGCGGATATGTTGACCCGAATCCGGAATGCGGGGCGGGCGAAATTCAATAGTACGGACATCCCCGGGTCCAAGCTCAAGGTCGCCATGGCCAAGGTGCTCAAGGAAGAGGGCTACATCCGCAACTTTAAGTTCGTCAAGGACGGAAAGCAGGGGGTTCTTCGGGTGTATCTGAGATACCACGAAGGGACCAATGCTATCTATCGGATGGAACGGGTGAGCAAGCCGAGCCGCCGCGTGTATGTCAAAAGCGAGGACATCGCCCCCGTTTATAACGGAACCGGCATTGCGATTCTCTCCACATCCCGGGGCGTCATGGCGGACCGGCGTGCGAAGGCGGATAACCTCGGCGGAGAAGTTCTCTGCAAGATCTGGTAAGTTAGGAGAAAGCTATGTCTCGAGTAGGAAAGAAACCGATTCCGATCCCAGCCAACACGAAGGTCGGGTACAAGGACGGACAGATCACGGTAGAGGGCCAGAAGGGAACCCTGTCCAGGCCGATTCCGCCCATGGTCGATCTCGACATCGAGAACGAGACCATTCGCGTGAGCGCGTTGAAGGACGATAAAAAGAGCGTGGCCATGCAGGGGCTGGCGCGCAGCCTGGTCGCCAACATGGTCGACGGGGTCAGCCGGGGCTTCGAGCGGCTGCTGGAGATCAACGGCATCGGGTACCGGTCGGAGGTCAGCGGCAAAACCATCGTCTTTCACCTGGGGTATTCCCACCCCATCAATTTCAATGTTCCCGAAGGCATTGACGTCGTCATCGAGAAGAACAATGTTTTAAAGCTTTCCGGCATCGACAAGGAGCTGTTGGGACACACGGCTGCGGCGATCCGTCGTTTGAGACCGCCCGAACCCTACAAAGGCAAAGGGGTCAAGTACGCGGAAGAATACGTTCAACGGAAGGCCGGGAAGACCGGTACGAAATAAGGATCTGAGATCATGGGTTCTACGAATGTGAAAAAAGAGGCGCGACTGAAACGGAAACAGCGAATCCGGAAAAAGGTGGCCGGCAGCCAGGAACGGCCCCGATTGAGCGTGTTTCGCAGCTCCAAGCACATCTACGCCCAGGTTATCGATGATGTTCTGGGCCAGACCATCGTTGCGGCGTCCACCATGGAAAAGGCGGTCAAGGATAAGTCCGATTTCGAAAACAAAGTATCGAAAGCCTCCTACATCGGAAAACTGGTGGCGGAACGCGCCAAGGAAAAAGGGGTGTCGAACGTAGTGTTCGACCGTAACGGGTTCATGTACCACGGACGGGTCAAGGCCCTTTCCGACGGCGCCAGAGACGGTGGACTGAATTTCTAAAGAGGAGGCAAGCCCTTGTTCAAGCATGACGCATCAGATGATAACCAACTGATCGATAAGGTTGTCCACATCAATCGGGTCGCCAAGGTGGTCAAAGGCGGGCGCCGGTTTTCCTTCTCGGCCATTGTGGTGGTTGGAGACGGAGAAGGCAACGTCGGGTTCGGTCTCGGAAAAGCCGGAGAGGTGCCCGAGGCGATCCGGAAGGGCGTCGAAAAGGCCAAGAAGACCATGATCGCGATTCCCCTGGTGGAAGGGACGATCCCCTTTGAAGTGGTGGGGAAATTCGGCGCCGGACGGGTTCTGTTGAAACCGGCGTCGGAGGGCACCGGCCTTATCGCCGGCGGCGCCGTTCGCGCGGTGCTGGAGGCGGTGGGCATTCAGAACATCCTGACCAAGTGTCTGGGAACCAACAACCCGCACAATGTGGTGAAAGCGACCATGTCGGGCCTGGCGGAACTCCAGAGCCGGGCCGCGGTCGCCGCCAGACGGGGCAAACGCGCGGAAGAGCTGTAACCGGAGCGTCCTGTATAGAGGAGATCGGATCGATGTTGAAAGTGACGCTGAAAAAGAGCATGATCGGACGGCCGGAGAAGCAACGCCAGATCCTGAGAGGCATGGGTTTGACGAAGTTGAACCGGACCGTGGAACTGAAGGATACGCCCGCCATCAGAGGCATGGTGAACGCCGTATCCCATATGGTGGACATGGAGGAGACGGGCGATGCAACTTAACGAACTTAAACCAGCGCCGGGATCCCGCCGTCAACGCAAGCGGCTGGGCCGCGGCGTGGGGTCGGGGAACGGAAAGACGGCCGGAAGAGGGACCAAGGGACACAACAGCCGCTCCGGCGGGGGTGTGCGACCCGGTTACGAGGGCGGACAGATGCCCATCCACCGGCGCCTTCCCAAGCGCGGTTTTAAAAACCTGTTCAAAAAGACCGTCGTCGTGGTCAACGTCGGGGATCTGGTCCGCTTCGACGCCGACGCGGCTGTCGATGAGGCGGCGCTCCGGGCCAAAGGCCTGGTGAACGGCCGCTGCGACGCCGTCAAACTCCTGGCAAGCGGCGACATCGACCGACCCCTGACCGTGGAACTCAATCTCGTGTCGGCCGCCGCCAGGGCGAAGATCGAAGCGGCCGGCGGACGGATCGAAACCGCAACCCCGGGTGAGGCATAGCATGGTCGGCGGCGGATTCCAGAACGTTTTCAAAATCCCGGAGCTGAAACGCCGGGTTCTTTTCACCGCGGCGCTGCTCTTCGTCTACCGGATCGGGGTTCACGTGCCGACGCCGGGCATCGACAGCGTGGCCCTGGCCGGGTTTTTCGAGCGGGCCAAGGGCACCCTGCTGGGGCTCTTCGACATGTTCTCCGGCGGCGCCCTGGAGCAGATGTCGGTGTTTGCGCTGGGCATCATGCCCTATATCAGCGCTTCCATTATCATTCAGTTGCTGACGGTGGTCATCCCCCACCTCGAACGCCTCTCCAAGGAGGGCGAACAGGGGCGGAAAAAAATCACCCAGTACACCCGCTACGGCACCGTCGTCCTCAGCGTCATCCAGGGGTTCGGCATCAGCTTCGGGCTGGAGACCATGACTTCCCCGGGCGGCGCGCCGGTGGTGATCGTTCCCGGGTGGGGGTTTCGGATCATGACCGTCATTACGCTGACGGCCGGCACAGCCTTTATCATGTGGCTCGGCGAGCAGATCACCGAACGGGGCATCGGCAACGGCATCTCCCTGATCATCTTCGCAGGGATCGTGGCCCAGATGCCGGCGGCCATGGTCAACACCTTTCGCCTCATGTCCACCGGCGAGATGAGCATTTTCATGGTTATCCTCCTGCTGGTGTTCATGGTGACGGTGGTGGCCGTCATCGTCTTCATCGAGCAGGGACAGCGGCGCATTCCGGTCCAGTACGCCAAACGGGTGGTGGGCCGCCGGATGTACGGCGGACAGAGCACCCACCTGCCCCTGAAGATCAATCAGTCCGGCGTCATTCCGCCGATTTTCGCGTCATCGATCATCATGTTTCCGGCTACGCTGGCCAGCTTTATCAAGGTTCCCTGGATGCAGACGGTGGCCAATTCCATGAGCCCGGGCAATGTGCTTTATGAACTGCTCTTCGTGGGATTCATCTTCTTTTTCTGTTATTTCTACACCGCGGTCACCTTCAATCCGGTGGACGTGGCGGAGAACATGAAAAAGCACGGGGGCTATATCCCGGGGATCCGACCTGGGAAACGGACCGCCGACTACATCGACCGGGTTCTGACCAGGATCACGCTGGGGGGGGCGACCTACGTCTCCATTATCTGTGTGCTGCCGTCGATACTGATGACCAAATTCAACGTCCCCTTCTATTTCGGGGGCACGGCTCTGCTCATCGTGGTCGGCGTGGCCATCGATACAGTGTCTCAGATGGAATCCCACATGATAACCCGGCACTATGAGGGCTTTTTGAAAAAAGGCAGCGTCAAGGGAAGACGGTAAAAAACGGCGGATGGCCGCCGTGAACGCTATAGAGATAACGGGGCGCAACGGGAGCGGACAACATGGCGAAAGAGGAACCGATAAAAGTTCAGGGAACGGTGATTGAAACCCTTCCCAATGCGATGTTCAAGGTGGAATTGGAAAACAAGCATCAGATACTTGCGCATATTTCCGGCAAGATGCGCATGCACTTCATTAAAATTCTGCCCGGCGACACCGTCACGGTTGAGCTGTCTCCGTACGACCTTACGCGCGGCCGGATTACGTACAGGGCGAAATAGGGGCGAAATTGGGATTGAGGAGCTTAAGATGAAAGTCAGAGCATCGGTTAAAAAGATGTGCAGCAACTGTAAGGTGATTCGCAGACGAGGGGTGATCCGGATCATTTGCAAAAACAAGCGCCATAAGCAGCGCCAGGGATAGGAGGGACGACGTTGGCACGCATTGCAGGTGTAGATTTACCACGGCAGAAACGGATCGAGATCGGTCTGACCTATATCTACGGCATCGGACGATCGACCTCCCGAGAAATCCTGGACCGGCTGGACATCGACCAGGGGGTCAAGACGGACGATCTGAGCAGCGATCAGATCAACGACATCCGGAAGGCCATCGATAACGACTACAAGGTCGAAGGGGAACTCCGCACGGAGATCTCCATGAACATCAAACGGTTGATGGACCTGGGGTGTTACCGGGGCCTTCGCCACAGGAAGTCGTTGCCGGTCAACGGCCAGCGGACCTCCACCAACGCCCGGACCCGGAAGGGACCGAGGCGGGCGGCGGTGAAGAAAAAGGGCGGAGCCAAGAAGAAGTAACCCGATATCCATACACAGGATGTGACAGATGCCGAGAAGAACCCGAACGAAGAAAAAAGAGAAGAAAAATATTGCCAGCGGCGTGGTGCATATTCAATCCACGTTCAACAACACCATTATCACTATCACCGACCCCAACGGCAACATCGTCTCCTGGTCCAGCGCCGGGGTCCAGGGCTTCAAGGGGTCGCGCAAAAGCACCCCCTTCGCCGCCCAGCTGGCCGCCGAAGATGCGGCCCGCAAAGCCATGGATCACGGAATGAAGAGCGTGGAAGTGTACGTCAAGGGGCCGGGCGCGGGTCGTGAATCCGCCCTGCGGTCGCTCCAGGCCGCAGGGTTCAACGTGCTGATGATCAAAGACGTCACCCCGATTCCCCATAACGGATGCCGCCCGCCGAAACGGCGCAGAGTTTAGTGTAAGGAGGAAAAGACTTGGCACGATACAGAGGTTCAGTGTGCAGGATATGCCGACGGGAAAACATGAAGTTGTTTCTGAAGGGAGACCGTTGTTATTCCGATAAATGCGCCTTCGACCGGCGGGGTTATCCGCCGGGACAGCACGGGCAGCGACGCCGGGGCAAAGTGTCCGACTACGGCATCCAGCTCCGGGAAAAGCAGAAGGTCAAGCGGATGTACGGGCTGGTGGAAAATCAGTTCCGGCTCTTTTTCGAGCGGGCGGAAATGCAGAAGGGGATCACCGGCGCCAACCTGCTGGTTTCCCTGGAACGCCGCCTCGACAATGTGGCCTACCGGCTCGGGTTCGTCAATTCCCGAAACCAGGGGCGTCATTTCGTCCGCCACGGCCATTTTACCATCAACGGAAGAAAAGCCAACATCCCGTCCCAGCTTGTGAACATCAACGACGTGATCGAGGTCAAGGAGAAGAGCCGCAACATCCAGGCCATCCAGGATGCGCTGGAAGCGGTGGTCCGTCGGGGAGTTCCTCCCTGGCTGGAACTGGACAAGGACAACTTCAAGGGCGTCGTCAGCTCCTTCCCGGCGCGGGAAGACCTGACCATGCCGATGCAAGAAAACCTCATTGTCGAGCTTTACTCCAAGTAGAAAGGCATATTCCTGATTTCAGGGATCATGCTGCAACACCATTCGGAGTGGATACATGCCATCAAATGAACTGATGTACATGAACTGGCAGAACATCATTCTGCCGGAAAAAGTTCATGTCGAAGAGAGTACGCCCTCCCATGGAAAGTTCGTCTGCGAGCCTTTTGAACGCGGATTCGGCATTACGATCGGCAACTCCCTGAGGCGGATCATTCTGTCCTCCCTCTACGGGGCGGCCATCGTCGCGGTAAAGTTCGACACGGTAATGCATGAGTTCAGCGCGGTGCCGGGGGTGTTGGAGGATGTGTCCGAGATCATCCTCAACCTCAAGGCGGTCCGACTCAAAACAGGCGATGGCGAACCCAGGACGGTGCGCATCGATGCAAAAGGGCCTGCGGACGTCAAGGCCCGCGACCTCGTAAGCGAGGACGGGAGGGTGGAAATCCTGAACCCGGAACAGCACATCGCCGCCCTTTCGGATGAAGGGGAACTGAAAATGACCCTGACCGTGAAAGTGGGAAAAGGGTATTCGCTGTCCGAGGACAACAAGGATCCGGACGCCCCGGTGGGGACCATCCCCATCGACGCCGTCTTTTCTCCCATCAAGCGGGTGAACTATAACGTGGGAAACGCCCGTGTAGGGCAGATGACCGACTATGACAAACTGACCCTGGAGGTCTGGACCGACGGCAGCGTCATGCCGGAAGATGCGGTGGCTTACGCAGCGAAGATTTTGAAAGAGCAGATGAACATCTTCATCAATTTCGATGAGGATCAGGAACCGGAGCCGGAAAAAGGGGATGAAGAGGATGAACAACCCTCCTTCAACGAAAACCTCTACCGGAGCGTCGAAGAGCTGGAACTTTCGGTCCGGAGCGCCAACTGTTTGAAAAACGCTGATATTAATAAAATCTATCAACTGGTGAGCAAATCCGAGTCCGAAATGCTCAAAACCAAGAATTTCGGGCGAAAATCCCTGAACGAGATCAAGGAAGTGCTCAGCGAAATGGGGCTGTCGCTGGGCATGAAGCTTGACGGATTCGCACCGCCGGAAGACGATACCGAAGAAGGAGAATAGGAGCGCGCCATGAGACATCGCAAAGCCGGTGCAAAACTGGGACGGAGCAGCAGCCACAGGAAGGCCATGTTTCGCAACATGGTCACATCCCTTTTCAAATACGACCGAATTCGAACCACGGACGTCAAAGCCAAGGAACTCCGGGGATGGGTCGATCATCTGGTCACCCTCGCCAAGCGGGGCGATCTGCACGCCCGGCGGCAGGCGCTGTCCATCATGAGGGAAAAGGCGGTGGTCCACAAGCTTTTCGAGGAGGCCCCCAGCCGGTTCGGCGATATTTCCGGCGGCTACACCCGGATCATCAAGGAGGGCATCCGAAAAGGGGATTCGGCCCCGCTGTCCATCATCGAACTGGTGGCGGCCGATAAGAAGAAAGACCGTAAGCCGGAAAAGAAAAAGGCTGCGGCGGCGGCGCCGGCCAAGCCCCCAGCCGCCGGAGAAGAGACGGAGAGCAACGCCTAAACGACAGCTTTCCCCAGCGCTTCGACCGGCGCTCCCATACGGCGTACCCAAGCCCCGTCCACATCGGATGGGGCTTTTTTTTATCCCAAAAACAAGGAGACGAAACATGACGCCCATCGCCCTCATGGTCAACGGCATCCCCGGCAGCATGGCCCTGCAGGTGGCCCGGCGGGCCCTCGAAGATGACCGGTTCGCACTGATTCCCTATTCGCTTACCGGACCGGAGATATCCGAGGATCGGTACCGTTTGGCGGATCGCGACATCCAGTTGATCCGGCCCGATGAACGGGCGTCGCGCCTGCCGGACATCGCCGCCCGGCCGGTGATCGCCGTCGATTACACCCATCCCTCGGCGGTGAACGACAATGCGCGGTTTTACCGCGACCATGACATCCCTTTTGTCATGGGCACCACCGGCGGCGACCGGCGAGAGCTGACGGAGACCGTTCAACGCGCCGCCATCCCGGCCGTGATCGCTCCCAACATGGCCAAGCAGATCGTGGGCTTCCAGGCCATGATGGAATGGGCCTCGGAGACCTTTCCAGGACTGTTCGGCGGGTATTCGCTGAAAATCGAGGAAAGCCACCAGAAGGGCAAGGCGGACACCAGCGGCACCGCCAAGGCCATGGTCGGCTATTTCAACGACCTGGGGGTCCCTTTCTCAGCCGACGAGATCGTCCAGGTCCGGGATCCGGAAGTCCAGCGGCGGGAGTGGGCCATCCCCGAGACCCATCTGGGCGGGCACGGGTGGCACACCTACACCCTGACCTCGCCGGATGAGACGGTGCGGTTCACCTTTTCCCACAACGTCAACGGCCGGGATGTCTACGCCAAAGGCACCCTGGACGCGGCGGCCTATCTGGCGGAGAAGGTTGCCAAGGGCGAGAAAGGGCGGGTTTTCAGCATGATCGATGTGCTTCGGGGGGTTTGATGAAGGGGGCGACACGCTAGATTCATGGATCCAGCGTGCCGGAATGGATTATTGGTTCAGCTGCTCATAGAAAGCAGCGATGGGTTGGTAGGGTCCCAATTGGTGCTGGACCTGTGGAAAATCATCCGCATAGGGCGGGTAGGGCGAATCGATCGGTTTGGTGGTCAGATCCGGATAATCGGTCTTCAGGAATTCCGGGTCCATCTTGGGTCGGACATCCTCCCCGAAGAACAGATAATATCCCGCCACATCATAAGCCTGCTCGTCGCTGAGGAAGGGATCATTCCAGACAGTCCCCATCGGCATGTTGGCTTTCATGAATTCCGCCGAGGTGAGCAACCGGTGCATCCCGGCGCCGTTGTTGAAGGGCTTGACATCCATATTTTCCCATAGCGATGGAACGGTCATGGCGCCCTCCGGTTCCCAAGGCGCGCTGTAACCGGCGTGTTCGGGCCAATCCGGCGTGCCGTGGCAGCCCTGACAGTAGGTCCGGTAGTTTTCCGCGCCCCCGGCCAAGTCGGCCCGCCGCGACGGGTTGCGCAGCGTGATCCGACCGACGCCGTGCAGCTCTTCCGGAGTATCCTCCGGAGTCATCCAGTTAAAAAAGGCCACTATGGCCCGCATCTCCTCACTGTCGACGGGCAGGGGCTCGCCGTTCATGCTCCGTTGCATGCAGCCGTTGATCCGGTCCTCCAGGCTTGCCATGGCCGCTGCTCGATTCCGGTACTGGGGATAGCGATTCGCCACGCCAAGCCAAGTGAGCCCAAAGGGCTTGGCGCCGGCTTCCTGATGACAGTTGCTGCAAGCCAGGTTGTTGCCGGCATACCGCATCTTCTCATCTTCGGCCGCCGGGCCGATCAGGCTTGCGGTGCGGGTCAGGAGTTCATACCCGTAGCGGATATCGCCATCGGGCATTTCATCCATGTTCGGCGGCTGCCACCAGCCAATTTTCTGGGCGGCTTCCGGGGGCGGCGTCGCCGTGGTCCGTTCGATATCGGACAGTGACACCAGGAAGCGGAGCAGGGCGTGAACTTGATCCCGGGTCAGGGTTTTGTCCAGCTGAAGCCGCGACATCAGGTCCACCGCTTCACCCAAGGTCCGGACCCGGCCGTTATGGTAATAGGGGGAGGTCAACACCACTTCACGGAGGGAGGGAACCTTGAAGAAAAACCGGTCGGCCGGATCACCGGTCACTTTAAATCGGCCGTAGTCGATGGTCTCCTCGACTTCCCCGGTGGCGGGATCGAATTCTTCGGGATAGGGATAATCGCCGAAGATTCCGACCTTCTGGTAAAACTGTCCGCCCAGGACCGGCCCGTTATGGCACTGCACACATCCGGCGTCGATGAAGAGGGTCAGCCCCTCTTTCTGAGCGTTGGATAAGGCGGATTCCTCGCCGGCCAGGTACTGGTCGAATCGGTTCCGGGTAATCAGGGTCCGTTCAAAGGCCGCGATGGCTTCTCCCACATTGTCGTAATTGACGGCGGAATCAACCTCCGGAAACGCGGCTGCAAATGCATCCGGATATCCTTCCAGGGTCCGCAGTCGTTCCAGAACATCCTGCTCATCGGGCATTCCCATTTCGATGGGATTCAGGATTGGTCCTCCGGCCTGTGCCTTCAGATCGGCTGCCCGTCCGTCCCAGAACTGGCGGAAGTGGAATCCGGCGTTGAGGGTGGTGGGAGAATTTCGGGGTCCGAAATCGTTTTTTGAACCGGGCGACGTGATGCGGTTGTCGGCGCCGGCGGCATTCCGATCAATGGGGTGACAGGTATTGCAGGACTGATCTTTGTTGATGGAGATCCCCTGCTCGAAGTAGAGGCGCTCACCCAATGCGACCTTGGCGGGTGTATCCGACAGTGCCCCGGGCATCTGGGAAGGCAGTTCTCCGAAAAGCACTTGACTCCGGGCCATCAGAGTGCTTGGCTCCTGGGGCGCCGGGGCGGCAGGCTCCTCCACGGGCGGGCCTTCGGACAGATCGCCGCCGTCGTCATAATCATCGTCGTCGTCATTGTCGCATCCCAAGACCAGCAAACACATCGGCAGCAGGCACAGAACCGACAGTTTGAGCCAAAATGACCGTCTCAAAAACAGAAGTTTCATATCCTCTCCTTTAAGATTTAGATCGTTTAATTGACGCCTCACATCCCTGATTCCGTTGAACCGCATCACCCCCTCTCGCCTGTATCGGTTGAAAATGAATTATTCCCATATTTCTTGTATACATCGGGCAGGAAGGGGGGGCTATGGGGTATATCTATTATAATCTACGCTGAAAGGGTGTAGATCGGGCAAGAAAAGGTGAGGCGGGAATGCAGGGGGCCGGAGCCCCCGGTTTGATCGGCTGAGCCTGGAGGGCCTTTTCAGGGGACACCGCCACGATGGAAGACGGCGTTACGGGATTATTTTTCGGCGTCGGAGGAGGTGTCCGGCGGTGGGGTATTTTGGGGACCGGCGACGGTCTCTTCAACGGCGTTGTAAATGGTCTTGAACGCCTCGGGAAAAGCGGTGGGCGATATCCGCCCCACCTCGATGAACTTGACGATGATTTCTTTGGACGTTCTCAGAATTTGTTCTTCAACGGAGGATGCCATGGGCCGCGGTGTTCCTTTCTTATCTGGCGGGGATTGGGATTAACGAGAGGTTGAAGCCGCTTCAGTCGTAGGGCGTCATGCTCTCGAAACCGGTTTCGGTGACCAGCACCGTCTGTTCGAACTGGGCCGACAGGGAGCTGTCCCGTGTGACGGCGGTCCACTTGTCCTTGAGCACCTTGAGATCTTTTTTCCCCAGGTTGATCATAGGTTCGATGGTGAAGACCATCCCCGGCGTCAGCGCCACCCCGTCGCCCCGGCTGCCGTAATGGGGCACCTGGGGCGCTTCGTGGAAGGCGAACCCGACCCCGTGGCCCACGAATTCCCGGACAATGGAACACCGCTCCGACTCGGCGTACTTCTGGATTGCCCATCCGATATCGCCGATGGTATTGCCGGGCCGGACGGCGTTCATCCCTACCCGGAGGCTCTCCCGGGCCACCGAAACGATTTTCCGGGCGTCCGCGCTTGGCGTTCCCACGAAAAACGTCTTGTTGGCGTCGGCGAAATAGCCGTCGAGGACGGAGGTGACGTCCACATTGACAATGTCCCCGTCCTTTAAAATCCGCTCCCCGGGTATGCCGTGGCAGATCACCTCGTTGACCGAAATGCAGCAGCTTTTGGGGAACCCGCGATAATTGAGGGGCGCCGGCGTGGCCCCGCGGGCCAGGGTGAACTTATGGATGAGGGTGTCGAGTTCTCCGGTGGCGATGCCCGGTCGAATGGCGGATTCCGCCAGATCCAGGGTTTCCAGCACCAGCCGGCCGGCTTTTCTGATCGCCTCGATATCCTCGGCCTTCTTGAGCCGGATCTTGTATTTGCTGAAATACTGCGCTTCGACGGACTGCGACTCGGGCTGCTTCCCCTTGAGGAGACAGCATTTTTTATATTTCCTGCCGCTGCCGCAGAGGCAGGGATCGTTCCGGCCGATTTTGAGTTTCTTTTTGTCCAGATACATCATGGCGTAAGGGCGTGGATGACGCCCGATTATCTCCGTTTTCCGTATTTTTAATAAACGGGTATAAACTAAATAGTTATGGAAGGTCTGTCAAGAAGGTTTTGGAAGGCGCCCATCGCCGGGAGTAGGATATTTCTACCGATGATTACCCTCCATTCCCTATTGATCAACAGCGCTTCAATGTGGAATATACCACTTAGGGCGAATTTAAGAAAAACGTATAAAAACATTCAAGAAACCCACGATTTCACATGGAAACCAAGACGAACCCATTGGCGACACATATATCTCCCCCGAGGAAGGACGGCATGCAATTATACTCGAACCTCGTAATTCTGGGCCTCATCGGCGCCCTGCTGTCCGCCTATCTCTCTTTCAAGGTATTCGATCCCACCGTCTCCTTTGTGTCCACCGTTCTGTCCTATGTGGTCCTTCTGCTGGCGACCTTCCTTCTGACCAAAAAGGATCTGGAGCAGAAATACAGCGATCTCCTGAATCGGATCAAGCGGAAATATTCCCTGAAAATCCGAAAACTGAAGCGGGAACACGACACCACCACCCTGGAGCGGACCATCCGGAACGGGACCCAGACCCTGATCAAAAACGCCATCGACTATTTCAAGATCGACAACATCAAAAACGAGATGGGGTCCACCGCCGCCATCCAGAACCTCCAGCTGGACAAGTATGGCCAGATCATCGAACTCCTGGCCGATTTCTCCCTTATCCTGCCGGATTATGAGGAGAACCGACGCATCGTCCAGCAGGAAATCCACCATCAGATCGACATCTACGAGATCGACGAAAAACCCTTTGCCCAGTTTCTGATCCGGATTCTGGAAAAATACCGGGTCACCTTCAATAAAAAACTCCGGGAGCGGGAGGAGCAGAACGCCTACGGGCGGATGAAAGCCTGCCCCAAGTGCGCCGAAAAGGTCTGGCCCAAGGCCAAGATTTGTCGGCACTGCGGGCACCGGTTCGATGCGAAGCCGCTGCTTGCGCCTGCCGGGGCCAACGGCAACCGCGATCTGATGAAAAAGGGGCGCGTACTCTTCAACGACGGGAAATTCACGGAGGCCGTGGATATCTACACCAAGGCCATTGACGCGGACCCCGACGCCGGCCAGGCGTATTACAACCGCGGCATCATCTTCCTCAAGCTGGACGACGAGGCCCAGGGCATCGAAGACCTGAAAAGTGCGGCCCGGATGGGCCACAAAAAAGCGATCCGGCTGCTGGAAGTGCTGCGGATGATGAAAACCCATGATGAAGGCTACCACCCCCGCACGGACATCCCCACCTAATCCCCGCCCCCGCCTCCCCCTTTATACTTTTTAAGGGTCAATCTCCGGATATCAAAGGTCGATCTTGTCATATCCCCCTCCAAAGGCGGCGAACCCGCGGGCTCGCCGGTCGGGTTGGTTCGCGGTTTCCATGGAAATTCAGCTTAGGGGGGACCCCTGCTTTTGTCAATCGGTTTGTCGGCGATGGCGGTCAAGAGAGGTGTTGCGGAAGGCCATGAATCGATGATAAACAGAATGGACGGCGCGGCCTGTTTTCGACATGACGCCGGAATCCGGCCGGCCGCGCCTTTTTTAAAGAGGAACATCTCCAAGGAGTCTGCGCCCATGGCATTTCTTCCCATCCGTCTCGGCGGCCTTTTTATTATTGGGTTGATGGTTTCGACCCTGCTTTCCGGACCGGCCCCCCGGCCCGCCAGCGCCGGAACCCCGAACCCCGATGCCTCCGGCCAATGGCTGGAGAGGGGAAAGGCGCTCTATCGGAAGGGGGACATGCCTAATGCCGCCGAAGCTCTGTCGGCGGCATTGAAAGCCTTGCCGCCCGCCGACCCCGCATCCTTCCGGGTCCGGCGTCTTTTGGCGGCGACCCATGAGGCCCATGGGTTTTTCAAAGCGGCGCTGGCGGTTCTCCGGGAGGGATTGCCCGACCTGGACCGGAGCGGCGTCGATCCGGCAAGCCGCGCCGCCTATCTGAGCCAGATGGGGGATCTCCATCTGTCGCTGGGCCGGACATCGGAAAGCCTGGCGATGCTGGAGCGGGCCGAGGATCTGGCCACGACCGCCGGGGACCGCGTGGCGCTGGCCGGGGTCCTCAACAACCGGGGCAACGCGCTCGAACTGGCCGGGGAAAGACCGGACGCCCTGGCCGCCTATCGGGAGGGGATCGACATCCTCCAGGGCCGGGGGACCGCCGAAGCGGCCCGGGTCCGAATCCGACTGATGCTCAATCTGGCGGGATTTTATCTGGAAGAGGGCGATCCGACCGAAGCCCGCCCCTTCCTGACGTCCGCCATGACGGCGCTTGAGACCCTGCCCGGCGATCACGATGCCGGCGCCGCCCTGATGACCGTCGGCGCGCTCTCCCTGGAGGTTGCCGAAAAAGACGGAACACAAAGCGCCCAAGACCTTCAAAGGGCTTTTTCCGCTTTCCGAAAGGCTCGGGAGATCGGGCGCGGCCTCGACGATCCGGGACTGACGGCCTCCGCCGCCGGCCATCTGGGCGGGATGTACTGGGACGACGGTCGTCAGGAAGAGGCCATGGCCCTGACCCGGGAGGCGGTCTTCCTGGCCCGGCAGGGACGGTTTCCCGAGGAACTCTACCGATGGCAGTGGCGACTGGGCCGGTTCCACGACGCCCGGGGCGATGCCGATTCGGCCATGGCGTTTCTGGGGCGGGCGGTGGAGACCCTCACCCCCATCCGGGGCGAGCTGATGCGGGACCCCCGTCGCCGGGGAGAGGTCTTTTACACGCGGATTCGACCGGTCTACCTCGATCTGGCCCGCCTCCTTCTGACCTCCGCGGAAGAATCGCCCCCCGGACCGGATCGCCAGGAGCGGCTTTTGGCCGCTCGGGACGTCATGGAAACCCTGAAGACGGCGGAGCTGGAGGATTTTTTCCAGGATCCGTGCGTGACGGCCCAGGCCGGGCAGCGGCGGCGACTCGACCGGGCGCCGGCGGGGACGGCGGTGGTTTATCCCATTGTCTTCGCGGATCGGATCGCCCTGCTGCTGACGCTTCCCGACGGCATGCGCCTGGAGACGACGCCCATTGACGAAAGCCGGCTGGACGGGGCGGCGCGCCGCTTCCGCCGGTTGCTCCAGTCCCCCGAAACGGGACGGCGGTATTTTTACTACGCCCGGCGCCTCCACGACTGGCTGATGGCGCCGCTGGCCGAAGCCCTTCGGGAGAACAATGTCCGCACCCTCATCGTGGCGCCCGACGGGGTCCTGCGGCTGATCCCGTTTTCCGCGCTCCACGACGGAGACCGGTTCCTGTCCCAGGCATATGGCGTGGCGACGGTTCCCGGCGTCACCCTGACCGATTCCGAAAAGACCGGACTTTCCGATCCCCAAGTGCTGCTGGGCGGCCTTTCCGAAGCCCGGGAGGGGTTCATGCCCCTGCCGGCCGTTCCGGAAGAACTCCGGTCCATCCAGTCGCTCATGGGCGGCAGGGTGTTGCTGAACGGCGACTACACCCTCGACAACCTGAAGGCGGCGTTCCAGGGGACCGATTACGCCGTCGTCCACCTGGCGACCCACGGGGAGTTCGGCGGCAGCAGCGACGCCACCTTTCTGCTGACGGCCGAGGGGCGTCTGACCATGGATCGCCTGGAGCGGTTCATCCACCTGGGGCGGTTCCGGGAAAACCCGGTGGAGTTGCTGACCCTGAGCGCCTGCCAGACGGCCCTGGGGGACGCCCGGTCGGCATTAGGACTGGCAGGCGTCGCCGTCAAAGCCGGGGCCCGCAGCGCGGTGGCGACCCTCTGGTCGGTGGACGACGAAGCCACATCCCTGGCGGTCCAAGCCTTTTACACGGCCCTCCGGAAGCCGGAAGCGGGAAAGGCCGAAGCCCTTCAATCGGCCCAGGCCCGCCTTCTGGCGGACGCGAACTTCCATCATCCCGCTTACTGGGCCCCCTTTCTGCTCATCGGCAACTGGCGCTGACGCTGAGGGAAAAAACGGCGCATGGTTAAAAACATCCACAAAGACCACCGCCATTACGGATGGGACAATTCCCTGAGACCGGCCCTGACCGTCGCCCCCGGCGACGCTGTAACCTTCGACGTGCCGGACGCCTCCGGCGGCCAGTTCACCCCTGAATCCAGGGCCGAAGACATCGCGGCCCTTGATTTTTCCAACGTCAACCCGGTGACCGGCCCGGTCCGGGTGGACGGCGCTGAACCCGGCGACGCGCTGAAGATCACGCTTTTGGAATTCGAGCTGATCGACTGGGGCTGGACCGCTATCATTCCCGGTTTCGGCCTGCTGGCGGACGATTTTCCCGATCCGGCCATGCACATCTGGCGGTTTGCGCCCCAAACCGGGGCCCTGGCCGAATACGGTCCCGGGGGGCGGGTCCCCATCCGGCCCTTTCCGGGAACCATTGGGCTGGCGCCGGCGGCCAAAGGCGTTCAGGAGGTGATCATCCCCCGCCGGGTGGGCGGCAACATGGACACCCGGGACCTGACGGCCGGGACGGTCCTTTACCTGCCCGTGGAGGTTCCGGGCGCCCTGTTGTCCATCGGCGACGGCCACGCGGCCCAGGGCGACGGCGAGGTGTGCGGCACGGCCATCGAAAGTCCCTTCAAGCTGACGGTGAAGGTGGAACTGGAGAAGGGCGGGGCGCCGCCCTTTCCCCGGTTCACCACGCCGGGGCCGGTCACCCGCCACATCGACGGCGCCGGATACGAGGCGACCACCGGTGTGGGTCCGGACCTGATGGCCTCGGCCCGGGCCGCCGTGGCCGCCATGATCGACCTCGTTTCCGGCCGGTACGGGATGAGCGCTCCCGAGGCCTACATGCTGTGCAGCGTGTGCGCCGATCTCCGGATCACCGAGATCGTGGACGCGCCCAACTGGATCGTCGCCTGCCACTTTCCGCTGTCGGTCTTCGCCGGATGAGGCAGGAGGAGATGTCGGCCGCGGGGATGGCCGCGTTGCAGGAGGGGCAGTGGATTTTCATGGAACGATCCTTTCGATGAGTGTGTCATAAAAGGAGGCATCGTGAGGTTTTTCGGCAGTATCCTGTTTTTTTGTTGCTTGATGGCGCTGCCCTGGATGGCGGGAGCCGCAGACTTGGAATCCTACACCTTCCGTCTGGAAGGGTCGACCGCCGATCCTGTCTTCTGGACGACGCCGCCCGCCGAACGGGTGTTTAAGGACGCTGCGGTCCCCACGGAGACCGGATCCGAGATCCGGGTCTATGCCGCCCGGAACGAGTTCGAGCCGTTTCAACTGGTCGTCCGTCCCGCGGCCTCGGGGCCGGTCACCGTGGAAGTCGGCGATTTTGGGTCGGGCATCTCCGCCGAGATCCATCAGGTGAAGTATGTGCCGATCACTCAAGCCACGGACAGTCTGGGCCGGATCGGCGATTACCCCGATCCCTTGTGGCCGGTCGAAAACGGCGCATCGGTATCCCTTCCGGGTGGGGAAAACACGGCGTTTTGGATCACGTTGAACGTGTCGAAAGCGGCGGCTCACGGGGATCACGTTTCCACGATATCCATCGCAGGAGTCCCCATTTCCGTTAATCTCCATGTCTTCAATTTTATCCTTCCGGACGACCTCCACGTCAAATCCCAGATGAATTTCAGTCATAATGCCGTACTGGAAAAATACAGCGTCTCAGGCACGGGCGATGAATACTGGATGTACGTTGACATGATGAAGCGCTTTTTCATCGATCATCGCCTTACGTCCAAATCTCCCCTCTGGTCGGGCGGATTGACCAGCAGCGGAGGCGGTCCTTATATCGATTATTGCGATACGAAGACGCTATCCGATCCCCATGGCATCTGGGGATTTGAAGAACCCGCGAAGCGATATTTGGACGGCACGGGCAAAATGGACGGAAAATTCGCCGAACCTTTCAATGACGGAACCGGCTTTCCCTCTTTCATGGCAGCCACCTTTGACAACAATGATGCATCCAAGGACCAGCGACCGGAGACGTTCTGCGGCATTCCCCGCGGCAGTGGCGATTGGTACACGGCAGCCGATCCGAACACGGCCTACAACAAGGCGTGGTTCCGATACATGAACGCCATCCAGGAATACCTGCGCGGTTTGGGATATCTTGACAAAGCCTATTATTATTTCGCCAACGAACCGCAAGATCAGGCGGATTACGACGCCGTGGCCTGGTATTCCCAGGAATTGAAAAAAGCCGCGCCGGATTTCAAACGGATGGTCTCCGAGGAACCCAAACCCGAAATCTTCGATCATCTCAAGTATGCCGGCGCGAAAATCGACATCTGGTTGCCGGTCCTAAACAACTACGATCCCGAGATTTCCCACGACCGGGAACTGAATCACGGCGAGGAGACCTGGATCTATTTCCTCCACGGCACCCGCCCGCCCTATTTCAACCCCATCACCCTGGATCATCCCGGCATCGAGAGCAAATTCACGGGATGGTTCCTTTGGAAATACCGGGTTCGGGGCATCGCGTACTATTCGCTGAACAACTGGAGCAAAAACCCCTGGACGGACCCCATGACCGACGGCCACAACGGCGACACGTTCATGCTCTATCCGCCGTCGGAAGACAATTCGAACATCGCCTACGGCGCCAACAACCACCGAATGGTTCCGTCCATCCGCTTCGAGCTGATGCGGGACAGCCTGGAGGATTACGAATACCTCTACCTGCTCAACGGCGGCGCCCAGCCCGCCGTTGAGCAGGTCAATGCCGCCGATGCCCAGGCGGACAAGATCATCACTTGGTTGACCAGTTATACCCGGGACAGCGGGTTCATGTACAATCTCCGACGCGTCATCGGGCTGAAGCTGGGCGGCGAGATCGAGACGATTCCCGATATCCAGCCGCCGGCGCTGCATCCCCGTGCCCAGGGATCGCCGGGAAACTATTATATCAACTTTCAGGATCCCAACGGCGATCCGACGGCGGATCCGCTGGTCGTGGACGGGCATACCTATATGAGGATCGGCATCAACGAATACGACAGCGATCTGGGGTACGGATGGTTTGGCGGAACCGACCATTTCCTGACCAGGTATGATCCCTGGGGCACGGAAACGAGCGAGCTGAAAAGAAGCTATGTCTACGACGATTATGCGCATCATCCGGTCATTTTTGAATTTGACCTGCCCAACGGAAAGTATAATGTGGAATTATGCGTCGGAAAGCCGAGAAATTCGTGTCCGCATACCCGAGCGGTCATTGAAGGCGTCGTGTTCGTCGATGATGAGCCTTCGGATACCTATATCATCCGCCAAAAACCCGTTACGGTTTCAGATGCCAAACTGACGGTGGATGTGGGGATTTGGGGTTTTTATACGATGCTGGCTTATCTAAAGATCGAAGCCGCCGAGGCGGCGGCGAACCTCGGCGACGCCATGTTGATCATGAAAGTCCTGGTGGGCCTGGAGCCTATGGGCGTCGATCTATCACTGGATGTCGACGGCGACGACGTGTTGGGACTGAAGGATGCGATCTCGATTTTTCGTGATGTCGCGGGATTTTGATCGTCAAATGATGCCCAGAAGGCGGACGGCCAAATACCCCGACAAGGCCGCCAGCACCACGGACAGCGGCAGAAGGATGAAAAAGGCTTTGCGGTAAAACAGGTAGGCCGAACGCAGGGTGGCGTCCGTGGGTCCGTCGCCGGCCGCGCCTTTTCCGCCGAGGTCGGTGGCGTTGAGGAACCGTTCGATCTCCCGGGCCCGGACCCGCTGACCGTTGGATTTGAGCACATCGATGGCCTTGCGCAATTGGGCCGAGGCCCGTTTTCGTTCCCGCCGGGCGGAAAGCTGGCCCTGGGCGTATCGGTCCTTGATGTCCAGAAAATCGGTGTAGACGGCGTCGATGGCCTGCTGGTCTTTGTCCGACTGAACGGCCTCCATCCGCTTCCGGGCGTCGATTTTTTTCTGGAGCCGTTCGAGGGTGGCTTCCACGGTTTCCATGTATCCCGCCACCCGGTCCCGTCGCTCTCCGTCGCCCAGGGCGTCGAAGAGGTCGCGATACCGCTTGAGTTCATCCTTCTGGGCCATGAAGGTGTCGATGTTGCCGATTTCGGCCAGCGTCGACTGGTACATCTTGAAGATCACGCCCGCCTGGTCCATGATGAATTTGACGGATCGTTTGGACTGATTGTCCATGGCCCGGGCGGTTCGGTTGAGGGCCTGCCTGAGCTTGGCCAGGGCGTTTTCCAGCCCGCCGTCCCCCTCGAAGACCGCGTAGCGGGATTCGATTTCGTCCAGCCGGGCCCGGTGTTCGGACAGTTCTTTCAGCAGGGCCAGCGCCTCTTCTTCGTCCCGGGGTTTGGTGAACCGCCGTTTGGGAAGGGATTCCCGGATCTCCCGGGCCTCCTGGACCAGGTCCATGACCTCCCCGGCCTTTTGCCGGGTCCGGTCGAAGCGTTCGGATTTGAGATTGACCAGGCTTTTCAGGGCGGTGTTCCGCAGCCCGAAAAGAGAAGCGGCCATGAGGGCCTCGAACCGTCGCTTCTTGGCCGCGTAATGGCGGAAATCGGGCGCCGGCATCGCCGCCGGGTCGAGATGGAGCCGGCCGTCCTCCTTGAGCTGGAGGCTCACCTGGAACAGGCGGGGAAGCTTGTCGAACAGGTTCCCCGTCTGATGGGCCTGGACGATCTCCCGGTTGACCCGTTCAAGGGCGGCGAATACCTCCCCCGGATGGGGCGGCCGCCGCCGGGCCGACAGCCGGTCGTTGATTTCGGCCGTGATGATCCGGTCGAGGGCCTGTTCGGTTTTCTGGTAATCGGCGGCTGTTTTCATGATCACCCCGCGCGACGCCGGTCGGGGGCCGCGGCGCGGCTTTCCCGGATGAATTTCCGGAAGGCGCGGCGACGCGCTTCGTGTTGGAAAGACAGTTTTTCAGCCTTTTGGCGGATCTTATGCGAGTATCCTTTGGCGGACAGGCGGTGGAGCAGGCGCCAGCCCTCTTTGAGTTCGGCGTCGGCGTGGGCGATTTTCCGGCCGCGCTGTTCCAGTTCCTCCCACATGGACTGAATGACCCGGCCGTAGGGCGACAGCGTCGCCACCCGCAGGGATTCGGCCGAGCCGTCGTCTTCCGAATCGGCCGCCGCCTCCCAGTTCTCCATGCCCTCCACCGCGTATTCCAACTGTCGGACGTCCGGCGACTCCCCCCCGACCCGGTAGGCGACGGTGGGCCGGTGGGCGAACCGTTCCAGGAGGATGTCCAGCAGGGTCGCGGACCGCTTCATGGGATCGGTGTGATCGGACACGATCCGGCGAACTTTTTCCCCCTGTCTGAGGGTTTCCTGGACGATGCCGATTTCGTCGGCGAGGTGGGCCAGCAGTTCCATCCCATGGCGCTTGAGTCCGTCGAAACACCGTCTGGACGCCTCTCCAATCTCGGGCGGTGCGATTTTTTTTCCATTTTCCTCATGGTGAAGGTCGACCATCTGTTCCCGGATTTCCGTAACGCTCTTGATTAGAAGGGGGATTTCGCCGAAAAGTTCCCAACAGCACGCCTCGAGTTGGTCCATGACCCTGCCGCCGTCGAGGTCCGGGCGGCGCAGGGATTCGTCCGCGGCCGCGGAGAGGTGAACATAGCGCGAAATGCGGCCTGTCAGCCGCCGGGTGTCGAGTTTGCGGATGCGCCGGGATATGTCGTTCAGGAGGGACGGATCCATGGGCGGAAGGACGCTACTCGCTGATCTTGAGCAGCTTTTCGATCTCTTTCCTGTTTTCCTGGATCTGTTCCAGACGGAGGTTGTCGTTTTTCTTGTAGACCTCCTCGGCTTCCTTGAGGGCGTTGTATTCCATCTCCCACTGGGGGCTGGCCGAGATCTGGTCCCCCACCAGGGAGGCGTACCGGCCCAAAACCCTGTTGCCGTCGTCGATGCTTTCCACGATCATCACCATGGACTGGGTGACCCGGGCCACGCCGGAGCAGATCTGGGAGACGTTGTCCACGGCGATCTTCATGTGGCTGGCGCCCTGGGCGAATTTGTCCACCATGTTGACGTGGATGTCGCCCCGTTCCTTGAAATCGTTGATGAGAGCCCGGTAGCTTTTGAGGGCCGCCTGGTATTTGACCCCCATGTCGATGTTGGTCTTGTATTTCAGCTCCATGCCCTGGCTTTCCCGCAGGGCCATTTCCAGGTGGTCCCGCTGCTTTTCCACCTCGGCGTACCGGTCGTGGAGGGGGGACATGGATTCATGCAGGGGGACGATCTCTTCGACTTGCGCTTCCAGCTCGCGGCTGTGCGCCACCTGGGATCGGTAGGCCCGGCGGTCGCCGTGGATCTGGTCCGTAAAGGTGTCGCTCACCTCGGTGAGGTTTTTGACGATGCCGTCCACTTCGTAGACCGTGTCCCGCAACCCTTCGTTGAGTCCCTGGAGGCTGCCGAGATAGTTTTCGATCATGACCCGGAACTCGGTGATCAGGACGTCGTCGGGGTCCCGGGGGATCTCTTTTTTAACGATCTCGTAGTCGGTGTAGTCCTCGTATTCCTGTTGCTTCAGCCCCAGGCGGACCAGCAGTTTGTCGAGCCCCACCGTCCGGACCGCCCGCTTTTTTTCCACGGGGACTTCTTCCTCGATGATCTTCGTGGTCCGGGCGGCGATGATGTTCTTGATGCCGTCTTCGATGATCTTGATCTCATCGACGATGTGCTGGAGCTTCTCGGCGTTGAAGGTGCGGGATTTGATCTCGTCGGCTTCGTAATACCGGACGGACGGGGGGCGGTAGCTTTGGGGCGCCGCGGCGTCCGGGGTCGGACCGGCGGTCATCTTTTTGCCGGCGGAGGCCTCCAGAAGGTCGTCGATTGTCTTGTCGTCGTCCGCCGGTTCCGGTGTTCGGGCCCGGGCGGTGTCGCGGTCTGGCATTTTAGGCGTTTCCTCCATGATCGTCTAAATCTAACCGAATGAGTATATACATTGCGGGAATAGGGGTCAACAGGAATCGGGAGTTCCGAATCGTATGGGAAAATCAAAGGTGGAAAGGCGTGTGTGGATATCAATGTAATGTGTTGCTTTGGTTGTTTTGGACGCGGTTGTATCCGACGGCCAAAGATGATATGCAACTTGGAAATTACGCGAGGGCAAAGGAGAAATCAACCCCGAAATGAACGCCGACATCTCAAAAGATCCCAACCTGACCCTCTGCATCCTGGCCAGCGGCAGCAAGGGAAACGCCATTTACGTCTCCGACGGCCGAACATCGCTGTTGATCGATGCCGGGCTTTCCGGCAAGGAGATCGAGCGGCGGATGCGGTCCAGGGATCTCGACCCCGGGTCTCTGGACGCCATCCTGGTGAGCCACGAGCACGCGGACCATGTGCGGGGCGTCGGGGTGCTCTCCCGGCGGTACGGCCTGCCGGTCTACATCAGCCCCGACACCGACGGGGCGGCCGCCCAACAGATCAAGAAGATCCGGGAGGTCCGCCATTTCGAGTGCGGCCGGTCGTTCGCCATCGACGACCTGACGATCCATCCCTTCAGCACCTCCCACGACGCCAGCGATTCCGCCGGGTTCACGGTCCAGCGCAATGGCGTCAAGATCGGCATCGCCACGGACCTGGGCGCCGCCACGTCCGTGGTCCGGACCCACCTCCGGAACTGCTCCCTGCTGGTCCTGGAATCGAACCACGACCCGAAAATGCTCATGGAGGGGCCCTATCCCTGGCATTTGAAGCAGCGGGTCCGGGGCCGGACCGGCCATCTGGCCAACGAGGCCTCCCGGGATCTGCTGGGGGAACTTCTCCACGACGGCCTCGGTCATGTGGTGCTGGCCCACCTGAGCGAACAGAACAACACCCCGGAGCTGGCCCTCCGGGCAGCGGCGCCGGTCCTTTCTCGGACACGGATTCGCCTTTCCGCGGCGGCCCAGCACACATGCGGGGAAATTTTCCGCTTGTAAGCCTTTTCCCGTATTCATCCTTGACATCCAACTCCACATCCTCTAACTAAATACTGGGCATATTTTTCAGTATCACCAAACGGATGAATCTTTATCATCATTTGAAGGGGCGATGGAAACTAAACGATGGAAACCATGGGCATTGCTGGCGCCGTCCCTGAGCGCCGTTTTTTTCCTGCTGGTCATCCCCGTCTGTTTCGTGGTGGTCTACAGCTTTTGGCTGCGGTCGCCCTACGGGGGGGACATCCCGGCCTTCCAGTTCGGGAACTACGCCAAGTTTTTTGACGATTTCTTTTATCCGTCCCTGTTGATCCGCACCATACGGGTCGCCCTGGAAACAGTCGCCCTGTGCCTGGTGATGGGGTACATCCCGGCCTATTTTTTCTACCGGACCGAATCCCGCTTCAAGCCGTTTCTGATGATCCTCATCATGCTGCCCTTCTGGATCAGCTTCATCATCCGAACCCTGAGCTGGATCAACATTCTGGGCGATTCGGGCCTGATCAACCACGTCCTGATGAAAATTGGGCTCATCGATTCGCCGTTTCAGATGCTCTACAACGAGGCGGCGGTGCTTATGGGCCTGCTCCAGTACCTGCTGCCGTTTATGATCCTCAATATTTACGTCAGCCTCGACGGCATCGACAAAAGTCTGACCGAAGCGGCCAAAAGCCTGGGCTGCACCGAGTGGCAGGCGTTCAAGGAAGTGACGCTGCCCCTGAGCCTGCCGGGGGTCAGCGCGGGTTGCCTGCTGGTGTTCGTCCTGACCTGCGGGACCTACCTGCCGCCGATGATTCTGGGCGGGCCGGGCAACGACATGATCGCCAACCTCATCTTCAAGCGGATCGTCGGCACCCTCGACTGGCCCTTCGGGTCGGCCCTGTCCACCATCCTGCTGGGCCTTTTGGGGGTCATCGTCTACACCTACAACCGGTATCTGGGCATCAACCAGATTTTCAAAAGCCTGCAATAGGGATATGATATGAAACGTCCATCGGGTTGGTCGCTGATAAAGATCTACACACTGCTCATATACGTGTGGATGTTCACGCCCATCGTGGCTGTGGTGCTGCTCTCCTTCAATCCCCAGCAGTTCGGGTCGTTTCCCATGGAAGGGTTCAGCTTCCGGTGGTACGTGAAGCTGGCCGGCAACGCCACCATCCTGGGCGCCTTCAAGAATTCCCTGGTGCTCGGGTCCCTCACCGCCGTGATGGCCACGGCCATCGGCATTCCGGCCGCCATGGCCTTTGTCCGGTACGATTTCCGGGGCAAGGAGACCCTCAACACCCTGCTGCTGTCCCCCATCATGATCCCGGAAGTGGTGCTGGGCGTGGCGTTGCTCATTTTTATCCGGTGGCTCCAGCAGCCCAAGAGTTTCGCCCTGTTGCTTATCGGCCACGTGGTGCTGACGCTGCCATACGTGCTGCTGGTGGTCCAGGCCCGGCTGGTGGGCATCAAGAGGGAATACGAAGAGGCGGCCCAGACCCTGGGGGCCAGCCCGTTCCAGACCTTCTGGTCGGTCACGTTTCCGCTGCTGGCGCCGGCCATCTTCGCCGGAATGCTCTTTTCCTTCACCATTTCCTTCGACGACGTGACGGCCACGCTCTTTTGGGCCACGGCCCAGAATCAGACGGTTCCGGTGAAGATTTTCGGGATGCTCCGAAACTCCATCAGCCCGGAAATCAACGCTTTGGGGGCGGTGATGATCTTATTGACCGTATCGCTGCCGCTGGCGGCGGGGTATGTGTCGAGGCGGTTTGCACGGGGAAGCGGTTGAGGCATTGAATGCCGCTTCATTTGTACAGGGATATTTATGATTCTGACTCGGTTCCGGAAAATTGGCGTCCCATCAAGGGGGCTGCAATCAAATATCCCGTGCGCAATTCAGCAGTGCTCCGTCACCTTCGGCAACTGGCGTCCGGTCGGTGGCAAAAAGTGATCAAGAAGGGGAATGCTGGAGAGGTGCATTATTTTGAACACGCTTCCGGACAGGTCGCCGGAGTGAAATTCTTTCCGGTCGAATGATGAAATGAAACAACGTCTCGATTTCCATTCAATTTTGTCTCAACCTGACGATGAAGAACAGACCTTGGCTTCATTCGCCCTGCTTTCGCTTGGCATTGTGGCGTCTTTGAGCGGGGGAGCGATGGACGCTTCCACCGCGGTTCAACTGTTCTTTCATGCCGATAACTGCCTTTTTGCGAGAAAAGAATTGCGATCTAAGATCGCGGACGAGATTATGAGCCGCGGGGTCCAGTTGCCGGATTTATTCGAGTCATTGCCCATCATAGAAGCGCAGAGAGAATTTCAGAAAGAACTGGATTCGATGCGCATGAGATGCTTGGAGATCCTTGAAGGCAGTCGGATAGCAGCCTAACGGAAGTTTGGCATTTAGAAATGGCAACCACTCACCATAAACAGAAGGAGGATTGACCATGGGAAAGAAGATGGAAGAGAATCTCGACAGGATGATGGATGCGTACCGCGAGGGCAAGGTTTCCCGCCGCGACTTCATGAAATACCTCGGCATCGCCGGGGCGGCGGCCGGCATTGTGGGCGGTCCCTTCGGCATGGCCCGGAAGGCCTTCGGCGCCAAATCGATCACCTTCCACAGCTGGGGCGGGTCCACCTCCGAGGCCCTGCGGAAATACGCCTTCGACCCCTTCACCAAGGAGACCGGCATCGAAGTGATCGACGCCGCCTTCACCGGCATGGATACGTTTCTGGCCCAGGTCAAGGCTTCTTACCCGCCGGGCGGAGAATTCAACCTCGCCCATTTGAGCGCCGTCTACGACTACGCCCGGTACAAGAACCTCGGGTTCAACTCGGTGCTGGATGAAAGCAAAATCCCGAACCTCCAGAACGTCCTGCCCAAGATGATTGAAACCCTGCGGGCCATCACCAACGGCAAGCTGTCGGCGGTTCCCTACGACTACGGCCAGACCGGCATCGCCTACAACACCAAATACATCAGCAAGGAAAAGGCGGAAAAGCTGGGCGCCTCCCTCCTTTGGGACAAGGAGCTGAAGGGCAAGCTGGGAAGCTGGGGCGGCGATTTCCGGACCAACATGTGGTACGCGGCCCTCCACACCGAGCAAAGCCCCAACAACATCACCAACCTGAACGCCGTCTGGAACGCTTTGCGGGAACAACGGGAGATGGTCAAGAAATACTGGGCTTCGGGCTCCGAGCTGATGAGCCTGCTGGCCAACGACGAGGTGTACGCCACCGTGGCCTGGTCCGGCCGCGTGGCCAATCTCCAGGCGGAAGGACATCCCATCGGCTACCTGGCGCCCAACAACACCTATTCCTGGATGGAGTATATGTACGTCCTGAAGGGGACGGACATGTCGGTGGCCCAGAAACTGCTCAATTTCATGCTGGAACCCGAACCGGCCATCGCCGTGGCCGAAGCCCAGAAATATCCGCCCAGTCTCGATCCGCGGAAGATCGACATGCCCAAGTCGATCCAGAAACTGCCGGCCTTCGATCCCACAGGCACCCTGGACGGGTATCTGTTCGCCGACCCCGAGTACTGGAACAGCCACCAGCTCGAATGGACCGAAAAATGGGACCGGATCAAGGCGGGGGCCTAAAACCAACCTAACCCCCCCGGCCCCCCTTCCCTGAGAGGGAAGGGGGGAGATCGGCGTCCAACCGCCTTACCGGTAGGCGAAGCGCTGAACAGTCGTCACCCCCTCTCCTTCCAGGGGAGGGGGCCGGGTGGAGGGGTTATCGGTGAGCCATCTATCATGACTGTTTTAATGGGAGAGTGATATTTTGGAAAAGGAGAAAGATCCCGGCCTGGTTCAGTTCAGAGGGGTGATGAAAAAGTTCGGCGATGTGCTGGCCGTTGAAAAAACCGATCTGGACATCCCCGAAGGCTCCCTGGTCACGCTTCTGGGGCCGTCGGGCTGCGGCAAGACGACGCTGCTTCGGATGGTGGCGGGCCTGGAGACGCCCACCGAGGGCGACATCTACATCAAGGGCAACCGGATCAACGATGTGCCGATCCACAAACGGAATCTCGGGATGATTTTCCAGAATTACGCCCTGTTCCCCCACAAAACCATTTTCGACAACGTCGCTTTCGGGCTGAAATACCGGAACATCCCCAAGGACAAAATCAAGGAGAAGGTCTCCCGCGCTTTGGAAATGGTCCGCCTGCCGGGGGTGGAAAACCGGATGCCCTCCCAGCTCTCCGGCGGCCAGCAGCAGCGGATCGCCCTGGCCCGCGCCATCGTCATCGAGCCGGACGTGCTCCTCATGGACGAACCCCTTTCGGCCCTGGACGAGAACCTGCGGGAGGAGATGCGCCTGGAGATCGACAACATCCAGCGGATGCTCGGGGTCACCAGCATCTTCGTCACCCACGACCAGCGCGAGGCCCTGTCCATGTCCGACAAGATCGTGGTCATGGAAGGGGGCAAAAAGCAGCAGGAGGGCGGCCCGGAGGAGGTCTACAACAATCCGGCGAATCATTTCGTGGCCGACTTTTTGGGCCATTCCAATTTCGTGGACGGCGTGATCCAGAGCCGGGACGGCGACAGCTACCGCGTAAAGCTCGAAGACGGCAACGAATTGATGGCCGAAGGCGGCGACTGGCGGGAAGGCGACGCCGTGGAGGTGGTGGTGCGCGCCCAGAAGCTGGACATCGTCCCCCGGGATTCCCACCAAACCGACGACGCGGTCAACTGCTTTTTCGGCAAGATCAAGGAGCGCAGCTACATGGGCGGCGAAGTGAGCTATTTCGTTGAACTGGAAAACGGCACGGTGCTTCACGTCATCGGCATCGTGAAGACCAAACCGTTTCGGAGAGGGGATCCGGTGGCGGTGACGGCGCCGCCGCGGCATTGTAAGTTGTTGCGGAAGGAGGGGTGATGAGCGATGACGCAAAGCAATCTCTGAAATATGCAAAAGAACATTTGGAGCGGGTGCAAAACGCTTGGGACAATCCCACTGATTGGTCAGACCTTTCGATTTATGGATTCTATTGCTTGGAGGCTGCCGTAAAAGCGGCAATATTGCACTATGGGTTGCCGACTACCCGCAGGCATTACAGAAAAGCGGAGATCGCAAAACAAATTGCCGATCAATACAATCTGCCGGATATTTCCGATCTCCTCATTAAACTTAATGCCGCACGCAAAGCCACCGCTTATGGAGATGTGGATTTTCCAGAAGAACTGGATGCTCAAGATACGGCGACCAAAATCGAGGAATATGTTGACGCAGTGTATCGATTAATTGAAGGTGGAGCGAGTAAAAATGTTGACTGAAAGCCTGTCAATAAACAATGCTGATTTTCCGCCGCACTTTTTGCATGGCATTCAGCGATGGCCAAGCGAAGCATCAAGAAATTGGGTTGAACAATTTATAGCGTTTAATGCTTCCAACAAGCAAATCATTGCGGTTATTGCATTTGGTTCCTGCATCAGAGATGTTTCTTATAGCGCCGATGTGGACTTGCTCATCATATATTCCGGCCAAAAACCTGAGATTTCTCCACCTATCGAAGTTGATGTAAGAGCGTACAAAAAGGATAATGTTGAATCGCTGATAAACAAAGGCAATGAAGTTTTAGGGTGGTCAATCCGATATGGAATTGTTTTGCATGAAAAAAATGGGTATTGGACCGCGCTTTGCGATAGGTGGCGTGACCGCCTGCCGTTGCCATCTGCGGACGAAGCGCTAAAACGAGCTGAAAGATCGAAAAAGTTGCTTGAAGATCTCGAAAAAATAGGCGATGAAGAGGCTATTGAAGAACAGCAGCTTACAATGTTTACTCAGCTTGCTCGCATGCATTTGATTAATTCCGGCATTTTTCCAATATCTCGCCCTGAGCTGCCCATGCAATTAAAATCCGTTGGCGAGGAAAAAATATCAAATAAATTGTCAAAGCTCCTTTCTGAAAGATATATTTGACATATGCCGGTTGCGGTGACCGTGCCGCCGCGGCATTGTAAGCTGTTGCGGAAGGAATCATGGTTGGGCGTCGTTTGGGATCGCTTGATATGTGGAAAAACAGTAAAAAAGATGTCATATTTCATAATTCCACAGCCGCTTGTTCTTGTGAATAAATGGCGCCGCATAAGGACAAGGCGGCGGACATAAAAACATGACCTTTCAGCCATGCCAAGCATGGCTGATTTCTTTTGTCGGACAGCATTCAAATTGTTATGATGACCGTCTTGGGCGATAAAGTCCGACTGTCGGATAGTGTCATAAAGTGGATGTTGGCCGGCTTTTTTTGTGGGCTTAATGCGAAAAAAAGTTATAAATTCAATTTAGAATTTAGTTTGTGAAACTTCTATCCTTTTTATAAAATGAGCAGATATTCTTATTTTGGATGTTGGCCGGAAACTGTACAATAACTAATTATATTTTTTTAAAAGAGGTGCTTATGAGAAGAGAAGAAATAATTGATAGAATACAAGAGAAAGATTTAATAGCTATTCAAGATTCACATGAAAAAGTTCATATTGTTTGGCGAGATAATAAGCATGGTTTAAGAATTTGTAGACCAAGTATGATCAGGATAGGAACATATAGTAGAGTAGATAAAGAATGGGAAATTTTAGACCGATGCTCTAATTACAATGAATACGAAACAAGAGTAGAAAATTTGGGAAGACCAATATGTAAACATTGTTTAGAATATACATTTAAACATATAGAATAATTTTTGATTAAAAGGATCTTTTAAAATATGGTTCCAGGCATGTTTTTTGCTGCAATAACTTCTGAGAATGTTTTAATTTTTTTGCCTGAAATAGCTGACACGATAACATAAAAAAAACGAATTCCGTTAAATCTACATATTTTATGCCAGAAAAAACAAAGTTGGATGACTATATGCCTAAAAATGAACGATAAGGATAAACAATCACTGATTAACATTATTATCAATGAATTGAAAAGAAGGGCTGCTGGCAGTCATCTTTATGGAATTTACATGAATCCCGGGGACAGGGCGCTCAAATATTCAATTCGGAAGAAACCCAAGACAGGGCCAGCCGCTAATCAGCCATATCGCACCCCGAATTTGCCCCAAAGGAGATTAACATGATATTCAGAAAATACAGTGAAATCGAAAACAGCTCCCGCAGGAAAACATTGGATGATATTATCGAACGAAATCTGGATCAGG
>JAABTM010000169.1 GCA_011389855.1 Desulfobacteraceae bacterium
TTAGGTCCGCAACTCTGCAAGGGCCGCCGGCGACGCATCGGGCCGGGGCTGGTCGAACTTGAGGTTGCCCGTGACCGCGACCCGGTCCGGCGGGATTCCCAGCTTTCGGAACCGCCGCGCGTCTTCGGCGCTCTGGGCGCAGATTCGGGCAAACCGTGAGAAAAGCGGTTTGAAGATCGAGGGGAATCGTTTATACCCGCCGAAAGAGCGGTCCGACAGACGGCCGTTGACCAGCGCCACCGGCGCGCCCCGGCGGTCCATCTCGTAAAGGAAATTGGGCCAGAGGTCGGTCTCCACCATGACCACCATCTTCGGAGTGATCCGGTCGGCGACCCGCCGGACGGAGAGGATGAGATCGTAGGGAAAGAGTCCCACCCCGTCCACATGGGGCGCGATGCGCCGCCGGGCGATCTCCAGCCCGGTGAAGGTGGATGCCGTAAAAACGATGGTCTCCCGGGGATGCCGGCGACGGATGGCGGCCACCAGCGGCGCCGACGACAAAACCTCCCCCACCGACAGGGCGTGGACCCAGATGCGCTTTTCACCCGGTCCGGGAGGCGGCAGGTCCGATCGAAGCCCCAATCGCCCCGGAACCGTTCGCCGGCGCTTTTCGGAGGTCAGGATCAGGGGGAGGAGGACCGGCAGGGCCAAGAGGACGGCGGTGGTCAAAAACAGGTTATAAATGATGATCATAAAGAGCCGTCATTCGGCGTTCAGCAACAAAATCAGGCCGAAGCAGAAAAAGATCACGTTGGCGGTCCAGGCGGCGATGATCGGTGGCAGCATGCCGCCGTAACCGAGGGAGATGCAGAAGCTGTAGAAGATCCAGTAGACAAAGGCCACCCCCAGGCCGTAGGCGATGGAGACCGGCATTCCCTCCCGCAGGTTGCCGCGCAGGGCGATGCCGGCGCCCACCAGGGAGAGGATGGCGCAGATAAAGGGGAAAGCGACCTTTCCGTGGAGGTCCACCCGGTAGACGGTGGCGTCGTAGCCTTCGGTTTCCACCTTGTTCACATAGGCCAGCAGCTCCTGGAACCCCATCTCCTCGGACGACCGCATCACCGTGGTCAGATCCTCCGGCTTGAGGCCCAGGGGCTCGAACAGGGCCTGGTGGAAGGTTACGTCGTACTCTCCGGTATCCGGAATCCGCTCCTGCTCCATGACGTTGTAAAGGAGCCACCGGTTTCCCTGGTATTCGCCCCGTTTGGCGTCAACCCGGCGCGCGAGGTGAAAGGCGTCGTCGAAATAATAGACCGTCAGGCCGTAGGGGGTCCCGTGGGCGTGGTTGAAATAGCGGATGTAGGTGATCATCCGCTGGTCCTTGATCCAGATGTCCTTTTCACGGGAGACCACGGCCGACTTGTTTTTCACCTCCCGGAGCCAGATGTCGTTGGCCTCCTGGGTGGCGGCGGGGACCACCCATTCCGAAAAAAAGAACAGCGCCGCGGTGGAGAAGATGCCGATGACCACCGCTGGCCGCAGCAGGGAATAGACGCTGACCCCGGAGCTTTTGAGGGCCAGGATCTCGTTGTGCTTGGTCATCAGGCTGAAGGTGATGAGCACCGCCAGGAGAACGCAGACCGGCAGGATCTGGGCCGCGATAAAGGGGATGTTGTAGAGAAAGAACCAGGCGGCCCGGGACAGGGGGAGTTCGGCGTCCATGAAATTGTCGATCTTCTCGAAGAAATCGACGCAGACGTAGATGGAGACCACCACCACCAGAACGATGCCCATGTGCCGGAGAATCTGTCCCCGCTGGTATCGGTGGATGGTGATCATCGCTTCCGGCCCCGCAGGACATCGACCCCCGCGCGCATCAGCAGAAAAGGGCCCCGCATGAACCCGAACTGAATCGGCCGGTCGTTGGCGGCCCGCGCCAGCAAGTAGAGGCCGATGGCCCCCATGACGATGTTGGGAACCCACATGCCGACGATCGGGGGATAGGCGCCGGTTTCGCCGAAGACCAGCCCGGCGGAAAGGAGCAGGTAGTAGAACAGGAAAAAGGTGAGGCCCAGCCCCAGCCCGAAGGACGGCCGGGAGAACTTGGATCCGACCCCCAGGGGCACGGCCAGCACCCCCATGGCGAGGCAGGCGAAGGGGAGGGAGAATTTCTTGTGAAACTCCATCACCGCCTCCCAGTATTTGCCGTCCCGGCGCTCGGCCTCCCGGATATACCGAACGAGTTCCCCGAAATACATCTCCTTTTCGTCGAGACGCCGGTCTTTTGACGACGACAGGGCCCGCTGGACGTCGAGGTTGATGTCGTAGGTGTCGAACCGGGCCGCGTTGACCGTCCGGTCGTCGAGATCGGCCCCGTTGATGGTCCCGTCCAGGAGGCGGAGATGGAACACCGGGCGGTCCGGCTCTTTGAAGAGCTTCCCCCTGGGGGCCACGATGGTGATGGGCATGTCCGGGTCCCGGCGGTCCTGGATAAAGACGTCGATGAGCGTTTTGGACCGGACGTCCACCTTGTTGACGTAGAGCATGACGCCGTCGAAGGCGTCGTTGAAGGTCCGCTCCCTGAGACCGATGTCGATGTTCTCGCCGGCCACCTCCCGGGTCAGGTCGGCCATGGACCGCCGCCCCCAGGGAAGCCCCTGGACGATCATGAAGGCGGTGAGGAGCGCGCCGACGAGGCAGAAGATCAGCACCGGCGGCAGGAGCCCGTAGAGGCTGACCCCGCCGGATTTGAGGGCCATCACCTCGTTGTCGCTGGACATTCGGAGAAAGGTGAGCAGGATGGCCATCATCACCGACATGGGCACGACGTAGACCAGGAAATAGGGCATGTGGTAGACCAGCATCCGGCCGACGACCCCCAGGCCGACCTTGTAGTTGACGATGAGGTTGGTGATGTCCAGGATGCGCGTCAGCAGGAAGATGAAGGTGAAAAAGAAGAGGTTGAGAAAAAAGGGGGTCAGGAGTTCCCGGAAGAGATATCGGCCGACGATGGTCCGGAGCATCATTGTTCGTCCTCTTCGTCGGCATATTGACGCCGGCGGCGCGCCTGCCGGAAAAACCCGACGGCCGCGGCCACGGCGGCGACGAAAAAGAGGATCTGATACATATGGGACGCGATCCAGGTGAGCCAGCTGACCCGGCCGGAGAGATGGCGGCGCCATTTTCTCTCCAGCCCGTCGGGGGTGAGGGAGAAGGCGCGGCCCAGGGCCGTTTCCAGGTCATGCCCCCTTTTCAGATGACCGAGCATCCCTATCAGCCCTTCCACGCCGTACCGGCGGATGATGTACTCCACCACGCTTTTGCCCTCGGCATAGGCCAGGGCCATCTCTTGGGGGGCGGCGGGGAACGTGTCCGACAGCCGGGCCAGTCCGAAGACCCGGCCCGTGAGCACCGCCTGCTGAAGGGCGTCGTCGGAGGTCCGGAAGGTCAGTTCCGTCAGACCGTCGGAAACCCACTGGCAAAGCCCTTCGTCGAGCCACCGGGGCAGGTGCTCCTCCCGGATGTGATGGTGGAGCAGCAGGTGGCACACCTCGTGTTTGAGGGTCTCCGACAGGGTGAAGGGGTCGCGGTTCACCCGGGTCCAGTCCATGAGGATCCGGTTCCGCGCGGTCCAGGCCACGGCCACCACATGGGTGTTGCCGGCCATCCGGCCGAATCCTTCCCGGTCCTCGGCCAGGTAGACCGTGGGCGTCACGGGAAGGGACCATCCAAAGGTCTTTTCCAGGTCGGCCTTCACGCCGGGATACCGGTCGGCCGTCTCCCGGGCGGCCCTTTCCAGGCCCTGGGCATACCGGACCCGCACCCCCTCTCCCCGCACCACCCCGGCCATTTCCGTTTCCGCCCCCGCGCCGGGGGAGAAGGGAAAAAGGAGGCCGCAAAGGAGCATCGACGCCAGAAAAAAGAGAACCCGCCGCAAAAAAAAGCCCCCGCCGGCCCGCGCCCCCCGATCACCCATCGCCGGTCCCCGCCCCGGCCCGCTCCCGAATCCCCCGCCATTTCTCCAGGCGGCGGCGGATCGCTTCCTCTTCCCCCCGGTCCGAGGGGTCGTAGAAGATCCGCCCTTCCAGCGTGTCCGGCAGGTGCGTCTGGGGGGCGTAGGCGTCGTCGAAATCGTGAGCATATTTATACCCTTTACCATAGCCCATCTCCCGCATCAACCCCGTGGGAGCGTTGCGGATGTGGAGGGGAACGGGCAGGCTGCCGGTCTCCTGGATCGTTTTTTTCACGGCGTTATGGGCCGCGTAGAGCCGGTTGCTCTTGGGCGCCGCCGCCAGGTAGGCCGCCGCCTGGACCAGGGCCAGATCCCCCTCGGGGGACCCGAGAAACCGGTAGGATTCCATGGCGTTGAGGGCCAGGGTCAGGGCCGCCGGGTCGGCGTTGCCCACGTCTTCCGAAGCAAAGCGGACCATCCGCCGGGCCACGTAGAGGGGATCTTCGCCGGCCGCCAGCATCCGGCAGAGCCAGTAGATGGCCGCGTCCGGGTCGCCGCCCCGGAGGCTTTTGTGGAAGGCCGAGATGAGATCGAAATGGGCGTCCCCGGATTTGTCGTACCGGAGCGCCTTCCGGCCGATGGCCGTTTCCACGTCCGCCAGCCGGACGACGCGCCCCCCTTCCCCCGCCCCGGCCCAGTCCGCCCCGGACGCCATAAGAGCGGCCATCTCCAGGTTGTTGAGGGCCGTTCGGGCGTCGCCGTCGGCGGCCCGGACCAGGTGGTCCCGGGCCGGATCCTCCAGGATCAGGCCCGTCCCGCCCAGGCCCTTCTCCGGGTCGGACAGGGCCCGGTCGATGATCCGACCGATCTCGTCTCCGGACAGGGCCCGCATCTTCAGAACCCGGCACCTCGAGACCAGGGCCGGGATCACCTCGAAGGACGGGTTTTCGGTGGTGGCGCCGATGAGGGTGATGAGGCCGTTTTCCACATGGTGGAGAAAGGCGTCCTGCTGGCTTTTGTTGAACCGGTGGATCTCGTCCACGAAGAGAAGGGTCCGCTTCCGGCGGCGCCGCCAGTCTCCCCTGGCGGCGTCGATGACGCCCCGGATCTCTTTGACCCCGGAGAGGACCGCCGAAAAATGGACGAACCGGGCCCGGGTCTCCCCGGCGACCATCCGGGCCAGGGTGGTCTTGCCGCAGCCGGGCGGGCCCCAGAGGATCATGGAAAAGAGCCGGTCTTCGAGAATGGCCTTCCGCAGGGGCGTCTCCGGGCCGATGATCCCGCCGTGGCCCGCGAAGTCGTCGAGGCGTCGGGGCCGCATCCGGTCGGCCAGGGGCGCGCTCTTTTCCGCCGATTCCCGGGCCGCCTCCTCGAACATGTCCAGGTTGCCGTCGGGCTTCATCCCGATCGCCGCTCGGCCAGGGGACGGCCGGTCCGCCGGCGGAAGATGAGCCGGACCGGGGTCTTGGTGAAGTCCAGGGCCTCCCGGAACTGGTTGGTGAGATACCGCTGGTAGGAGAAATGGACCGCTTCGGGGTAGTTGACGAAGATCACGAAGGTGGGCGGCCGGGTGGCCACCTGGGACGCGAAGTAGAACTTGATGCGGCGGCCCTTGTGCAGCGAGGGCTCGTTGCGGCGGACGGCCTCCTCCAGCACCCGGTTGAGCTGGCCGGTGCCCACCCGCCGGACATACTGCTCGTAGACCTCCCCCACCAGGGTGAATATCCGGGGCACGCGTCGGCCGGTGAGGGCCGAGATGGTCATGGAGGGGGCGAAGCCGAGGAATTTGGCCTGGTCCCGGAGCCGGTCCTTCAACCGTTTGGCGGTCCGGTCGTCTTTTTCCACGATGTCCCACTTGTTGAGGAGCAGGACCACGGCGCACCCCCGCTCCAGGGCGTACCCGCCGATGGAGACGTCCTGCTCGGTCACCCCCTCGGCGGCGTCCATCACCAGCAGGGCCACGTCGCACCGGTCCAGGGTCTTGAGGGCCTTGACCACCGAGAATTTTTCCAGGCGGGCCGACACCCGGCTCTTGCGGCGGATCCCGGCGGTGTCCACCAGCCGGTAGGTGACGCCGTCCACGACGCAGAGGGTGTCGATGGCGTCCCGGGTGGTGCCGGGCACGTCGCTGACCACCAGCCGCTCCTCCCCCAAAATTTGGTTGATCAGGGAGGATTTGCCCACGTTGGGCCGGCCCACCACCCCGATGCGGATGGCGTCGGCCGGGCCCTCGGGCGCGTCCATCGCCGGGAGGGCCGCGGTCAGGTCGTCCATGAAATCGTTGACCCCGTACCCGTGGGACGCCGACAGGGGATAGGGCCGGTCGATGCCCAGGGCGTAAAATTCGTGGATCAGGTTCTCGGCCTCGGGGCCGTCGATCTTGTTGACGGCGTAAAAGACCGGCTTTTCCACGGTCCGGAGCATCTCGATCATGTCCGCGTCAAAGGGGGAGACCCCGGCCCGGCCGTCCAGGACCAGGACCACGGCGTCGGCCGCCGCCACCGCCACGTCGATCTGCCGGCGGATCTCCCCGGCGAACCGTTCGGCGTCCCGGGGCAGATATCCGCCGGTGTCCACCAGGGTGAAGGCGGCGGCGTCCCATCGGACGTCGCCGTAGATGCGGTCCCGTGTCACGCCGGGCATGTTGTCCACGATGGCGTCCCGGGTTCGGGTCAATCGGTTGAAGATCGAGGATTTGCCCACATTGGGGCGGCCCACCAGGGCGACGATCGGTTTCATGGGCGTCGTTTCCGTCCTTCCATTCTCATAAACAAATAAGTTTATATTCTTTTGGTCCCTTTTTAAAGGTTTTTTTTCCAATCACAAAAACATTTACAAACAAGGGTGTATCCATTAGGTTAGGAGGATAGAGAACAGAAGAGCGGCCCCGGCGGACCGGCCCCGCGCCTAAAACGGCGGTTTTGCCGGGCGGCTCGGACAAGACAGAAGACACTCATGAAGATCAAATGCGACAATTGCGGCGCCCGCTTCCGGATGAATGCGGCGCGTCTGGAGAACGGGCCCATCCTGGTCCGATGCACCAAATGCGAACACGTCTTTTCCGTGGACGCCGTTAAAGCGGTCGAAACCGATGCCACGCCGCCCCCGGTCTACTACGTCGTGCGGCAGGACAACTGCCCGCTCTACGAGGTCAACGACGAGTTCCAGTTCTCCAAAGGGCTGTTCTACGTGCCCCAGGGCAAATCCCCCTGCCTGATCCTGGCCCGGGACGTGACCGCCGTCGAGGAGAAGGGGGCGCCCGACAGCGAAACGATCCATACGTGCAGCGGCTGCACCGGCACCATCCTCTATGCGTCCAAGGCCAACCGGGCCGAACGGTCCGACGACTACCTCAACGCCCTGACCGATCTGCTGCGCAGCTTTTCCATCTTCGAGGATCTGGAAAAAGCGAACATCCAGGACATCATCACCCACCTTCGGCTGGACAAATTCGAAAAAGGCGACTATGTGCTGCGCAAGGGCGAGCCCGGCCGCAACCTCTTTATCATCGTGTCGGGGCGGGTGGCGGTTGAAGGCGAAGACGGCCTGAGCCTGGCCTCCATGGGGAAGGGCGACGTGGTGGGGGAGATGAGCGTCCTCAGCGGCGACCGGGTGGGGGCCTCGGTCCGGGCCATTGAACCCACCGACGTGCTCCGCATCAGCGCCGAGCACTTCCGGCGGGTTCTGTCCGGGTTCCCCTCCCTCCAGATGCGCTTCACCCGGCTCCTGGTTCGGCGGATGTCCGAGATCAACCAGGCCCGCTCCGACCACTTCTCCTCCAGCCTGGCCGGCCAGCTCTCGGAGATCGCCCCCACCGACCTGTTCCAGACCTTCAACATCAATCAGAAGACCGGGGTCCTGACCCTGAAGCTCTCCGAGGGGACGGCCCAGCTCTCCTTCCGGGAGGGCCGGCTGGTGGATGTGGAATACGGGGACAAGCGCGGGGAGGATGCCTTTTTCGAACTCCTCAAGCTCAAGGAGGGCCGGTTCAAATACCTGCCCGGCCTCTCCCCGGACAAGATGGCCGCCTCGGAGATCGGGGATTTCATGTACCTGGTCATCGAAGGGCTCCGCCGCATCGAACACGACGACCGGGACTTTTTGCGGACCGTCATTCCCACCCTTCTGTAGCCTTTTTCCGGATCAACATTTCTGTAATTTAGCGCTCTAAAATCAACAAAAATGTGTCAATTCCATCGTGCCGATTCCCGATTTTCCCGGCGGGACCGACCGCATCCCTTTTCTTTTTGAACCCTTACGCCATCCTATATCCCCATGGCACGCGCTTTGCAAATTCAACCGGTAAACTGTTAACCCCGATACGAATGACGGACGCCCGATGCACGCCATAAAGATGGAAAACCGGTATGAAACCGCCGCCAAGCTCCTGCTGGAGAAGAAAACCCGGCTGATATCCGACTTCGCCCCCAACGGGGAAGCCGGTCACCTCCGGGACCACACCCGGATCCTGGACGACTATTTCTGCGAGCAGTTCGAACAGAGTTCCGTGGGGCCCACCCTCCAGATCAACCGGAACCCCTATGCGGTCATCGCCCTGGGCGGCTACGGCCGGCAGGAGCAGTGCCTCCATTCGGACGTGGACGTGCTCTTTCTTTTCAACAAGCGGATCCCCGAGGGCGCCGACGCCCTGATCCGGGAGATGGTCTACCCCCTCTGGGACATCGGACTGGACATCGGCCACGCCACCCGGTCCCTCCAGGACTGCATCAGCCTGGCCGGCAAGGACTACGAGGTGCTCACATCCCTGCTGGACGCCCGGTTCATCTGCGGCATGTCCCCCCTCTATTCGGAACTCATGGAGCGGGTCCGGGAGAAGATCCTCTTCCGGCGGTCGGCCAAAATCATCTCCTGGCTGGTGGAAAACACCCTGACGCGCCACGGGCTCTTCGGCGACGCCTCCTACCTGCTGGAACCCAATCTAAAGGAGGGCCAGGGGGGCCTGCGGGACTACCACACCATGCTCTGGATCGCCCGGGTCAAGTTCGGGCTCCAGCGGCCCCGGGACCTGGAATACTTGGGGATCCTCTCCCACGAAGAGTTCGCGGCCATCGAAGAAGCCCTGACCTTCGTCTGGAACGCCCGGAGCTGCCTCCACCGGATCACCGGACGGAAATACGACCATCTCCATTTCGAATACCAGCCCCGGATGGCCGACATGCTCGCCTACGGGACGACCAACGGCCTCAAGCCGGTGGAACGGTTTCTGAGCGACCTCCACGGGCGGATGGAGAGGATCAAGCAGAGCCACTTAATCTTTCTTTACGATCTGGGCGGCGCCAAAAAATGGTTCAACATCCGGAAAAAGAAGGTCCGGACGCCCAAAACGGCGGGGATCGAGATCCGACGGGACCAGCTGGCCTTCTCCTCCTCCGAGGAGATGCTCCGGGATCCGTCCCTCCTGATCCGGATCTTCGAGGAAAGCGCCCGCCTCAAACTGCCCGTCAGCCCGGAGGCCAGACGGCTGATTCGGGATTTTTCCCATCTCGTGGACGAGGAATTCCGGGCGTCCCGGGAGGTGGTCCGATCCTTCGAGCGGATCCTCACCACCCCCGCCCCCACCTTCAATGTCCTCAACGAGATGCTCAACACCGGCTTTCTGGCCCGGTTCATCCCCCCATTCCGGGAGATCGCCAACCGCATCCAGTACAACGCCTACCACGTCTATCCCGTGGACAAGCACGCCCTCCGGACGGTGCGCATCCTGAAGGGGTTCGCCGACGGCGGGGAAGGCGAGACCGAAACCCTCTGCGCCGACCTCTACCGGGAACTGCCCCGAAAACGGCTCATCCTGTGGGCCGCCCTGCTCCACGACATCGGCAAGGGAATCCCCGACCGGGATCATTCCGAGGCGGGGGCCGAAACGGCCCGGGACCTCCTCCTCGCCATGGGACTCCGGAAATCCGACGCCGACGCCGTGGGATTTCTGATCCGGGAGCATCTGCTCCTGTTCAAAAACGCCACCCGGCGGGACATCAACGACGCGGAGACGGCCCTTTCGTGCGCCGCCCGCATCGGCGGCGATCCCGAGCGGCTGAAGATGCTCTACCTCCTTACCGTGGCCGATTTCATGGCCACGGGGCCCAAGGCATGGAACGACTGGGTGGCCATCCTCGTCCGGGATCTCTTTTTCAAAGTCCTCCGGGCCCTGGAAAGGGGCGAAGGAACCACCGAAGAAACCGAGGCCGCCGCCCGGGAAAAGGAAGCCCTGCTCCTGTCGGAATCCTTCCCCCTGTCCAAGGACGACCTCCGAGCCCTCTTCCGGGCCATGTCGTCCCGGTACCTTGTGGCCACGCCGGCGGACGCCATCCGGTCCCACATCCGGCTGGCGGCGGACCTGGGGGATCGCGATTTCGTCTGGACGATCGCCCGGAATCCCCAGGCCGACACCCGGACCCTCACCCTCTGCGGACGGGACGCGCCGGGCCTCTTCTCCAAAATCGCCGGGGTCCTCGCCCTGAACCGGGTCAACATCCTCGACGCCCAGATCCACACCTGGCGAAACGGCCTCTGCATCAGCATCTTCAACGTCACCCCGCCCCCCGATCCCATCTTCGAGTCGGAGAAATGGGACCGGGCCGAAGCCGACCTCCGGGAGGCCCTGGCCGGAGATCGCGATCTGTCCGCCGAACCGCCCCCGACGCCGGAGCGGCGGCGGGACGCCCCCCCGCCCGAAGGCCGCCGCCCCAACCGGGTGAACGTGGACAACGCCGCTTCCACACTCTACACCCTCATCGAAGTCTTCACGACAGACGAACCGGGCCTCCTGTTCCGGATCACCGACGCCCTGCACCGCCGCGGCCTGGACATCAAATCCGCCCAGATCGCCACCAAAGTCGACCAGGTGGTGGACGTCTTCTACGTCCAGAACTTGTCCGGCGAAAAAATCGAAGACCCGGCCCGGGTCGAAGACATCCGCGCCGCCGTCGAGGCGGTGCTGCCGCGGCCCTGATCCGACCCGATTTTCGCCCCATCTCTTAGCGGTTCCGTGCTCGCCAAGACACCGAATATTCACTGGAGATCCCCATGCAACGCAAACACCGAAATCATTTCAATCTGCTCTGCAACATCGGCGAACTGGTCAGCCTGCTGGCCGAAGAGTCCAATATTCGCGGATTTCTGAATAAAACCGTGGAGATGGTCGCCCGCCATCTGGACGCCGACGTCTGTTCCATCTACCTTTACGAGGAGGGGACCCGGGAACTGGTCCTCCGGTCCACCAAAGGCCTCAATCCCGAGGCCGTGGACGTCATCCGGATGCGGCCCGGAGAAGGCCTGGTGGGCGAAACCTTCGCCCGGCAATCGCCCATC
>JAABTM010000170.1 GCA_011389855.1 Desulfobacteraceae bacterium
GTCCGGGTTGAGGAGCCCGAAGACGACGATGAGGGCCAGCAGGCTGGGCAGCATCCCGCCGAAGGGGACGGCGAAATCGGCCATCAGGCTGAAGGCCATGCCGCACAGGGCCGCTCCCGCGGCGGCGCCGTAAAAGAGGATCAGAAACCCCCGGCCGCCCACGGCCCGTTCCACCGGCGCCGAGAAAAAATAAAAGACCAGGCAGTGGACGAGAAAGGCAAGGGGGGCGTTGGGATCATGGACAAAGGGGTGGGTGAGGATCTGGAAGACGTGGAAATCCGGATGGCCCAGCGGATGGATGAAGAGCAGGGAGACCAGGGGGGTCCGGAACCAGTGGAAAAAGATCAGCTCGGCGACGTAAACGGCGGCGTAGACGATAAGAAGCTTTTTTCCCAGGGGGGTAAAACCGGAACCGAAGGTGAAGCCGGTCTGGATGGGTTGGCGTGGGGTCATTGGATATGTCTCCTGTGGCGAAGGGCCCGTGGATACTTTCAATCAGACCTGTTTTTACCACATTTCCCGATGGATGTACACCCCCGAGGCCCATCGCTTTGCCATTGACAATCCGGGCGCCGCTTGGTAAAGACCCCTCAGAAAGTTTAAAAGGTTCACACGACAACCCGAAAGGAGGTGAAATCAATATTATGAAGAAGTCCATCCTTTTTGCTATGGCCATCCTGGGAGTTGCCCTGTTGTTTGCGTCCACCGCTATCTATGCCGGGACGAAGGTTCCCGATGTGGTCAAGATGGAGAAAGACGCCTACAAAGAGCACACCAAAGGGATTGTGGAGTTCACCCACAAAAAACACGCCGAGGATTACGCCAAAAAGCATCCGGATCTGTACAAGGACGGCTGCGGCGCCTGCCATCACGACAAAGACGGAAAGCCTCTGAAGAACCTGAAGGCCGGCGACGATGTAAAAGACTGCATCGCCTGCCACAAAAAGCCCGGCGAAATGCCCCGCGACGAGAAGAAAGCGCTGCGGGCCAAGAAAGCCTCCCGCGAGGAGGTGAAAAAAGCCGAGCTGGAATACCACGCCGAGGCGATCCACGAGAACTGCAAAGGGTGTCACCGGGAGTTCAAGAAGAAGACCAAATCGAGAGCGGCCCCGACCACCTGCTCGCAGTGCCATCCGACAGAAAAAAAGTAAGCGCTTTTCCGAGGCTTAATCACAAAAAAAGCAGCCCTTGCGGACCCGGGGCTGCTTTTTTATCGCGAACCCGCCAAGGCCCGGTAGGGGTGACGCTCATCCCCTGAGCGCCGCTTTCACCGCCGTCCCCAGTTCCGCCATGCTGAAGGGTTTCTTGATGAAGCCGCCGGCCCCGAGCCGGCGGGCTTTGATCACGTCCTGGCTTTCGGAGAACCCGCTGGCGATGACCGCTTTCTGGTCCGGATGGATCTCGATGATCCGTTCATAGGTCTGTCGGCCGTTGATGCCCGGCTCCATGATCATGTCCAGAACCACCAGGTCGACCCGCCGTTCCCGCAGGTAATCGACGGCCGCCTCTCCGGAGCCGACGCACGCCGCCTCGTAGCCCAGGGCGGCGAGCATCTCGAGGGTCACGTCCCGCAGATGGGGTTCGTCGTCCACCACCAGAATTCGCTCCCCGCTTCCCTTCAGGTCGTCGATCTCCGGCCGCTTTTCAACCTCCCCCGCCTCCCCTTCGGAAACCGGAAAATAGAGGTGAAAAGAGGTCCCCTCCGGGCCGCTGTCCACCAGGACCGCGCCGTCGTGATCGACCATGCTGTTCCAGACCACCGCCAGCCCCAGGCCGGTGCCGCTGAACCCCATGGCTTTCCGGGTGTAAAACGGCTCGAAGATGTGCTCCAGGTCCTTGGGGGCGATTCCTTTGCCGTTGTCCGCCACGGTGAGGACGGCGTAGTCCCCGGCCCGGATGCCGTTCATCCTTGCCATGGCGGCGTCCACCCGCCGGTTTTGGGTGGAGACGACGATGCGGCCGGCGCCGTCGATGGCCTCCATGGCGTTGGTCGTCAGGTTCATGATGCATTTCCGGACATGAATGGGCGAGCAGTCGATGGAGGCCAGCCCCGGATGGAGATGGGCGGCGCAGTCGACACAGGGGTGGCGGGACTGAAGCCGCCGGTGCTCCGGCGAGTCCAGGTAGTCGGTCGCCAGGTCGTTGAGATGGGCCGTCTTTTTCACACTGGCCGCGCCCCGGGCCACGGTGAGCAGATCCGACACCACCGCCGCGGCCCGCTCCCCCGATTCCTGGATGGCCTTGATGGGCCCCCGCATGGGGCTGTCCGGTTCCATCTGCATCAGAAGCAGCTCCGGATACCCTACGATGCCCGACAGAATGTTGTTGAGGTCATGGGCCACGCCCCCCGCCATCATCCCGATGGCCTCCATCTTCCGGGCCCGCTGGAGCTTGGCCTCCACCGCTTCTTTTTCCAGCTCCGCCTGCTTCTGGGCCGTAAGGTCGTCGTAGACCGCCACGATCTCGCCAGTCGGCAGTTTGTAGACCTTGTTCTCCCGCCAGCCGGACACCCGGCCGTCGGAATAAAGGCAAATGGGATGGCGGGCGGGCGCGCCCGTCTTCCAGACCGTTTGGAACACCGCCAGCAGTCCGAATTCGACCACCCCGGGAAAGGCTTCGGTGACCCGTCTCCCGATCAGGTCTCCGCGCTCGACGCCCTCGATCCGTTCCACGGCGCTGTTGACGTCCCGGAAAACGAAATCGGCGCCGTCCTCAACGGCTTCGTAGATGGCCACGCCGCTGCCGGCGTGTTCGAAAAGCTGCCGGAACCGCCGTTCGCTGGCCGAGAGATCGGCGGTGCGCCGGGCCACCTTCTCCTCCAGCCCGTCCACCAGTTCCCGGACCCGGGCCGCCATGACGTTGAAGGTGCGGGCCAGCTGGCTCAGTTCGTCGTTTCCCGATTCATCGCTGAACACCCCCAGGTTGCCCTTTCTCAGTTCCCCGGCGGACCGGGTCAAATCGACCACCCGCCGGGTGATGCCGAGGTTGAGCATCCGGGCGATGACCACGCCGATGAGCAATCCCACCAGGGTGATGACCGCCATGACGGCGATGGCCGCCTGGTGGGCGCGGTCGATTCGATGCCGGGCGGCCCGGACCTCTTTTTCGGCCAGCGCGACCAGGGAGGAAGAGACCGGCTCCACCGCCGCCGCCTGGAGGGCGAAATCGTTGAGCTTGGACTTGACGGCGACGTCGGTCTCCAAAATCTTCCGGGCTGTCGAGTCCAAGCGGTCCAGCAGCAGCCCGATGCGGGCCTTCCGGTCGTCGGCGAGGCCCGGCGCCGTCTCCAGGGTTTCCCGCAGCTGAAAGGCGACGTTGAAGGCGGACTGCATCAGGAACCGCTCCCGGGTGATCCGGTAGGACCGGGCAAAGGACCGCATATCGACAAACAGGCGCGCCAGCCGGTCGTCATCGGCGACCAGACCCTGCAACTGACTGAAATGGTGATCCAGTTGGGCTTCCAGCCCCCGCTCCGGGGCCGCCAGCGCGGTCACCAGCTCCACGGACGCGATGGAGGTCTCCGCGAACCGTTCGGCGGATGAAAGGTAGAGGTTGAGATCTACATGGCGCTCCCCCAGTTCGCCGCTCCCCTCGGCTTCGGCGATCCGCTTTTTCAGCGTGCGGCTGAGAGCGATCACCTGGGCGATCCGGCGCACCGACGGCTGGGCGTAGGTCTCATGAGCTTCGGCCAGCCCGATGCGGGGGTACTGGAGGAAAAAATCGCCATGGAGGCGGCGGGCCTTCTCCATGCCGCGGTCCATCTCCAGCACCAGCCGCTGGATCTCCGCGCTGACCTGAATCGATCGTTCGGCGTCCCGGACAAACAGGATGGAAAGACAGCCGGTGACGGCGATGGCGGCAATGAGGGCCAGGAGCAGGCCGACGCCGAGGGAAAACCGGGTCGTGATGCGCATCCCCCGCATGTATCGGTTCAGGCGGTTCCGAAATCCCTGATGAGCGCCGGTTTCCAGAAGGATATCCCTATTCCGCGGGGCCATAGCTGAACATCACGTTGGACTGGAGTCCATCCACTCCGGCGGCCGGATCATCCAGGCGAAGGATGTCGAAGACCGGGCTCGCGCAGTCGCCGAACTCGTTGCAGGTCAGGGTTCCCGTGGCCCCTTCGACGTCCCGTGCCGCATAAAGGGCGTCCCGCAGGGCCTGACGGCCGATAAAGAGTCGGCCGTCCGGGGCTGAGATGGCCGCCTTTTCGATGGCTTTCAGTAAGAGATTGGCCGCGTCAAAGGCGGACAGGTAGTAGCTGTTCGCCGGTTTGGCGCCGAACTGATCGCTATAAATTTGCTCCAACTGATCGGCGAAGGGTCCATCGGGTCGGGAAGGCCCCACGAAATACATCCCGACGCCCAGGGCCCCCACATCCTGTATAAAGGAATTCTCGATCAGGGCCCCGTCGCTCATCAGGACGATCTCCCCGAGCCCGGCCATTTTCCGGGCCTGGCGGACCATGTGGTTTCCCTCGGGCTGAAACATCGGAAAAAAGAGGAGTTCGGCGCCGGCGTTCTTCACAGCCGTGAGGACCGGCCCCATCTTCGCGTCCCCCTTATTGACGGCGGTGGACAGGACGATCTCCCCGCCTTTTTCCTTGAAGGTTTTTTCAAACCCCTCCGTCAACCCTCGTGTGTAAATATCCCCGTCATTGACGGCGGCGGCCCGCCGTACGCCCAGTTCCTGGAAGGCGTAGATGGCCGCGGCCCGGCCCGCGTTCTCTTCATTGGCGGCCGTCCGGAAATACCCCGGCCGCCAGTGGGGGGCCCGCCGGCCGGCGATGGCGGTCAGAAACGGGGCGCTGTTGTTGCCGGAGATCATGGTGAGCCCGGCGTCGGACATGGCCTTGGACGCCGCGGCGGCGGCCCCGGAGCAGGTGGTGCCCAGGATGGCGACGGTCCGGGGGTCGGCGATGACCTTCAGGGCCGCGTTGGCGCCCCCTTCGGCGGTGCAGCCGGTGTCGACGATCTGGAGCGAAACGGGATGGTCCAGCACTTCGCCGCCCCATTGGGCCAGGGCCAGTTCGATACCCCGGATCTGCTCCCGTCCCAGGGGCGCGACATTCCCGGATAGGGCCTGCAACACCCCCAGCCGGATCGGCTCCCCCGGCGCCGCCTCCACGCAACCGATGGAGTCTTTACATTCCACGGCCGGCGACCGGGTGCAGGCCGTCAAAACCGCAGCGGCCAGCGCCGCCGCCGTAGCCATAAGAAAAACGCGCGATCCAAAATCGAACATGAGTATCCCCAGTATCCCCCCTTCAAAAACCTTTCATCGCATGATAGAGGTATTTCCGATGTTTTTCAACGATCATTTGCGCCGGAAAACTTGATAGATGAGCCCATCTGCCTCATAATGGGCATCAACTGAGGGGGTAGAAGGAGGAGGGCATGCGGGCATGAAGCGTCACAACCCAAGCATCGGGGCGACGTTCCTCGGAAACATGATGGTCATCGCGGCCGCGTCTCTTGGCTTATGGTGCCTCGTCTGGATTCACGACGAATACGCCGCTTTCCGGGAGGAAGCCGCGCGGCAGCGGGTCGCCTTCACCGAGAACCGGAAAGCGATGCTTCAAAGCGAGGTGGCCCATGTGGTCGAATACATCGACTACATGATCGGCCAAACCGAGAAACGGCTGCGAACGCAGATCCGCCGGCGCGTTCTGGAGGCCCACACCCTGGCGACGCACCTTTACCGCGAGTACCGGTCCACCCGGACGCCCCAAGAGATCCAGAAAATGATCACGGACGCCCTCCGCCCTCTCCGATTCAACAGCGGGCGGGGATATTTTTTCGCTTTCGACGAGAACGGGATCGAAAAACTGCTGGCGGTCCGACCTGAAATGGAAGGCCAAAACATACTGTCCGTCACCGGCGCGAAAGGGAAATATGTGGTGCGCGACATGCTGGCCCTGGTGCGGGAAAAGGACAAGGGCTTTTACCGATACACCTGGTTCAAGCCCGACGCCGAAAAAAAATCCCACCCAAAAGTCTCCTTTGTCAAATGGTTCGCCCCTTATGGATGGGTCATCGGCGCCGGGGATTACATCGAAGACATGGAAGCCCAGATTCAGCGGGAAATCCTCGAACGGGTCGTCGATCTCCGGTTCGGGGCCGAAGGATATTTTTTCGGCTCCACCTACGGCGGCGATCCCCTGTTTTCCAACGGCGAGATCACCCGGGGGACCGGGAGCGTCTGGGATCTGACCGATCCTAACGGCGTGAAAATCATCCAGGAGCAGCGCCGCGTAGCCATGGAAAATGGGAGCGGGTTCGTCCGGTACGCCTGGCGGAAGCTCGACTCTCCGGTTCCGTCGCCCAAGATTTCCTTTGTCATGGGCATCGACCGGTGGAAATGGATCATCGGCGCCGGCGTCTACCTCGACACCGTCGAGGCGGCCATCGCCGAAACCGAAGCCGCCTTAAAGGCCCGTTTAAAAACCAATATTTTCAAAAGCGTGTTGATCCTGGTCGCGCTTTTTTCGCTGATCCTCATTTGGGCCCGGCACATTTCCGCCCGCGTCGCCGCCGGCATCCGAACCTTTTCCGACTTCTTCGGCGCCGCCGCCACCGAATCCGTCCCCATGGACCCGGCCGCGCTCCACTTCCAGGAATTCCGGGAGATGGCCGTTTCGGCCAACCGGATGCTGGCCGACCGGAAAACGGCCCTGGACCGCCTTCAGGAGAGCGAGGCCCGGCTGCGCCAGGCCCATAAGCTGGAAGCGGTCGGCACCCTGGCCGGCGGCATCGCCCACGACTTCAACAACATCCTGAGCATCATCATCGGCAACACCGACCTGGCGCTGCTCAAGGCGCCGGAGGACAGTCCGATCCATCACAATCTCAAGAGCATCGAAACCGCCAGTTTCCGGGCCAAAGCCGTGGTAAAACAATTGCTGAGCTTCAGCCGGACCAGCGCCGCCGCCCGGGAACCCGTCCGGCTCGACGCCCTCGTCGTGGAATCCGTGAACCTGCTGCGCGCCTCGCTCCCCGCCGCCATCGACATCAAAACCGAAATCGACGACGGGGTCTCTCCCATCGAAGCGGACCCCACCCAGATCCATCAGATCCTCATCAACCTCTGCACCAACGCGGCCCAGGCCATGGAGGCCGGGGGCGGCGCGCTGACGGTGGGACTCCGGGAAACAGCGGCGCCGGACAAATCGGGAAAACCGGCCCGGCTCGTTCATCTGTCCGTGGCCGACACCGGCCACGGCATGGATGGGGATATCCAGGAGCGGGTCTTCGACCCCTATTTCACCACAAAGGAGGTGGGCAAGGGCACGGGGCTGGGATTGGCGGTGGTCCACGGCATCGTCGCCAACCACGGCGGCGAGGTCCACATCGACAGCAAGACCGGCGAAGGAACTCGCGTGACGGCGTCGTTTCCCGCCCTGGAGGCCCGGCCGGCGCCGCCGCCCGCCGCCCCGCCGGCAGTCCATGGAGGCGGCGAACGGATCTTGTTCGTGGATGACGAACCCGGCCTGGCGGCCATGAGCCGAGGCCTCATGGAGCACCTGGGCTACAAGGTCGCCGCCGACACCGACCCACTGGCGGCCCTGGCGCGATTCCAGGCCGATCCCCACGCCTTCGACCTGGTTATCACGGATCTGACCATGCCGGGGATGACCGGCGACCGGCTGGCCGGGGAGATCCGCGCCATCCGCCGCGATATCCCGATGGTGCTGTGCAGCGGATACGCCGACCGGGTGACGCCGCCCCTCTCCGGGTCGGCAGGCGGATGGGTTCCCCTCGAAAAGCCCTTCGACCAGCGGGATCTGGCCTCGGCAATCCGACAGGCCCTGAACGGCGGCCCCGCTGTCGTCGATCCGGACCCCGCCCCATGACTCTATTCCAATGACCCGATTGCGATTGCCGTCCGCCCCGGCGTCCCTCCTGGCGGGGGCCGTCCTCATCAGTTTTTCCGGCGTCTGGGTCAAAACGGCCCATGTGGACCCGGCGGTGTCGGCCTTTTACCGGGTGTTTATCGGCGGCTTCGTGCTGCTGGCCCTGGCCTGGCGCCGGGGGGAACTCCAATTTCCCGAAACGCGCCATTGGAAGCTGGGGATTCTCTGCGGCCTCATGTTCGCCCTGGATCTGATCTTCTACCACCACAGCATCGGCTACATCGGGCCGGGCCTGGGGACCATCCTGCCCAATTTCCAGGTCTTCATCCTGGGCGGGGCCGGGATCCTCTTTCTTGGGGAGCGGGTGCGGCCCATCTATTTTCTTTCCGTCCCCCTGGCCTTCGCGGGCCTTTTCATGATCGTGGGCCTGGACTGGAGCACGCTGAGCGACGCCTATCGGCTCGGGGTCTATTTCGGGTTCGCCGCGGCCGCCTGCTACGCCGGATACCTCCTTTCCATTCGCCAACTCCAGTCGGAGCAGGCCGGGGCCTCCCTTTTTTACGTGGTCGCCATGGTCTCCTTCGCGACCGTGATCTTTCTGACCGCGGAGATCTTCCGGTCCGGGGCGTCCTTCGGCATCCCCGACCTCCGGACGCTCTTCGCCTTGCTGGCCCTGGGCCTTTTCAGCCAGGTGATCGGCTGGATTCTCATCACCAACGCCCTGCCCAAGCTCCGGGCGTCGCTCTCCGGCCTCATCCTTCTGCTCCAGCCGGCCCTGGCCTTTGTCTGGGATGTGCTGTTCTTCGACCGTCCCACCTCCCCAATCAACTGGATAGGCGTGGGGGTGACCCTGGTCGCCATCTACCTGGGAACAGTCCGGAAAAAAGTCAAAACCGGCAAAAAAGGGGCCCCGGTGTAACCTTTCCCGGCCGGACATCGACTTAACCCATGAAAGGGGACGGCTTCCCGGAAAACGGTTCCGACACTATCGACATCCAATACGACACAGGAGACGGAAAATGACATACGCCAAATGGTGGACAACGACAATCGCGCTCGCCATTTTGCCCCGGCCACGAGACCATGCGGGTTATCGCCGCCAATGACAGCGACCCGGACGACGTCCTCGTCGAGCGGGTTCTCAACGGAAACCCGGACGCCTTCGAAGGGATCATCGCCCGCCACCAGGCCCATGTGCTCCGGATCATCAAGAAGCACCTGCCCCCCGACGGGGTGGAGGAAATCGCCCAGGAAACCTTCATCCGGGCCTACCGGTCCCTGCCCTCCTTCAAAGGCAAGGGCGCGCTCAAGGGGTGGCTTTCTTCCATCGCCGTCCGGACCTGCTATGATTTCTGGCGAAAACGGTACCGGTCCCCCGAGCGCGTCATGAGTTCTTTGAGCGAAGAGGGGCGGCGCCATGTGGAAACGGTCCTTGCGGACCGATCCGGTGAAGCGTTCCGGGAGGCGGACCGGCGAAAAGAGGCCGAAGCCCTCCTCGACTGGGCCCTGGACCGGCTCTCGCCGGCGGACCGGATGGTGCTGGAGCTGGTCTACCTGGAGGGGAAACCGGTGAAAGAGGCCGCGGCCCTTCTGGGGTGGAGCGTGGCCAACGTAAAGGTCCGCTCCTTCAGGGCCCGGAAAAAACTACACAAACTGCTGACCAACCTGGCGGCGGAAAGGGGATGAGAATGAGATCGTTCGATGAGATCCGGAGGTCTCTTCAAACCGCGTATTTCGACAAGGAAAACCGGCCTGCGACGGACGGATGGCAGGCGGAAACCCTGCGCCGAATCCGCCGCCTGGGGCCCCTGAACGCCGTCCGGGAACGGCTGATCCCCACCGAACGGCTGGTCTGGCGGTTCGCCGGGGCGGCCTCGGTTCTGGCCCTGGCCACGGTGGTCTATTACTTCGGTTACGAGACCGGCGTCGGGTATGAACTGACCCGCCTTTTCGTCGACGACCCGGTCGGGCTCGGCCTGATCCAGTCCTTCGGGCTGCTGTAGCAATACCATGAAAAGAATTAAAATCCTGTCCGGCCTCCTTCTGGTCTTCCTCTCCGGCGCCTGCATCGGCGCCGTGGGGGGATACCTCTACACCCAGCACAAAATCGAAAGCCTGGTCAAGAGCGGACCGCCCCCTGAAATGATGCCCCGCCTGATGCGGCGGCTGGCCCGGGAACTGGCGCTGACCCCCTCGGAAAGGGCCGAACTGGAGCCCATCACCCAGGACATGATGGCCTCCCTCTCCGATCTCCGGCGACGGTACCATCCGGAACTGGAACAAATTATGGAATCCCATTTCGACCGGATGGAAGACAAGCTTCCCCCTGAAAAAGGCCGGAAACTGGAGACGGTTCGGACCCGGTTGCGGCGATGGGGCCACAAGTCCCGGCCCCCCACGGGGGCCCGCCGGGCCGGCGCCGAACGGGTCATCGGGTTGCTGCGGCGGGAGCTGGACATGAGCCCGGAACAGATGCTTCGGCTCCGGTCCCTCCTCCGGGACCGCCTCCGCCAGGAGCGGACCCGCCCCGAGCCGAAACCGGAGTCGGCCGATGCGTCCCGCTCGTCCGGTCCGAACCGGCCGCCCCCCTGGGGAGACCTGGAGACCGACCTGCGGCGGATCCTCACCCCCGCGCAGATGGCCGCTTTCCAGCGCCTGAAGGCCGAAGGCCGCTTGGGGCTTGACTTTTCCGAAGATAGCGGTTTATAGTTGAGTCAAAATTAATTTTTGCAACCGCCGTTCATTCGACAGTGGAGGTCCATGGAACCGATTTTGAATTCCGCGCCTTTTTCGCCCTGGGAACCCGGCATTTTCGCCCTGTTCGCCTACGGGGCATGGGTGTTAGTCATAGTCGCGGTCCTCCTCTTCATCTCCTCATGGCTCGGGGAAAAAAAACCCTCGCCTGAAAAAGGACGGGCCTACGAAAGCGGCATAATCCCCACCGGAACCGCGCGCCTGCGGTATCCGGTCTCATTTTACCTGGTGGCCATCTTCTTTCTCATCTTCGACGTGGAGGGAGCCTACATCTTCTCCTGGGCCGTGGCCTGCAGACAGCTCGGCTGGGCCGGATGGTTTCAAATCCTGTTTTTCATCTTCGTACTGATCATGGGCTTGGTCTATATCTGGCGCAAGGGAGGACTCGAGTGGGGACCCCAGGCAAAATCCTGACCGACAATCCGACGCCGGACGGGCTGGACAAGCTGACCCGGCCGGTGGACATCGTCCTCAACTGGGCCCGGGCCCGGAGTCTCTGGCCCATGTTCTTCGGGCTCTCCTGCTGTTTCGTGGAAGAAGCCACCGCCTTCACCTCCCGATACGACATCGCCCGGTTCGGGGCCGAGGTGCTGCGCCCTTCTCCGCGTCAGG
>JAABTM010000171.1 GCA_011389855.1 Desulfobacteraceae bacterium
GATTGTTCTCCGCCACGGCCCGCAGGTAATTCTTGATGGCCGCGTCCGCGGTGGTTCGGACCATGTTGATCGTCGCGGCGGTGGCGCTGGTGAGATGGTCCTCGATGTTCTCCTCTATGGCCTTTCGGGCAAAGGTGTAGATGACCGCGCTTCCCAGCGTCATGGCCACCGTGAAGAGGGTGGCGTAGATGATCAGCAGTTTGAAGCGAATCGGCAGATGGGTAAAGCGTTTCATGGCGGCAGGCTCCTTTACCGGGGGTCTTGAAGGCGCCGCCCACCGCGGTCAGAGGATGAGCCCGGCCGGACCGCGAGGGCGCGAAAGCCCAGGAAGTTGAACCGGATGTCCGGCGAGTGGTGAAGTCGGTACGCCGAGCGGCAGTTCCCGGCGCTGAGAATCCAGGACCCGCCCCGGATCACCCGGAACGCGCCATCAGCAGGTCCAGTCGGGTCAATCACAGGACCGTCCGGGTAATCATCGTACCAATCCCGACACCATTCCCATACATTGCCATGCATGTCGTACAAACCCCATGCATTGGCTTTAAGGCCGCCGACCGGAACCGGTTTGCCTCTGTCTTTTCCTTTTGGACAGCCCTCAAGTGGATCATCGCCATCATAATTGGCATCATTAGTCGAAAGGCATTCTCCAAAAGAGAACGGCGTGTCGGTCCCCGCACGGGCGGCGTATTCCCATTCCGCTTCAGTGGGCAGCCGGTATTGACGCCCTCCACCCCTCCCGTTCAGCTTTTCAATATAGCGTTGGGCGTCGTTCAAGGACACGGTTTCAACAGGGCAGTCATCGCCGCAGGAGCTAAAATCGGAGGGATTGCTCCCCATCACCGCTTTCCACTGGCCCTGGGTCACTTCGGTGGTTTGCATGTAAAACCCGTTCGTTAACCGCACCTTGTGCCGCCGTTCATTATTAAAACGATCTGGTTCGTCAGGCGGACTGCCCATCATAAATTCGCCCGGCTCGATGTAAACGAATTCCATGCCGAGGGAGTTGGTGAAAGATTTGGGGGCGGTGGGTGGACGAGGGGCGGGCGTGGCGGGATCAGGCCGCGGTTTTGGCGATGGCGTGGGGTCTTCGTTGCCCGATGACGGAAAAAACGCCATGACGACAACAACCAGCCCCAGAAAGAGGACGCCAACGCTTCCGGCCAACAGCGTTCGCCATTTTGAAGGCCGAGGCCGCCGCTCCTCCTCAAGCCGCCTGGCCATCTCCTCATGTTCCGCCTGAAGCCGTTGCTCCCGCTCGGACGCCTGCCTGTCCTTTTGCCGCAAACGCCGCACTTCCTTTTCCAGGGCCTTCCGTCTTTTCTCGAATTCCAGCCGCTCTCGCCAGTTCTTCCGCGCCAGGGCCACCAGTTGGCGGTATTCTTCAACCACCGAATCCGGGAGATCGCCTATCGTCGGCGCGAGGGTCAGGTCATTTTTGATATCCCAGCCGCAACGGGGGCAGAAGGGTGAAAGCGGTTCGGGGAGTTTTTGGTTGCATACAGGGCAGTTTTGCATTTAAAAAATCCTCCCTAATCCACATCTGATACAATCCGGCCGCATGTCAGTCTCGCCTGTTTATGTTTAAGGGTAGATTGTTCCCATAGCGTCGTATACGAGATATCCTTCTTTGATGGGCGGATGGGTGAAACGCGTCATGGCGACAGGCTCCTTTACTGGGGTCCCTGGCGGAGTTCTTCAAGCGCGGGCCGGATATCGGAAAGCGCCCCTTCGACTTGCACGAGGAAACCGGAGAGATCCGTCCGGCCCCCCTTTGCCGCGTTCTCGGCCTCCTGACACAAATCGGAAAGCGCGATGGCGCCGAAATTTTTGGCGTTGGATTTGAGGGTGTGAAAGGTGCGTCTCAGGCGTTCCGCTTCCCCCGCTTCCATGTCCCGCTCCGCCTGCTCCCGGAGCTTGCCGGCATCCCGCAGAAAATCGTCGATCAGCATGGGCAGCATGGCCGGAGCCTTTTTTCCCAGCAGGGCGGTGAGCCGCTTTACCGCGGAAGAATCGAGAACGGCGCCGCCGGACAGGGCCGACGCGGGCGGGGCGGGCGCCGCGGCCGGACGGGGCGCCGGCTGAACCGGGGGGCCGGCCGCGCTTTTGGGCTTGCACCGGCGCAGGGCCCGGACCAGTTCGTTCACCTTGAAGGGTTTGCTGATGTAATCGTCCATGCCGGCGCCGAGACACATCTCCCGGTCCCCCTGCAGCGCGTTCGCGGTCATGGCGATGATCCGGGGCTGGGATTGGGCCGGAAACTTTTCGCGGATGGCCCGGGTCGCCTCCATGCCGTCCATCTCCGGCATCTGGATGTCCATCAGAATCACATCGTAGGGCTGCCGGCCCACGGCCTCCACCGCCTCGATGCCGTTGCCGGCGATGTCTCCCATGTATCCGAGCCGTTCCAGGGTCAGAATCGCCAGTTGCTGATTGATGGAGTTGTCCTCCGCGATCAGTATCCGCAACGGATGGGTTTTGCCCAGGGTCTCATCGAATTGGGCCTCGCCCTCCCGGTCCTCCTCCGCCTGAAGAACGCTCTCCTGCATGAAGACCCCCAGCAGGGTGTTGTACAACTGGGACTGCTTGACCGGTTTGACCAGCCAGGCATCGAACTCCCGGCGAAACTCCTCTTTGGCGATCATGCCGGCCGAGGACATCATGATCAGCGGCAGCTTCCGGGTCTGCTCCCGCTGGTGGATCGCCTCGGCTAGTTGGATGCCGTCCATTTCCGGCATGTCCAGGTCCAGGATGGCCAGATCATAGAAATTTTCCGATGCGATCGCTTCCAGGGCCTCCGCTCCGGACGAGACCGGCTCGGGCGCCATCCCCCAGGAGGTGGTCTGACGCATCAGGATCTCCCGGTTGAGGGCGTTGTCGTCCACGATCAGAACCTTGCGATCATTCAGCTTCGGCTGATCCGAAACCAGGTAGATGGGCCGGGGCCGGATGCCTTCAACGGCTCGGATGGTAAAGAAAAAGGTCGTTCCCCGGCCCATCCGGCTCTCCACCCACATGCGGCCCCCCATGATCTCCGAAAGGCGCTGGGAGATGACCAGCCCCAGGCCGGTGCCGCCGTATCGTCTGGACGTGGAGGCGTCCACCTGGCTGAAGGACTTGAAAAGCCGGTCCATCCGGTCCTCCGGAATCCCGATGCCCGTATCCCGGATGGCGAATTCCAGCTCATACTGCTTCGGACCGGCCCCGTCGGGATTTTCCGCCCCCGTTCGAGCCGCCTTCACCGCCACCACCACCTCCCCCTTTTCGGTGAACTTGACCGCGTTGCTCAGCAGGTTGAGCAGAATCTGGCGCAGTCGGGTCTCATCTCCCATGATGGCCGGGGGCGCGTCCGGATCGATCATACAGGCCAGCTCCAGCCCCTTCTCATCGGCCTTGACCGCCACCAGATCGATAGCCGATTCAGCGCATTCCTGGGGGCTGAAGGGCGCGTTTTCCAGTTCCAGGTGGCCGGCCTCGATCTTGGAGAAATCGAGGATGTCGTTGATGATGGTCAAAAGGGATTCCCCGCTGTTGCGGATGTTCTCCGCGAAGATCCGCTGCTCGTCGGTCATCTTCGTGTCCAGCAGCAGGCTGGTCATGCCGATCACGCCGTTCATGGGGGTGCGGATCTCATGGCTCATGGTGGCCAGAAACGCGCTCTTGGACCGGTTGGCCAGCTCGGCCTCCTCCTTGGCCTCGGCCAGCTCCCGGGTGCGTTCGGCCACCAGATCCTCCAGGTGGAGCTGATGCTGCTTCAGGTCGGTGATGTTTTCATGCATGATGGCGAAATTGAGGATCTTTCCGTTCTTGTCCCGGATGGGATAAAAACAGCTTCTTATCCAGACCTCCCGCTTCTCCTCGACGGCTTCGCTTCCGTTGACCTGATATCTGCTTTCGACGCCGTGGATGGTCCGGCCCTCCCGGACCTGATCCAGATACGGGATCAAGCCCATCTTCTCCACCTGCCGGTTCCCGAAAAGATCGATGCCGATCATCCGGTTCCCGGGAACCCCGAACAACTGTTCGGACGCGGCGTTGATCTCCGTCAGGATTCCCTCCTCCGAATAGATCTGAATACTGATGGGGGACTGCTCGATGATCGTCCGAAGCCGGCTTTCGCTGTCCCTCAGCGCCTGCTCCGCGGCCTTGCGAACCTCGACGTGCTCCCGCAGATTGGAAACCATCCGCGTGAAGGCCCCGCCCACCGCGGTCAGGGATTGATTCATGCTGTTGAATGCCTGGGCCAGCATCTGAAGCTCGCCCGAGGCCTTGATCCGGATCGGTTCGCTTTGGAACGCGAAGCCGACGGTCAGATCCCCGGCCTCCACCGCGCCCATCGATTCGGTAAGTCGGGGCAGATCCTCCTGTGTCAGGCGGGTGGCGGCAGCCGTGATGGCCATCATGGGCATGGCGATCTTTTGGGCCATGAGCCAGGCCACGCAGCCGCCGAAGAGCGCGGTCATGAAGGCCACCAGGATGAACATGTGGATCATCTTCTGATAACCGTCCGAAAACGGCTGAAGAAAGCCTTTGATCTCATCCTCGAAGACTGTGGCGCCGATGACCCAGTCCCACGGTTCGTAATAGGAGATCCGGGTAATCACGCCGTGGGGGGCCATGTTCTTCTGATCCTCGATGCGGTAGCGCTGGGTCTCATATTGGCCCGGCTCGAGCCGGAGTGCCTTTGCGATGATTGATCGGATGTACGGGTTTCCGTCGTAGTCGGCGGCGTCCCAGACGCTCAGGCCGTCGAGGAGGCCGTCTTTTGAGATGATATACCTGCCCCGGTTCTGTCCCGCGCCTCCCATGATGAAGACAGAGCCCGATTCTCCGATCCGCACCCGCATGATGGCCTCGCGCAGGGCCCGGATGTTCTCCTGCCTCACCCCCACATAAAGGACCCCCACCAGCTCGCCGGCCGGGTCCAGAATCGGCTCGTATGCGGTGACGTACCAGTCATTGACCACATAGGCATTGCCATGATAGGTTTCCCCCTTCATGATAGTGGAAACCACCGGGTTCGCCGATCCATCCGGATTGACGGCCGGGATGAAGGTGCCGATGGCCCGGCTCTTATCCAATTTTTCCACATTGGTTCCCACGCGCAGCAGATCTCCGGCCTCGTTCATCCGCTGAAAGATCGTGGCGGTTCCGCCCACCAGGCGCTTCACCTCGTCCACTACGGCCGTTTCCAAATCCATCCGCGCATTCTGGCCGAGCCAATCGCCCCCGATCATCATCTTTGGCAGCAGGACAAGCTTCTTCTCCAGGGAAAACTGGTTGATCGTCTCCCATTGGACCATCTCGTCGGAGATCTGAACCCCGCCCCTGTTATCGAGAACATATCGGGCCACGTTCAGATCATGGATCACCTTCTGCCGGATCGATTCATCCTGGGAGGCGATCAGGTTGTAGACGCTTTCCGCGATATGGGCGAGATCCGCGTCTATCAGCTTTTCCGCTTCGATCCGGGCGTGCCGGGTGAGCAGGTCCCCCTGCCAGACCGCCAGGGCCACCATGAAGAGAGTGGTGATCAGAATGCCGCCGATGCCGACGCACAGCAGCTTGTATTTGATCTTGATGCTGTCGAACCATTTGATCATCTGTCATCTCCCTTTTTTCCCTTCAGAAGCCAGGTCTCCATCTCCCCTTTTCCCTTTATATCGATAATCCCCCGGCTCTCGAACCTGTATCGATCCTTCAACTGCTCGTATACCTCAGAAGAGACATGGATGGCCCCCGGAACCCCGTGGGATTCCATCCGGCTGGCGATATTGACCGTATTCCCCCACAGGTCGTAGCTGAACTTATGGGTCCCGATGATGCCCGCTACCACAGGGCCCGTATGGATTCCGATCCGAATGGCAAGGGATTTTGTCTGTTCGGTCTGCAAATTGGGGAGAGCCGCCATCACCTCGAGCGCGAGATCCGCGACCGCTTCGACATGATCGGGCCTGGAAACCGGCAGTCCCCCCACCACCATGTAGGCGTCGCCGATGGTCTTGATCTTCTCCAGACCGTTTCGGGCCGCGGCGCGGTCAAATGCGGAGAATATGGTATTGAGCAGGTTGACCAGCTCGATGGGCGGAATCCTTCCGGCCAGCTCGGTGAAGCCCACCAGATCCGCGAACATGACGGTGACATCCTCGAAGGAGTCTGCAATGATCTCTTCCTTCTGCTTGAGCCGGTCCAGGATCGGCTTGGGCAGGATGTTGAGCAGCAGTTGCTCCGATTTCCGGCGCTCCTCCTGGATGTTTTCAAAATAGGCCCGCTCCTGGTCGCGCAGCCGCTTTACGGCAAGGGAGGCGTTGACCCGTGCATGGAGGACCGCCGGATCGAAGGGCTTGCAGAGGAAATCGGCCGCGCCGGCTTCGATGCATCGCACCAGGCTCTCCATGTCATTCTCTCCGGAGACCACGATCACCGGGATATGGTCGGTTCCGCCGTCGGATTTGATCCGCTCCAGCACCTCGAAGCCGTCCATCTCCGGCATCAGCAGGTCCAGAAAAACCAGATCATACGATCCGGCCTGGATCATCTCCCATGCCTGCTTTCCGTTTTCGGCCTCCGCGACGATATATCCCTTCTCTTCCAGGCTGGTGGTCAGCAGGGTGCGGTAGAGGGTGTCGTCATCCACCACCAGCATCGTCCCGGCCTGATTCCGGTTCGGCGCCGGCGCCGCGCCTTCGGAACAAAAGACATTCCGGACCCGGATGTGCAGCAGGACCGGGTCGCACGGCTTGGTCATGTAATCGACCGCGCCCATTTGGATGCACCGCACGATGCTCTCCTGATCCATCTCGCCGGAGGTGACGATCACCGGCAGATGGCGGAGCCTTTTTTCCGACTTCATCCGGGCCAGCACTTCAAAACCGTCCATCACCGGCATCAGAAGATCGAGAAGCACCAGATCGAATTCCATCTCCTGGAGGATCTCCAGTCCGATCATTCCGTCTTCGGCCTCATGAACCGTAAAGCCCAGCTCTTCCAGACAGGTCGCCATCAAGGTTCTGTTAATGCTGTCGTCATCGATGATCAGGATACGATGCTTGTCGCTCTGCACCATTCGCCTCCTTCAGGTATGGGAGATCCGTATATATCGGATTGACGTTTCAATCGTAAGAGGCTGCGCAGGCTTTTCTGTCGTCCCGGAAAAGAATAGATCAATCTTCATTCAGCGACATCCTTTCCCCAATAAATAAGCCCGAATAACAATTTATGGGCCAATGTTCGGAATGACTTTATGTGAAAAAGAATTACCTGTCAATGTCAAGAGACGTATTCAGCAATTCTAACGGCGGGGCTGGATGCTGTTTCTCCACAAAGACGATCCTCTCCTTTTCCGCCGCCATGGTCTTTTTACTGCTGCAAAAGCAATTCAGCCGGGGGTTTCATTGAGCCAGGAGAAGTGAGGGATCGGCAGGCGTGGGCGTAAGGCGCCAGGGAGGCCTGAATGCGGCGGCGGATCAGCGATTCGGGGTCGCTGCCGCGTCGGCCGGATTCGATTTCGGGGTACAGATCCGGGAAATACTGGCGGATCAGGCCCGGCGGCATATGGCGGGAGAGATTTTCCCGGAGTCGCGCCAGTGCCGGGACAACGGCGGGATGGCGCCAATAATAACGAATCCGGTCGCGATAACTAAAGGCCCGCATCCAGCGCTGTTCGTCCGGGGGGCCGGTATAGTGGGTCCGCCAGTGGGCCGGATTGTCCAGCATCGCGCGTTCCAGCGCGTCGCGGATGCCCGAGAGCCGGATCGCTTTCCGGCCGCCCAGCCATTCAGTTTCGATGTGCCCAAGGGCGAAGACCGCCTCCCGAAAGGCGAAGGTCAGACAAGGGCCGACCTTGAGGAGGGTGAAATGGTCCCGGACGAGATGCTCCAAAGCCCCGGGCGGTTGAAAATCGGTGGAATGAATTTCGTAGCTCATCCGGCCCGGCAGCTTTTCGTGAAAGGCCGACAGGGATTGAGCCCGGCCGGGTCGATAGACGGCCACGTCGTTGTCGCCGAACTCCACGCCGGGCTGCGCCACAATGGCGACGACGCGGTCCCAGGCCGCCGCCATGCCGGCGGATCGAAAGCACGTTCGGGTCAAGTCGATGGTTTCGGCAACGCTTTCAGGCCGGGTGACGACCAACCGGTCGGCCGCTTTCAGATCGCCCCCCGGGGCGGGCACTTCGGCGCCGATCACGTAAACCGGACGCGAATGGCCGTCGGGGAGGTCGTCCGCGGCGTCTTCCGCGACCCGGCACAGGCGGGCGGTCCGCCCGGCCACCGTCTCCGGCGCCAGCCCCGACGGCGGATCATCGGCACAGGGGGGATTCGGGTCCAGATGGATTTTGTGAAAACCGGCGGCGACGCACTCCCGGGCCATCCTTTCGGCTTTGACCAACGCCTCTTCCGCCGGCTCTTTTCGCCAGACGTGAGGCCCCAGATGGTCGGCCCCCAGCACGATGCGTCGCCGGGGCAAACCGACCGCATCCGCCAGCTCGAAGACAAAGGTTTGAAACCGGGCCGGGGTCATGCCGGTATAGCCGCCGAAGGGGTTGACCTGGTTGGGCGTGGCCTCGATCAGCAGCTCGTCCCCTCCGGCCGCGGCCGTCGCCATGGCGGCTTTTAAAACGTCCGAATGGGCCGAGCATACGGAAAATGCGCCTTTGCGGCGACCCGCCAGGTGATCGGATTTCAGGGTTTCAATCATACGGAACCGGTCCTTTGATCAGACGCTTTGGCGGCAATTTCAATGCCGGCATTGACGTCTCGACAAAGAACCCAAAATGGGCATCAAATCATGAAAAATCAACCCATGTTTTCGAACCCGTACGCATCGTTGTACACCTTTCCTTTACCTCCCGGAGCATCCCGATCCCGGCACGGACCGATTCAAATGCCCCTGTAAAGGGATCTTTGGACTCGAAGAGGGCCATGAGCCCGTCGCCCATGTAGTTGTCGATAAATCCGCCATGCTTTTCGATGATCGTGTTCACCCCGTGCCCATTGACAAAGAGGCTGGTGATCTCGATATCCGCATCATCCTGCACCAGACGCCGAAGAGCAACGTCCCCGTCTATCCGGGTCTGGCAGGCGAGGCGGACACCAAGAATGGATAGCGCAACAAGAAAGGATGCCAGCCTTGTGAATTGCCATGGCCTTCGGTTTTCGATGATTGACAATTTGGTTCGTATGGAATAGTACTCTAAAGAAGTATGCCGGCATCATTTACAGACCATTCAAATCTTTCCGGGGGAATTACCATGAAAACATCAGTTATTCTTTTACAGATCTGTTTTCTTCTTGGCGTGGCGGGATGTTCTCATAGAGCCGAATTGCCCGTCTCGGCAGGTACGGGAGAGGATCCGGTATTGCCGGAACCGGCGAAGCATCTCATCCCTACTATCAACGTCGCCAAGGCCGTAGGTTGGCCGGAAGGACAAAAACCGACGGCGGCGCCGGGCGCCGATGTCCGCGCCTTCGCTTCCGGACTGGACCATCCCCGCTGGCTCTATGTACTGCCTAACGGCGATATTCTGGTGGCCGAAAGCAACGCCCCGGCCAAGGCCGGCAAGGAGGGTACGATCAGGGCCTGGATGATGAAAAGAATGATGAAAAAGGCGGGAGCCGCGGTTCCCAGCGCCGACCGCATCACCCTGTTGCGCGATGCCGACGGCGATGGCGTAGTCGATGTGCGCACCGTCTTCCTCGATGAACTCCACTCCCCCTTCGGCATGGCCCTGGTCGGCGACGACTTCTATGTCGCCAATACCGATGGTATCGTCCGTTTTCCCTACCGTCAGGGAACCACCCGCATCGAAGCCGAGCCTGAACCAGTCATCGATTTGCCGGCGGGGACGATCAACCAACACTGGACCAGAAATATATTTGCCGCGGCCGACGGCAAAAAACTCTATATCACCGTAGGTTCGAACAGCGACCATGGTGAAAACGGACTGGCCATGGAAAAGGGGCGGGCCGCTATCTGGCTTCTCGATTTGGAAACCGGGAAGCATCGGATTTTCGCCTCCGGGCTGCGCAATCCCAATGGGCTGGCTGTGGAGCCGGTAACAAACACCCTCTGGACCACCGTCAACGAACGCGACGAACTGGGCAGCGACCTTGTTCCTGATTTTTTGACATCCGTGCGCGACGGCGCCTTCTATGGGTGGCCCTACAGTTATTTCGGAGACCATGTCGACACCCGGGTTTCACCGCAGAGACCCGATCTTGTCGAACGGGCAGTGGTCCCCGACTACGCCCTTGGTCCCCATACCGCCAGCCTCGGTCTTGCCTCCAGCGAAAAGGCGAATCTGCCCGATCCATTCAGCCAGGGCATGTTCATTGGCCAGCACGGTTCCTGGAACCGTGAACCTCGCAGCGGTTACAAAGTCATTTTCGTACCCTTCGAGAACGGCAAACCGGCCGGCCGGCCCATCGATGTGCTCACCGGCTTCCTCAGCGAGGATGGCAAGGCCCTGGGACGACCGGTGGGCGTGGCCGTCGATGCCCGGGGGGCGCTCCTGGTAGCCGATGATGTCGGCAATATCGTCTGGCGAGTGACGCGAGAAGATTGAGCAATTGGCCGCGCGGGAGTGAAATCGCTTGTAAAGAACTGTTTTCCCTTCAATAAAACCAGAACTGGCAAGCCCTTTAGAAAATCCCTTTTCATCGGCATCAAGTGCGGGATGCGATACTATCTTTATTTCACATACTCGCCACACCTTGTCGTCATCGGCCGCCAAAGCAGTCTTTGATAATAAAGATAGCAGTATAATGCAGAATATCAAAAAATTGGGAGTTTTAGTATGAATGCGGACCATTGTTCTCTATCCCTCTTTTTTCCTATGTCGCTCCCCAAAGCCATTCCTAAAAAACAGGAAGCGTTTTTTTACAGCTTGGCCCCACCATTTCGCAGTGCTGATACCCTTCTCAATACTACATAGGAACTCGCTTTTTGTCAAAAAAAATGCAGCCGCCCTGGTATGTGACGCCCTTTCAGGGCCATCTCCAAAATCCGTTATAATCAGCATATCGCCAATCGTCGGCCTTCCCCGAGCGCCCTTTAGAGCAATACCCGTGAATGAATGAGATTCAGTCGGTTTTTTAGGTAATTTTCGAAAATGAAGGTCCCAATAAAAGTCCAACGCCCTGGCCGCGCCGCCTTGGGTTGAAACCCCAGGCTCAATCATCCAAAACCGGCTAAAAGCCGGATCAAATTTCAAACCGCCA
>JAABTM010000014.1 GCA_011389855.1 Desulfobacteraceae bacterium
GGCGAGTCGATGGCCATGTAGGCATCGCCCAGAATCAGGTAGAGGCGCCGGACGTCGTCCGGGGACCGAACCTTTTTGAGCAGGTCGTCGGCGTACCGGATAACGTCCTTGTACCGCTCCGACGCGTAAAAGGATTTAAGAACGCCCACCGCCGCATCCGGGACCAGACCGCTGTCGGGAAACCGGTCCATCAATCGTCGGTAGGTGTTCCGGGCCGGTTCGTATCGGCCTTCGATCATCTGAATTTCGGCGATCCGCATCAGCGCCGCCGTGGTGTGAGGCCCCTGGGGATACCGCCGCAGGTAGTCCTCATAAAGGCGCAGGGCTTCGGGATACTCCCTGGCCCGGAACGCCGACTCGGCCGTTGCATGGAGCCCGTTCTCTGACTGGCCTTCAATGGACGTCCGGGGCACGCAGGCGGCCGCGAACACCATCAGCAATACCGCCGCCGTCCATATCCGCATCCTCCCCCGCGCCGTCGCGCCCCCGTACCGCTGTTCCTCTCTTCCTCTATCCATCGTCTCCCTATGTTTCACCATTCGAGCTGAATCGGTTTGCCCGCTTTGCGCCGCCCGTATTCCCAGTTGAACCGGTTCCGGGCGGCTTCGACGCCGTCCATCTCGTTGACGATCTCGAAATAATCCTGCTGAAACCGGTCCTTGAGCACCTCGCCGGCCGACTTGCACCGCACCGCATAAACGGTCTGGATGCACTGATGATCGAAGCCCCGCCACTGCTGCCGGTCTTTCAGCAGCGTAAACCGGTGGTCCTCCAGGGCCCCGACGACGGCCCGGGAATCGAAGGTTCCGGCCCGCTCCACGGCGGCCTTGTACTGGTAGAGGATCGTATACGCCGACGCCGCCGAAGTGGAGGGGTAGGAATTGTACCGGCCGGCGAATGCCTCCACGAACCGCCGGCCCCGGCTGTGGTCGTAGGCGTAAGGAACCTTCCAGCACCAGGGGAGGGCCCCGATCACCCCTTCCATGATATGGGGTCCGCCCGTTTCGGCCATCCCCAGGGTCAGGTTCGGCACCACCACCGCCTGGACCGCCTCCTTGAGTCCCATCTCCGCGGCCAGGCGGAGGGCCGTGACCATGTCCTTGCCGAAGAGCACCAGAACCAGGACGTCGGGCTTTTCCGCCGCCGCCGCGTCCAGGGCCTTCTGGAAGTCGGCCTCGGTCGCGTCGGGAAACGGCGTCGGGACAGATTTGTGCCGGCGGGAGTTGGAGGTGTTGGAGAATTTCCGGATCGACCGTTCGGTGGTCCATCCCCAAGTGTAGTCGGCGGTGATGTAGAAGTATTTCCGGGCGGCCAGATAGCGTTCCCGGAGGTAGTAGGAGAGCACCCGGGCGCCCATCCAGGCGTTGTAGCACTCCCTGAACATATACTTGTGCCCCTCCTCCCCGGTGGTGGAGTTGGAATAGGTCAGGGTGCCGAAGTAGATCTTCCCCCGGGATTTTGCCGCCTTGCCGCCTTCGATGGCCACGGCCGACGACGATCCGCCGAAGATCATCTCGCACCCGTGACTGTCGATCATCTCCCCGACGTTGGCCGCCGATTTTTCCGGTCGGGACGCCGTGTCCCGGATGACCAGTTCGATGGGCCTCCCGGCGATGCCGCCGGCGGCGTTTATCTCCTCCACCGCCAGATTGGCCGCCTGGAGCTGATACCGACCCTGGACGGAATACGGCCCGGTCTCCGGGTAGTTCAACCCGATCCGCACCGGTTCGGCGCCGAGCGCTCCGGCGGACCAGAGCAGCAACATCGCCACTGCCGTCAACGCGACCTTTTTTAACATAGACTCTCCTTGTTTATGCCCCTTCGCACTTTCGAGCGTTCATGCCCCGATCTTCGTTTCAGCTTGGTGGACGAAGTGGATTCACTCTTCCTCCAGCTTAAACACCGACACCGACTCGTTCAGACGGTCGGAAACCTCCGCCAGGTTCCGCATGGAGGAGGCGGTCTCCCGGCTGGCCTCCGAGGTGCGGGCGCTGGCCTCTCCCACCGACGCCATGGTCTTGGCGATCTCCTGGGAGGCCTGGGCCTGCTGCCGGGAGGTGGTGGAAATGGACTGGATCAGCTCGGCCAGTTGGACCGCCACGTTCTCGATCTCCTGGAGCTGACCGTAGGCGCCGTCGGCCAGTTTGGAGCCTTCCACCACCCGCTGGATGGACTCCTCCATGCTGGCCCCGGCCTCGCCGATTTCACCCTGGATGTTCTTGATGAGGGTGTCGATCTGCTTGGTGGCGTTGGTGGACCGTTCCGCCAGCCGTTGCACCTCCTCGGCCACCACGGCGAAGCCGCGGCCCGACTCGCCGGCCATGGCGGCCTGGATGGAGGCGTTGAGGGCCAGGATCGACGTTCGGTCGGCGATGTCGTTGATGAGCTGGACGATGTTGCCCACCTCCTGGGAACTCTCCCCCAGCCGCTTGATGGCCCGGGCCGTCTCCTGGACGTGCTCCCGGATCGTTTCCATGGCCGCGTTGGTCCGGCGCACCGCCTCGGCGCCGTCCCGGGCGTTGGCCGTGGACCGCTCCGACACCTCCGCCAGCCGGCCGGCGTTTTGGGCCACCTGCCGGATGGCGCCGGCCATGGCGTCGATGGCGGCTATGGCGCTCTCCACCTGGGCGGCCTGGCGCCGGCTGGTCTCGGCCAGGTCCTCGGTGGAGGCGCTCACGTCCTGGGATGTGGCGCTCACCTGGACGGTCACCGATTGCACGTTCTTCACCACGTCGCCCAGCTGCTCCGCCATGTCGTTGAAAGAGTCGGCGATGGCGCCGGTGAAGTCCTCGGTCACCTCCGCCCGCACCGTCAGGTCGCCTTCGGCCAGACCGCTGATCTCCTCCAGCAAGCGCATGATGGAGGACTGCATGGTGTCCCGCTCCTCGCTGCTCTGGATGAGGGTCAGGGTGTTGTCCAGCATGGCGTTGAGGGAACCCGCCATGGTCCCCAGCTCGTCCCGGGTCGTCACCGGGGTCCGGGCCTGGAAATTCCCCGTGCCGATCTCTTCAAAAACGGTGTTGATGTGGCGGACCTGGGTGGTCAGACCCCGGGAGAGCCACAGGGCGGCCAGGATCACGATCACCGCCACCGCCGCCAGAATGCCGAGGGTGATGGTCGCCAGGTTCCGGATCGGCGCCCGGACCTCGTCGTACCCCACCTCCGAGACCACGGCCCAGCGGACCCCGGGGGACGCGTCGGTGGCCGGCGAGACCACCAGGGGGGACCAGGACCGGAGCACCTTCCGGCCCTGGACATTCTCCCGGACCCCGGAACCGGCCGACCGGGTCATGGCCTGGGCCGCCTCGGCCGGGAGCCGGAAGTCCGGGTTGAGCACGGTGCTTGCCTGGAACCGCCGGGAATTGCTCCGCCACAGGCCGTCGGGGCCCACCAGAAAGCTCTCGCCCGTCTCGCCCATGCCCGAGCGCTCCTGCATTACCGCGTCGATCAACGCCGCGGACAACCGGGCGACCACCACCAGCTCCACCTGATCCTGGTTCACGAGGGGCAGAGCGAAAAAGGCCGCCGGTTCGTTCTCGCTGGCCTCGTACCGTTCAAAGGGCGACATGCCGAAGGACCGGGTCTCCATGACCTGCCGGATCAGCCGCCCGAGGTTGGTGTCGCTGTAGGGGCCGGCCAGGAGGTTGGTCCGGTAGTCGGGCCCCTTTTCCACGGTGTAGAAGAGAAAGCCGTCGGGGTTGACCAGGCCCAGGTCGTCGTAGCCGTATTCTTGCTTGTATTGGGTGAAAAAATCCGCCTCGCCTTCCGCCGCGCCGGGCACGAAGGCGTCGGCGATGGTCATTTCGCTCACCAGGGCCCACCGCTGGTCGTGGATCCGCAGCGGGGTCCAGGCCGACAGCACGAATTCGCCCAGGTAGTTGATGGAGACGGACCGGCCGCTCTCCCCCTCCAGGGCCTGTCCGATGCCCCCGGTCTCCACCCGGAAGGCCGGGTTGATGAGGGTCCGCTCCGTGATGTAGACGGAATTGGACCGAAAGAGCCGGTCCGGGCCGACCATGTAGGTCTCCACGCCCGTGCCCAGGGTGGCCGGCCCCTGCATGATGAAGTCGATCCCGTCCACGGAGATCTGGGCCATGATCACGCCCAGGAGGGTGTCGCCGCTCCGGACCGGCGCGGCGATAAAGGCCGCCGCCTCCCCTTCCGCAGGCGCATAGAGATCGAAATCCTCGAACACGGCCCCTTCCTTCCCCCGCTGGAAGGCCCGGGCCGCCGGGCTGTCCGCCAGATCGCCCTCGGTCAGGGTCGCGCCCAGGTCTCCGGCCTGGCCGACGCTGTAGAGGATCTTTCCTTCGGCGGAAACGAGATAGGTGTCGTAATACCCGTATGTTTCGTTGAAGTTGACCAGGAAGGGGCCATAGGCCTGCTCCACCTCCCGCCAGGAACCGCCCCCCACCCCGCCGGAGACCCGGCCGAAGGCCCGCAACGCCTCGCTCAACAACGGGGTTTCGGTCATCACCCGGAGGTTTTTCATCCGCTCGAAAAAGTAGCTTTCCACCAGGTTCCGCTTCAGCTCCCGGATGGCGACGAGCCGGTTGAAGGCTTTGGCGCGGAGGGCGTCGGCGGTCTCCACCAGGGCGGTCATGTCGCCGCGGCGGCCGTCGAAATGGTTCTTGATGGCCACCGCCTTGTTGGCCTGGGCCGTTTCGAGGGCGTCGTAAGCGTTGTTCATGAGCACCCCCGAGGTGATAAGATAGGTTACGACGCCCAGGATGACCAGTGGAATCAGGGACAGCGCCAGAAGCGACACCAGGAGCTTATTGCGAATGCTCTCGGAAATCGCCCCAAACGGCCCCCAGTCGGACCACGACGAGGCGTGGCTGCTTGCTCCGCGCTTGTTCTCCATTAAAAACACCTCCTGTTAGTCACTCGCTTTGTCCCTTTTCTTTTTCAGCCTTTTTCCATCAGTATCCGGCCCGTGTCAAGAACGATGATGATTCGATTCTCCCACGCATAGGCGGCCCGAACCCGGTCGGCCCGCCCAATCGCGTCGGGAACCGCCGCCGGCGCCGCCCCTCCGGGCACTTGCAGCAGCTCCACCGGTCCCCCGGCCCGGAACATCGCCCGCTCCGACCGCCGGTCCGCCCCCTCCCCCACCACAGTCCGAACGACAATAAACCGATCCCCGCCCTCACTCTGTGCCTTTTTCCCTTCGTCCCTTTTTCCCTCTGTCCCTCTGTCCCTCTGTCCCTCCGTCCCTCTGTCCCTTTCTCCCCCCACCCCCAAACACCCCTCCGGCCCAATCACCGGCAGCACGCGATCCCGCCACCGGGCCATCCCCTGGATGTGGGACGGGGCGAAAGGGACGGGATGAACCGCGGCCGACTTGAGTATGTCTTCCACCTGGCCCATGCTGAAGAGGAAAAGGAGATCGCCCACGCCGGCGTCCCCCGTAGGTCGGGCCGGAAAGATGAGCACTTTCTGGGTTCGGTCTTCCGCCATTGGTTCAGGTCCGTTTCATGGCCCGTTTGATTCTGTACAGGCTCTGTTCCGCTGTTTTTTCGGACAGGCGGTGAATCATCGTCTCGATCCGCCTGGTCATCGGTTCCGAAAGGATCAGTTTCAGGAGCCGGTCCTCCAGTTCCGCGCCCGAAATTTCGGCAGGCGGAGGCGCCGCTTCGGATTCCGCTTCCGGAAGCGGGTCGGGCCCGGAGGGATGGTCGTCGGCGATTTCCGCCGCCGCTTCCGGATCGAGCATCAAAACCGGCCCCGCCTCCGCCAGGAGCACCCGGGGAAAAAACCGGCGCGCCGTTTCCCCGTACACCGGCGACAGGGGCAGGATCTCCCCTTCATGGGCGTTGACCACGCCGTCGATCCGGTCCACCCGCAGGGAGAAATCGCCATGGTCCCCGGTCAGGGTCACTACCTGGTCCGCGCCGGCATCCTCCGCTCCGCCGGAAAGCCCAGGGTAAAGATCGAACAGATCGGCCAGACGGGGGGGCTGGGACCGGTCGCCGGAATCGGCCTCCGCCTTTCGGATATTGGCCGCCCGGGGCAAATCGACGCCGAAGCGGCCGTCCCCGGCCGTGAAAATCAACACCTGGATCATGCGGTCGTTCCTTCCCAATCCATCGCCGGCCGTCAGCGCTGGGTCAACCGGGACACCAGGTCGATGAACTCGGCGTCGTCGTAGGGTTTGACCACGTATCCCCGGGCCCCCAGGGCCATGGCCCGCCGGCGGTGCTTGGCCGCGGTCCGGGAGGTGAGAACCACCACGGGGATCTCCCGGAGGTCGGGCTGGGCGTTGACGGCGTTGAGAAACTCGTATCCGTTCATCCGGGGCATCTCGATGTCCAGCACGATCAGATCGGGATCGAACTCCTGGATGCGGTCCAGGGCCTCCACCCCGTCCCGGGCCGTCTCCGCCCGCCATCCCTGTTCGGACATGAGGCGGGAGATCACCTGCCGGATGGAGACCGAGTCGTCCACCACCAAAATCCGCAGGGGGCCGGCCGAAGCCGCCATGTCCGGCGGCGGGGCGGCTTCGGCTTCCGGTTCCTCTCCGACGAGGTCGGCCACGTTGAGGATGGGGGCGAGGCCGCCGTCGCCCATGATGGTGACGCCGGAAACGCCCTTGACGTACCGGAGGTGGGCGCCCATGCCTTTGATGACGATCTCCCGCTGCCCCATTAGTCCATCGATGATCAGGGCCGCCCGCCGCTCCCCCGCCTCCGCCACGATCACCAGGGGATGGCCGTCGGCCGGCCGCCCGGCTCCCGTTCCAGCTCCCGGTCCGGCTCCCGTTACGGTCCCCAGCACTGTCGCCAGGTCGTAAAGGGGGAGCACCGCGTCCCTGATCCGGACCACGTCCCCCCGCTGGCCGGAGACGGCGTCCGGGGAGATGCGGAGGATCTCGTGTACCTCGCTCAGGGGGATGGCGTAGGTCTGGTCGCCCACGGTGAAGAGCAGGGCCCGGACGGCGGCCAGGGTGAGGGGGAGGCGGATGGTGAACCGGGTTCCCCCGCCCCGCCAGGACCGCACCCGGATGGCGCCGTGGAGATCCTGGATGTTCTCCCTGACCACGTCCATGCCCACGCCCCGGCCCGACAGGGGGCTGACCTCCCGACGGGTGCTGAAGCCGGGATAGAAGATGAAGTGGGCCGCCTCCTCGTCCGGGAGGGCGTCGATGTTCCGGGCCGGTTCCGCCCCGGCGGCGGCCCTCCGGATGGCCCCGTAGTCGAGCCCGGCCCCGTCGTCGGTGATGCGGATCACCACCTGGTTTCCCTCCCGGCTGGCGGCCAGCTTGACCGTGCCCATGGCCGGCTTGTCCAGGGCCCGGCGCGTCTCCGGCGGCTCGATGCCGTGGTCCGCGGCGTTTCTGAGGATGTGCATGAGCGGGTCGATCAGCTTTTCCCAAATCCCCCGGTCCAGCTCGATGTCGGCCCCATCCACCACCAGCCGCACCGATTTGCCCAGCCGGGTCGCCACATCCCGGACGGTCCGGCGGAGCCGGTGGGTGATGGTCCCCATGGGGGTCATGCGGGTCCGCGTCATCTTGTCCTGCAATTCGCTCAGGAGGACCCGCTGGCGGGTGAGGCTCCCCTCCAGCTCGCCGTGGACCCCGGCCAGCGCGGTGTGGAGGGCCCCCACGTCGATCACCGATTCGTTGAGGGTCCGGATTATCAGGTTGAGTTCGGAATACCGGTCCAGCTCCAGGGGGTCGAAGGCCTCCGCATCCGCCGCCGCATTCGCCGGCCGTTCCCCGCCGCCCGCGGCCGATCCCATGCGGGCCAGTCCCTTCACCTCGAAGCCGATTTCCATATCCCGGGCGATCTCCCGGAGCCGGTTCCGGGCCAGCTCCAGCTCTTCGACGGCTTCCCCGAAGGCGGCCATCCGGCGGTCGAAGGCGGCGCCCGCGATGATGCACTCGCCGGAGAGGTTGACCAGCTCATCCATCCGGGCCATGTCCACCCGGAGGGTCCGGCCCGGCCGGTAGAGGACCATGGCCGTGGCGGGCGGGGCCTCGTCCGTACCCGAATCGTCTTCGGCGGGCGCCGCCGTTTCGGCCGGCCCTTCACCGGATATCCCCGCATAGGCGGTTCGCAACCGGTCGATCCGGCCGGAGAAATCGGTTTCCGGGGCCTCCACGATCCCCTCCAGGAGGTCGGCGGAATCGATGAGGACCGACACCGCTTCGGGAGTGATCTCGTCGGCCGTTTCATAGAGCCAGTCCAGGAGATCCTCGAACCGGTGGGCGAAATCGGCGATTGAAACCAGGCCGGTGACGCCCGCCGCCCCCTTGAGGGTGTGGACCGCCCGGCGGATTCGCCGGAGGGGCTCACGCTCCCCGGGCCCGATGGCCATGGGCGCCGTCACCCCGGCGGCCAGGTCGTCCAGGGAACGGCCCATCTCCTGGAGATGGTCTTCGGCCTCCTCGTAGAAGCTCTCCAGGAGATCGGCTTCGGCCGGCCCCATGAACGACGACTCTTCGGGCGGAATCTCCGGGGCCCCGGCCTCCGCCGTCCGCCATTCCGGCGGATCGTCCGGCGGAATGTCCGGCATGAGGGGGTCGTCGTCCGGCGCCGGTTCCTCGGCCAGGAGGGCGTCGAAGTCCGCGGCGAAATCGTCGGTTCCTTCGGTCGCCCCGGCCTCCACCGGCCCGCCCTCCCGTTCGGGCACGCGCGCCAGGAGGGCCTGGCGCCCGTCGCCGTCGTCTCCGAGAACCAGTCCGAAATCGGCGAGGGTCTCGGCCAGGAGGGCCCGGCCGTCGACCCCCGGGGACTGGAAATCCCGGCAGTAGACCTCGAAACGGTCGACGGCGCCGGTCATGGCGTCGTGCAAGGCGTCGTCCATGGCGAGCCGGCCGTCCAGGAGGGCATCCACGGCGTCCTCCATCTGGAGGGCCATCTGGCTCAATCCCGCCATATCCAGCATGGCGGAAGCGCCTTTGATGGTGTGGACCATCCGGTGGACCTCCTCCAGGGCCGCCCGGGCCTCCGGATCATCCCGGAAGGCGGCGATCCCCTCCCGCAAGGGGGCGAGGTAGCCCTCCACCTCCTGGATGTATCCCCGGACGATTTCGTCGGTGGGCGTTCTCGACATGACGGATGGTCTCCTATTCGGCCCTGAAGGCGGTCATCCGCGGCGAAGCCGTCAGCTTGCGGATGTCCAGAAGGTGTACCAGCCGCCGTTCGTCGTCCAGGCCGGCGGCGTCGGACGGCAGAACCCCTTCGATATACGCGGTCAGTTTTTCCTCCGGATCACCCTCCCGGTAGGGGCTGGGCCGGACCGCGACCCGGCGGTCAAGATGGAAGAGCCCCGCCACCCGGTCCACCGCCAGCCCCATGGTCGTCTCGGACTCGCGGACCAGGATGAGCATCCGGGGCCGCCCGCGGCCGCCGGGCCCGTCGCCGGCCGGCGCCAGCCCCAGAAAAGCCTTGAGGTCGACCACGGAAACGATCTCCCCCCGGAGATTGGCCACCCCCATGAGCCAGCCCGGCAGATTGGGCAGCGGGGTCACCCTTCCCAGCGGGTTGATCTCCAGGGAGGCGGCCATGGGGATGGCCATCAGGAGGCGGCCCAGGGTGAACCGGATGCAGGGTTCGACGGCCCGGCCCGGTTCCGGTCCTTCGGGCTCGGCCCGTGGGGAACGGTCCGCTTCGGGGAGGGCGGCGGTCTCCCGGTCGATCTCTTCCACCAGATCCGCCAGGGTCGGCGGGTCGGCGGGGCCGGCGGCGTCAGCGTGCGTCACAGGACCCCGGCCACGGCGTCCAGGAGCTGGGCCTCGGTGAAGGGCTTGGTGACGTAGGCGTCGGCCCCCTGTTTCCGGCCCCAGAAGATGTCGCTCTCCTGGGTTTTGCTGCTCAGCAGCACCACTTTGATGTCCTTGAGATCGGGGGACCGCTTGATCCTGCGGCAGACCTGGAACCCGTTGATCTTGGGCATCACCACGTCGAGGACGATCACGGCGGGCCGCTCGGACCGGGCCTTTTCCAGGGCCTCTTCCCCGTCCACGGCCGTCACCACCTCGTACCCTTCGGCCATAAACGGTTCGCTGGCCAGTTTCAGATGGGTGGGGCTGTCGTCGGCCACCAGCAGTTTCACCTTGCCCATTGGCGCTCCTGTCTAAAGATGCTTTTCAATGGTTGCCACCAGTTTCCCGGGATCGAAGGGTTTGGTCAGGTAGGCCGTCGATCCGGCCCACCGCCCCTTCCACTTGCTGAGAACCCCGTCCTTGCTGGTGAGAAGGATGACCGGCACGTTCCGGAACCGCTCCTGCTTTCGGATGATGTCCAGGATGGCGTACCCGTCCATACCGGGGAGCACGATGTCCAGCAGGACGAGGTGGGGGGGCCGGTCGTTGAGCTTGCCCAGGGCCTCGAGGCCGTCTTTGGCTTCGATGACCTCGTAGCCCTGCTGGCCCAGGGTGATGGCGATCACCTTCCGGGTGGTGGGGCTGTCCTCCACCACCAGGATCCGCTTGCCCCGTCCCTCGGTCTCCGTCGCCGGCCCCTCGGGGGGCGGGCTTTCGGTCCGGGCCGTTCCGTCCGGCTCCCGGGAGGCCATGTGGTCCAGCAGGCGGCGGAGCTGGTAGGAGAAGGACTTCCGCTCCGGGGCCAGGTTGACCAGCTTGTGGAACAGGTGGAGGGCCTCATCCCAGTGGCCCGCGTTGAGATGGGCCATGCTCAGATAGTAATAGGCGGTGGTGTTGCGCTCCCGTGCCACGACCCGGGTGTACCGCTCGATGGCGCTTTCCATAACCTTCCCGTCGACGGTTGGCGGGGAAGCAAAGAGGCCCGGCTGGACCGACAGATGGAACCGGCAGATCCCGCACTCCACGAACCGGGTCGCAATCGGGGCCCAGCAGAAGGGGCAGCGACGGACGGCGTCGCCTTCCAAGGCCGGTTCCGCCCGACGGAACCGATCCTGCTCCTCCCGGACATGGGGGGCGTCCCGGGTCAGCTTGGCAGCGTTGCCCAGGGCCGCTTCGATGGATTTGGGATTGACGATGATCCGGGAATACCAGAACCAGGCGTCGGCGCACCGGGGCGTCTTCTTGAGGACGTCGGTCAGGAGTTGGTGGGCGGCCTTGAAATGATGGGCCTCGGCCATGAAGATCCCACGTTGAAGCGGGTCTTCATCCCCGGGAAAGCCGCGGCTCTCGTCCCGCTGCTGGGAGGACTCCAGCAGGAGCCGCATCAGGGGCATCCGGATGGTCCGCGTCCGGGAACGGAGGCCCTGCATTTCGATCTGGGGATCGGGCCACTGAAGGATTTCGTGGGCCGCGGCCAGCCCCTTCCGGGTCTGGACGTCCGCGTCGATAAGATCCCCCTCGTGGATATGAAGGTATCCCACCCGGCCCTGGGAGCTGACCCGGAGAGTGATGGTCTTCTCCTCCACCTGGACGGCCTGGAGAAAATTGGGCAGGGTGAACCCGTGGATGATCCCCTTGGAATCGCCGTTGAAAGCGTCGGAGATCTTCCCCCTCAGCGCATCGATCTCAAAGGGCTTTTCGATGGTGTCGAACACCCCTTTCCGCTGGAGCAGCCGTGCGATTTCCGGGGATCCGTACCCGGTCATGACTATCACTGGGATGTCCAGGTGGCGGCCGTTCATGTGGGAGAGGAGCGCGTAGCCGTCCATCTCCGGCATTTTAAGATCGGTCAGCACAAGATCCACCGGTTCCGACTGGATGATCTTCAGGGCATCTTTGCCGTTTCGGGCGGTTCGGACGGCATAGCCCAGCGAATCTCCCTTCAGGGCCTCCCGGGCCAGACGGAGAATCATCCTGTCGTCGTCTACCACCAGAATCGTTTTCAAATTACGGGCTCCGATTCAAATTACGGGCTCCGGGGCGCCATCCATCGGCTCTCTTCCGTATGTCCGGGGATGTCTGGAAAAGGAACACGGGATCGCCGGACGGCGGGTTTCGCCGGCGGCGCTGAGAAACAGCCTATTATCCGTTAATAGTTATATAGAGTTTGAAAAACAGCGTCAAGAGAATAGGCGGAGGGTCGAACCGCGGGCCGCCCCTCCGCCGGAACCGGTCTTCCATGGGCGCTTTATCCCAATCGCTTGATCACGTCCCTGGACAACTCGTTGTCGTGGGATTCGAAGATGGGGATCAATTCCGCGGCCATATCCTGGATGGACTTGATCTTCTTGTCCCGCATGACGCGCTGGATCTTTTCCACCCCTTCCTCGATCATCCGCAATCCTTCGGCGATTTCCATCACATCCCGTCTCTCCATGGGGCCTCCTTTTCTGTGGGTTTCGCCCGGCGTTCCGGGCCGTTTCGGTTTTGGGGCGTTCGTCAGATGGCCGCGATCTCCAGGGGGGCGCCGGCCAGTTTTTCGTTGGCGGCCCTGAGCATCTCCCCGCCGGAAATCACCGCCACCGCCGCGTCGCGGTCCGGGGCGAAATACGCCTCGGCCGCCGCCATCACCGCGTCCCGGTCCAGGGCCAGCAACCGCTCCTTGTACCGCTTCCGCTCCCCGTCGGACAGGGCCAGCAGGCCCCGATAAAAGGCTTTTCGGGACGCCGGGCCCGGCGGGTCGGGCTTGTCGATGTCGGAACAGACCTGGAGGATCGCCTCCTTGACGTCCTCTTCGGCGAACCGGCCCGACCGGATAAACGCCGCCGCCCCCTCGTACGCCTCGAGGGTGTTGACGATGTGGGGATCGCGGTAGGACCCGAAGCTGAACAGGCCGTCTTCCGGGTTGTAGATGGAAAACCCGCCGTAGGCGCCCCCCTTCTCCCGGATCTCCCGGTGGATGTAGAGGGACCGGAGCAGCTTGCCGATGACCGCCAGGGCCGGGGCGTGGTCATGGTCCATGCGGACCGCCTCCAGGGTCTTGGCCACGAAAGAAACCGCCGTGGAGGTGGACCAGCCCTCCCGGGGCAGCCCCTCCCCCACCGCCACGTCGGGGGGACGGAACCCGTCCGTCCCCTCCCCTTCCAGTCCTTCCAGAAGGGCGGCGGCGGCGTTCACCGAGGGCTGAAGAACATCAGGTTCGCCGATAAGGGCCATGCGGATGTTGTTCCGGGAGAAGAGGCGGCGGCCGATGGCGGCGAGATCCGCCGACAGAGCCTCCAGCCGCGCCGCCGACAGATCCTCGGCGATCCCTTTTATGGTCTTCAGTTGGTGGACCCCGTTCCAGATCTCGTTGAGGGCGTGGGTGGGGGAAAAATTCCGGGCCGACAGGCCGATGGCCAGCCGATGGCCGTTGTGGACGACCATCGACTCCAGGCCGGCCCTGAATTCCATGAGCAGGCTCTTGAGCCGCTTCAGGTCGGCCAGATCGTAATCGCTGATGAGTTCCCGGATGAGGGTGAACATCTTTTCCACGTTCCGGGCCAGACACTTGCCGTTGAAGGTGACAAAGGGCAGCGGCGACCCGTCGGCGTCGAACCGGGTCCGGGAATGGGCCGATACGCCCATGCCGCCGGTGTAGGTGGCGATCTCCCGGGCCATTTCCGTGTAGTCCCGCAGGGACGTGCCGATGCGGGTGAAGGCGTAGCAGAAAAAGGGGACCATGGGGAGGAGCCGCCGCTCCAGCCCCCCGGCCCCGGCGGCGGCGGTGAAGTAGAAAATGCCGGAAGTGGGTTGCTCGTAGAGCGTGGCGTTCATCTCGTCGTAGACGGCGGTTTCGGTCACCGACGGCACATCGGCCGGGATGTCCGACAAGGCCAGGGTGGGCAGGACCGAAAGGTCCTCCTCCGACGCCTGGAGCGCCTCCAGGGCCTCGGCGTCCGCCTCGATCTCCCGGACCTCCTCGGGGGACAGCCCCGCCTTGATCCGGTCCAGCTCCTCCCGGACACGCTCGTTCTCCCGCCGTTCCAGGGTATGGTCCGGGACCAGTTGAAAGGTCGCCCGGTGGGGATTGTCCAGGAAATGGGTCCGAATCCGCTCTTCGAAAAAAAATCCGCCGTCGATGGCCGCCCGGATGTCCCGGAGATCCTGGTCGAACCGGAGGGCGCGCACCGGGTCGCCGCCGTGGAACCAGGGCCCGCAGAAAGAGAGAAAAAGCTTGAGTCCGTAGGGGTACGGGGTGTTGGTGATCTCCTTCCGGTGGAACTCGGTCTGGTGGATGGCCGATGCGATGAGGCGGGGATCGATCCCCTTTTCGGCCAGCTCCGACAGAGTGTCGAGGACAATGCCTTCGATCCGCTCGCTGTCGGCCAGCCGCACGTCCTTGAGGCCGGCGGCGAACATCGTGTCCCGGTGGTCCGGCACGAAGCCCGTGCCGTCCGCGAGCGACGACCCCAGGCCGGAATCGATGAGGGCCTTTCGCAGCGGCGCGGCCGCGTTGCCCAGGAGAATCCCCTCCATCAGCTCCAGGGCCAGCACCTCGAAGGCCTCCTGGATGTCGGCCGTCAGCCAGGCCATGCAGACCTGGTTCTTTTTCTCCGGGTTTTCGTTTTCCGCCAGGGGATAGGCGTAGGTGACGGTCCTGGGCGCATCCCACCGCGGCTGTGGAGGGACCACGGTTCCGGGATCGATCCGGCTGAACCGGCCGAGGATTTTCTCCTGGATGACGTTTAGGTGTTTTTCAAGTGGGAGGTCGCCGTAGGTGTAGAAAAAGGCGTTGCTGGGATGATAATGTATCCCGTGGAACTGGCGCAGTCCCTCCCAGGTCAGGGTGGGGATCGCCGCCGGGTCGCCGCCGGAGTTGTTGCCGTAGGTGGTGTCCGGATAGAGCGCGTTCATCAGACCGCGGCCCATGACCTGATCCGGCGAGGACATGGCGCCCTTCATCTCGTTGTAGACCACGCCCTTGTAGACGAGTTCGAAATCGTCGCCGCCGGCCGTAGGTTCGGTTTCCAGCCGGTGCCCCTCCTGGCGGAAGCTGAGCCGGTCCAGGCGCGGATAGAAGGCCGCGTCCAGGTAAACATCCATGAGGTTGTAGAAATCCTTCCGGTTCTGGGTCGAATAGGGGTACATGGTCCAGTCGGAGGCGGTGAAGGCGTTCATGAAGGTGGAAAGACTGCGTTTGATCATGGAGAAAAACGGATCCCGGACCGGGTACGCCCGGGAACCGCACAGGGCGGTGTGCTCCAGGATGTGGGCCACGCCGGTGGCGTCCCGGGGCACGGTCTTGAACGCCGCGGAAAAGGTGTTCTCCGCGTCGGCCCGACTGATGTGGGCGTGGCGCGCGCCGGTGGTCCGGTGGACCAGTTCGTAAAAAAAAGAGCTGATATGGGGCAGTTCCGCGGTCCGCTCCACCACGTGGTCGCCGATGACGTCCCCTTCGTTGATCCCCGGATTGTTCGGATCAGCAAACATTTTCATCTAAAAACACCCCTTCAATGGAATTTGATTTGCCAGGAACCAAAATCTATGGTTTTCGGATAGGCTCTAAGATGCGCCGGATCAGGAGGATTCCGACGCCTCCCTGGGCGTCCAGTAGACGCCCCGGCTTTTTCGTTCGATTTTGCCCAGGTCATTGAGCCGATAAATGATGTTGCGCAGTTTCTTCTCGCCGAAGCCGGTGCGGTCCTTGATCTCGGCGAAGCCGACGCCGTCGTCGAAATCCCGGATGGTCTCCAGCACCGTATCCGAAGCGGTCAGGGCGGCGCGGGGCTTGCCCTTGGCCGCGCCGCGTCCCCGTGGGCTTTCAAGGGATTTGAGGACCAACTGTTCGATATGATCGAGGCGACGACCGAGACGATCGATGTCTTTTTTCGTCGGGATGTTGTAACTCTGCATAAAGAACTTGACCATGGCGTCGAAACTGATGGGCTTTTTCTTTTTCCTGGACATCGCGCCCCTCCCCTGAAAGAATTGAAGTCGAAGGCCCTAAAAAAAGTGCTTCTTCTATTCCTAATCTAGTAAAGTGTGAAAAGTCAAGGACTAGAAATAAGAAAAAGGAATTGACCATGACCTCTCCGCGCATGCTCCTGAACGCCTGGCGGCTGGATCCCAAAAAAAGCCTGGGACAGAATTTTCTCGCGGACCCCTCCACGGCCGAAATGATCGCGGACCGGGCGGGGATCGTGCCCGAAGACGCCGTGCTGGAGATCGGCGCCGGCCTGGGCGCCCTCACCGTTCCCGTCGCCCGGCGCGCCGGCCGCGTCGTCGCCGTCGAGACGGACGGCCGCCTGCTCGAACTTTTGAAGACCGAACTTCGGGTTCACGGCCTCGACAACGTGGATCTCCTCCAAGCCGACATCCTTAAAGTAGATATGGGAAAGATCGCCGAAGCGGCCGGCCGACGCCTGGTGGTGATGGGCAACCTCCCCTATCACATCTCCTCCCAAATCGTCGTCAAACTCATTCAGGACCGGGAATGGGTGGACCGGGCGGTGGCGATGATCCAGCGGGAAATGGCCCGGCGGCTCATGGCCGCCCCCGGGGCGAAGGACTACGGACGGCTGACGGCGATGCTCCGTTACTGCGCCGACATCAAATCCGCGGCCGTCGTCCGGGCCCATCTCTTCCACCCCCGCCCCAAGGTGGATTCCGAAGTGGTCGCCATCGACTTCCACCATCCGCCCGTCCACACAGCGCAAGACGAAGCCTTCCTCTTCAAGGTGATCAAAGCCGCCTTCGGCCAGCGGCGCAAAACCCTCAAAAACGCACTGTCGGGCAGCGAACTAAAGATGAGCCCGACCGAGGCCCGGAACGCGCTGGAAGCCGCCGGAATCGACCCCGCGAGGCGGGCGGAAACGGTGGGTGTGGGGGAGTTTATTGGGTTGAGTGAAAAAATTAAAGATTCTCCGCCACGCCCACCGTCCGGTCCCCCAGCATGTTGACGTATGACCCCAGTTCGTTGTCGTACCAGCCGTAGACCACGGCCTGGGTGATGGGGATGCGGACGGTGGTGGTCTTGAGCTGGGAGATGATGGACTGGTCCATACCCGGGACTTTCTCCAGGTCGATGCCGGCCTCGCCGGTGCGGGTGTGGGTCTCGTGGCCTTCGATGATGGCCGCGGCCCGGGGCAGCCCGACGATGTCGCAGGAGACGTTCTGCTTCTCGTCGTAGTGGAGATAGCCGTTGGGATCGGCTTCGGCCGCCTGGCGGTAGATGTCGTTGATCATTTCCCGTCGGATCGACTCGCCGGTGACCTCCTCCTGTAGATTTACCACCAGGATAATCAGGGAGCCGGTGGTGTTGGGGATGCGGACCGACTCGGCGATGAACCCGATCTCCTCCATCTCCGGAATGACCAGGCGCAAAGCATTGGCGGCGCCGGTGCTGGTGAGGATGATGTTGTTCATGACGCTCCGGTTTTTCCGGAGGTCCGAGGCGCCGGCCTTGGGCAGCCGGTCGAGCACCTGCTGGGACCCGGTGGCGGCGTGGACGGTGGCCATGGAGGCCGACAGGATCTTTTTGGGCCCGAAGACGTTGAGCATCGGTTTGACCATGTGGGCCAGACAGGTGGTGGTGCAGGAGGCGTTGGAGACGAGCTTGTGGACCCTCGGATCGTAGGTCTCGTCGTTGATGCCCATGACGGTGGTGACGGCGTCGTCTGGCATGGGAGTCCGTTTGTCCTTGATCTTGAAGGGCGCCGACACGATCACCTTCTGAGCGCCGGCGTCGAGATGGCCCCGGATCGACTTGGCCTCGTCGGGGGGCAGGGTCGGATCGAGAAACTGGCCGGTGGTGTCAACCACCAGTTTTACGCCGTTCTCCCGCCATTCGATGTCCCGGGGGGATCGATGGGCGCGGAGAAACCGGGCGGGAACCCCGTTCACCCGCATGGTCCCGGCCGACTCATCCACTTCTTCGATAACGGGTTTCGCCTGAAAACCGTGGAGATAGCCCCGGAGCGACCCGTAGGTGGAATCCCGCTCCACATAATGGGCGATGTCGGAAAGAGACCCGCCGACCTCCCGGCCGAGGTTGACCACCAGCTCGCTGAAGTGCTTCCGCCCCACATGATGCCAGAGGGTGAGCTTTCCAATTCTGCCGAACCCGTTGATGCCCAGTTTCAGTCCGTTTGCCTCCATTGCAACCATCCCGCGCCTCCTGTGCAAGTTCCGAAAATTGCTGCTCGTTTATTGTTCGTCGCGGCGTGCGGCGGGTGGACGCCGTCATCGCCGGTCAATCGCCATCCGCCATCTTAAGATTGTTGATTTATCCCGTCAAATACTTTTGACCTCCAAGGGCGGGGTTTCAAATGTCGATTTGTCCAAATGAAGCCCAAAAAATCGACAATTTCGTTTTTCGGATTTGACGATTTCAAGATAGCGGTTTGGAAATGAAAATCATGTGGATGGAAAGAACGACGACTTGATCATAACATCGGCCGGTTTCCGGCTATCCTCTTTCCGCAGATCAAGGCGATAGGCACACCGGAAGCCATCGCTATTCAAAATCAACTGTGGAAATGGACTTTAATTCCTTGTCGGACCGTTTGTAAAAGTCAAGGATTTGATCGACGTCAAACGGTTCAATAAATCGAATCTGGTTCAATTCTTCTCGATAGGCAAAAATGCGGGAGATGTGAACGACGTATCGGTAGGGCAGCGATTCCTTGGCTTCGGCAAATTTCATCATATCGATAAAACGCCATCCAGCGTGTCGGCTGATCGCGTACACATCAACAAAATCCTTGATTTCAAAGCGCTCCGACATTGCCATGATTTTATTTGCCGCCAAATCCCGCAAGCTTTCAATTTTCAAATTGAACCTGGAGCATTCCATTGGCGTTTGCAGCCGGGAAAAATAGAGCGGAACGAATTCGGTTTTGATGCATTCATCATAAATCCGAATGCCATAGACGCATCGGTCAAACAGTTTGTTCACCGAATCGATCTCGAATCCGGCGTTTTTCAGGATGCCTTCTATTTCAATCAGACGAACCGGCTGCTTTCGGTTCAGGGCAAAGAAGTCCAGGTCCTCCGACAACCGATGGGACAGATAATATTCGGCAAGCGCCGTGCCGCCGCCGAAAACAAACCGTTTTTTAAGACTGACAGGCAGAAGGTCGAGAATGCGCCGCTGCCCTTTGGATAAAACCCGAGACACGCTAAAGCCACCTTTGGATCAAAGTCTTAATGACGTGTTCTCTAACATCTTCGCAATATTTGACCGGCCCATGCCGGTGAATCGCGCCAACAATTGATTTGACGTCATCCAGATCGATTTCACCCCTGTTAAAAGCCTTGTGAATTTCCGGCCAGAAATCGGCGAATCTCTGGGCCCGGATTGCGCCGGGAATCTCTTCAACAGGAATGTCTCTCCTGTAATCCCAAAACAGCTTTCTTTGAATGTCAGGCGTCATGGGGCGACCCGCGTTTCAATTTTCTAAAACATTTTGCCGGCTTTGCGCTTCAGGCCGTCACCGTCCGCTGCGTCTCGATTTTGCCTTCGTAGACCGTCCCCTCCTGGCCGTCGATGCTGATGAAATCGCCGGAATGGATGGTGACGCCGTCGAACTGGCCGGTTTTTTCTTTCTCTCTGCACACCAGGTTGCCGCACCCCACCACGCAGGTCTTCTCCAGCCGATGGGCCACCACCGCCGCATGGGACGTGAGGCCGCCCCGGGCCGTGAGAATGCCGTCGGCGGCGTTGAGTTCCCGGATGTCGTCGGGCACGGTATCCGCCCGGAGGAGAATCAGCGGGGTTTCCGGTTCTTCCCGGCGCCACTCGTCGATGTCCTCCAGGGTGAAGACCACCCGCCCGCTCATCAATCCGCCGCTGACCCCCACGCCGTGGCCCAGCAGCTTTTCGTCCGAGATGTCCACGGGACGATCCGTGACCTTTTTCTTCCGCTCCCGGATGCCCATGTCCCGGGTCTGGAGAAGATACAGGTCGTTCGGGGACCGGCTCTCGAAGGTGAATTCCATCTCCTGGGGGCTCCAGCCCTTTTTGTAGATCAGATCCTCGGCCCAGCTTTTGAGGGTCTTGTAGATCTCGGGGAAATGGGTCTCGAGGATCACGTCGGTATCCCGCATCTCGATGTTCTGCTGGCTGATGGAAATGGGGGTGGTGGTCACCAGGCCCGAAACCACGTCCTCGCCCTGATTTTCCACGGTGAAATCTCCCCAGAGCCGGATGCTGTCGTCCCCCTGCCACCGCGGGTTGTGGGTGAAGAAGACGCCGGTGCCGGAATTTTCGGCCTTGTTGCCGAAGACCATGGCCTGGACCGTCACGGCGGTCCCCCAGTCGTTGGAGATCCCCATGATCCGGCGGTAGGTTTTGGCCTTGGGCGTGTCCCAGGAATTTAGCACCATCCGGATGGTCGCCTGGAGCTGCTCGAAGGGGTCTTCCACCACTTCGATGTCCGCCTCCTCGATCATCCGTTTGTAGGCCAGGGCCACCGAACGCATCATCTCGCCTGGAAATCCCCGTTTCAGGGGAATGTTCCAGAGTTCCTTGAAGGTTTTGATGACCGAATCGAAATCGTCCCGCTTCAGGCCGTGGCCCATGCCCCAGCACTGGAGAAACCGCCGGTAGCAGTCCCAGGCGAACCACTGGTTGCCGGTCTTTTCGGCCAGCCCTTCGGCGATCTCCTCGTTCATGCCCACGTCCAGGAAGGTGTCCATCATTCCGGGCTGGGAGATGGAGGAGCCGCTCCGGACGGAAAACAGGAGGGGGTTTTTGGGGTCGCCGAAGGACTCCCCCGAGTCCGTGTGGCGCTCCACCACCCCGATGTGGCGCATGACCTGCTCCCGGAAGTTGTCGTTGGCCGGTCCGTATTCTTCGATGACGGCCCGGCAGCGGAAGACCTCGGTGGTGATGATGAACCCCGGCGGCACCGGAAACCCGAAGTTGCGCAGCTTCACCAGGTTGAACCCCTTGTTGCCCAGGTAGATGATGCCGGCGGCCTTGCTGTACGGCTCGACAATGGACATCATGGCCCGCTGGGGATCGTAGTTGAGCAGCAGCCGCAGCCGGTCCGCCGGCAGTTTGTAGGACTGCTGGAAGAGGGTGTTGAGGATCCGGCCCAGGAACCGGTCCAGCTGCTGGAGCCCCAGGCAGGAGGCGATCTTCTCCCGGAAAAAGGTCTCGGAGATGCCGTGGATCAGATCCGGCCGGTTGGTCTCCTGCCCGGGATCGATCTCTTTGGGCAGATATCGGTCCAGGACCCCGTCCAGGGGAAGCGCGGCCAGAATCCGGTTGAGGTTCTCTTCGTGGATGTTGTGGAAATAATCATTGATGATGTTGCGCACCGTCCGGGAGAACCCCTTGAAGATGTCCATGTACTGGGTGAAGGTGAACCCCCGGACCTCCAGGGAATGGGCCAGGAGATCGAGGCGGCCCTCGAATTCCATGGAGGCGATGCCGTCCACCCGGAGGGCCTTGTCGAAAAGGATCAGCTTGTCGTAGATGTTGAAGAAGGTCGCCTTGGTGATCAGGCTCAAATCGATGTTGTCGATGAGTTCCTCCAGCAGCACGTTGACGTAGGATTCGATGCGGAAGGTGAGCCCCAGGGCGTCGAACTTGGTCTCGTGGTAGCTGCCGTACATGGAGGGGATGTCCACGGTGAAATGGCGCTTTTTGTAAATGTCTTCCCGGATCTCGAAGGTCTCATCCGACAGGATGACCTTTTTGAGTTCCTCCAGGTAATCCAACAGCCCGAACAGCTTGGATTTGATCTCCCTCTGGCACAGGGCGGCCTTCAGCTTCCCGAAATCCGGGAAGGCCCCGGACTGGAGCCCCGAGAGGTAGGTCTCCAGATCCGCTTCGGATTTAAACAGGTTCAGGTCGTATTTCTGGTGGAGCATCTTGTAGAGAGAGACCGCCAGGGCCACCCGCTTGAAATCGTCTTCGGGAATGTCCCCGGTTTCCGCCTCGATCTCCGCCAGCCGGCCGTTGAGCCAGGGTTCAGGGGCGTCCAGCAGATCCCAGGGCAGCGACAGCCCCTTTTTCGCCAGCCGGGACATGATCCGGTGGACTCCGTCCACGAACGGGCCTTCGGTCTCGACGGCGTCATGAATGCTGGGCGGCACATAGGGCGCCACCAGGGATTTGTCCCGGGTGGCCCAGAACTTGATGGTCGCCTCGATGAAACCGATGATCCGGTTGCTGCTCTCCACGTGGGTCTGTTTCCGCAGAAAATGGATCAGCGGATCCTTCCGGTGGGTGATCTCGTCGATCTGGGTGGACGTGTCCCGGAGCGCCCCCTCGGCCCCGATGTCGTTGAAATAGACCGGGAAGAGCTTGGCCAGTTGCTTGACCAGGTTGTAGACCGGCTTGATGGGACTGTTGAGGAGGCCGGTGATGTCTCGGGGAAAAAGATCGGTGTCCTTGACGAAGACCCCGCACAGGGTCAGGTGGATGATGAGGGAAGACAGGAGCCGGGTGGACCGCCGTGGGCTGATCTCGATGAGGTTGAGCCAGGCTCGGATGTTCTGGATGTGAGCCTTGTTGACCCGGATCTGCCAATCGTTGCCCACCCCCTGGATCCGCGGGGAATGGAACCCCAGGTCGATGACCTGGTCGATGAAGAAATTGATCAGGTCGCTGTCGTCGGTCTGGTAGACCCCCTTGCCCATGTTGAAGATGCAGTTGAGGACGGTCAGGGGGAATTCCGCCATCCGGGCGGACAGGATGGAGAAGGTCTTGAGGATCAGCTTTTCGAGGTTGAGGTGCTTTTCGTTGCCGATGAGCCATTCCAGGGTCCGGTTGATGTCCCGGAGGGCGTCCTCGTGGATGCTGGAAAGGCCCGGGATGTTCATGATGTGGAAAAGGAAGATCACCTTCCATCCGTTCCCTTTGCCCGAGGCCTTGCCGGCATCCAGGAGCTTCCGGGGGATCTCCCGGTACTGGCCCACGAAATGGTTGAAGCCCGGGAGTTCCAGGATCGTCTCCAGTTGCCGCCGGGCGTCTGCCGGACCGACCGGAGTTTTGGCCGAGATGGCGTCCAGCTCCCCCCGGTGGACGCCGATCCGCCGGTGGGAGATGGGCCCGAATACGGGCTTGACCGTTTCCTTCTCCAGGGAATCGCCGATCTCGGTTTTCAGCCAGTCCAGCGGGTCGGCCTCCGCCAGCCAGTAGTCGTAGGCGTGCCGGTAATACCGGATCAGGAGATCCCGGAGAGATCCATAGGGGATGTCCGCCGATCCGACTGAGTCCGGCGCATCGTTTGAAACGGATTTCAGAAACAACGGCCCCAGCCGGTCCAGGCCGTAATAGCTCTTTACAAACAGGAAAAAGTCGGTATCGTTTAGGCTGCAAAGGGTCCTGAACGTCTCGTCGAAGACCGGGAAGAAATCGGCCAGACGGTCCCCCGATTCCTTCAGCATCTTCTGGAGAAAGAAAAGGAGGTTGTCCGCCGCGTCCGCCCGGGTCTCCACCTGGGAGGCTTCCGAGACCACCAGGGTGAAAATCTCCGAAAACCGCCGGGCCCCCTCGGGGCCGTCCGGGTGGGCCTTGATGAGATGGAAATAGTTGAGGGCGTAGGCCCGGGCCTCCTTGACGATGAACTGCCAGTTTCTATGTGGGTGAGACAATTCCTCCAGGAAGGTGTTGACCCCTTCCATAATGCCGTAATATTTTGACATGATGTCCTGGATCACAGTATACCGGGGGTCCATGGACACATCGACGCTGTATGTCGCCAGATTCGCCTCCAGGGCGGATGACTTGATCACGTTCTCGGCGCCTCCCAACGCTTTGACCAGGGGTTGTCGCTGCAATCCATCATTTTACCGGGACAGACTATCATAAGCATCCGCGCCTTATCAAGGACCATCGGCCGTCCCATGTCGCATATCGTTTGACTTGAATCGAATAAAGGAGTGTTCGTGTCCAACCGGATAAACGACCAGCGCCTTCCCAAAAAGATGTTGAACCAAACCCTGTTTATCGTTCTGGCGTCGGTGGTGCTGGCCCTGCTGGTCAACAGCCTGAGACCCGGCGGGATCCGGTTTTTCGGGGAACCCGCCCCGGCCGTCCCCGACAGCCCCGCCGCGTCGGGCGACCCCGAAGGCCCCGATGCGATCTCCCTGGAAGCGGCCCTGGCGGCCCACCGCACAGGGGATGCCCTGTTCGCCGACGCCCGCCCCCAGGCCGGTTACGAAGCGGGCCACATCGAGGGCGCGCTCCACCTGCCCATCAACCGGTTCGAAACCTGGATCGACGGCTTTATCGAAAAACACCCGTCGGACATCCTTATCATCGCTTACTGCGACGGCCCCCACTGCCCTTTGGGTCAAGCCCTGGCCGAACAGCTCTACTACGCCGGCTACGACAACGTCCGCCACCTGCCCAACGGCTGGCGCCGCTGGCGGAAGGCGGGGGGGGCGGATGGGTACGGACCTCCCTAAAAAATTTCAAGCCCCACAATTCCATGTGCAAGCCACAAAAACTGAGTTACAATGGGTTCAAGACAATGGCCATGCTCATCGTTTCGACCCCAACCGTAGGGGCGATGCTTGTCATAGCACCGCTTGAGGGCGAACACAAGGTTCGCCCCCCACAAATTGGACCGGACGATGATCAAGGCCAACACAATTGCGGCAAAAGGAGCCATGATGAAATTTCCCTATGGCATCTGCGATTTTTACGCCATCAGAACGGAAGGCTATTGTTACATCGACCGGACGGACCGAATACCGATGATCGAGGAAGCGGGCAAAAACCTGTTGTTTCTGCGGCCCCGGCGATTCGGCAAAAGCCTGCTGCTTTCCACCCTGGAAAACTACTACGACGTCGCCAAAGCCCAAGAACTCGACCTGTTGTTTGGGGATTTAAAGGTAGGGAAAGCGCCCACGCGGTCCCATAACCAGTATGTGGTTATGAATTGGGATTTTTCCGCGGTTGATCCCCAGGGGACGCCGGAGCAGGTCAAGCAGGCGTTACACAATCATATCAATGGGTGCATTGAACAGTTCAGGGCGTATTACCGCAATACGCTGGATTATGAGATTCAACTTGATGAAAACAATGCCTTGAGATCGTTTCAATCCGTGCTGACTGCCGTTCGATCATCTCCCTGCAAACTTTATCTTCTCATCGACGAATACGACAATTTCGCAAACGAAGTCTTGATGAGCGGGCTGCCGGACGGCAGGGAGCGGTACGAACATCTGCTGTTTGGCGAAGGGGCGGTCAAAACCGTGTTTAAAGCCGTCAAAGCCGCGTCCAAAGGATTGGGGCTGGACCGGACCTTCATCACGGGCGTTTCCCCGGTGGTGTTGAGCGACATCACCAGCGGTCACAACATTGCCGAAAACATTTCCCTGCTGCCTGAATTCAACGATCTTTGTGGATTCCTGGAACGGGAAATCGCGGACGCGTTTCATCCCATCGCCGAAAACTGCCGGATGTCCCAAGAGAAAACGAAAGAAGCCCTGGACATGGCGCGGGCCTTCTACAATGGCCATTGCTTCAGCTACAGGTTCGACGAAGCCGTTTACAATCCGACCCTGGCCCTTTATTTTCTCAAGGCGTTCCAAAGGGAACGCGCCTATCCCCGGCGGATGCTGGACGGCAACCTGTCAATGGACAAAAACAAAATCACTTACATCTCCCGCCTGCCCAACGGAGAGCGGGTGGTGATGGACGCTTTGACGGAAGCCGACCCGGTCAACATCCCCGAACTGGTGGACCGCTTTGGGGTGGAAGACATGCTGTCTCCAGCCAAAGATGAAACCTTCCTGGCCTCTTTGCTCTATTATTTCGGTGTGCTGACATTGACGGATCAGCGGACGGACATGGGCAACCTGATCTTGCGCATTCCAAATCTAGTGACCCGAAAATTGTATGTGGAACGCATCCGCGACACGCTGCTGCCCCAAGCCCAAGACAGGGACGATTCCCGGCGCGCCGCTGAAACCTTTTACCAGACCGGCGACATGGGGCCATTGCGCGATGTCATTGAAAACCGCTGTTTCAAATCCCTTGACAACCGGGATTATCGCTGGGCCAACGAGCTGATGGTCAAAATCGCCTTCCTGACGCTTCTTTTCAATGACACCTTCTACATCATGGACTCCGAGCCGGCCCTGGCGCGTCAATACGCGGACATGACCATGATCGTCCGGCCCGACATGCGGCAATATCAATTATTGGATTTTCTGATGGAATTCAAGTATGTCAGCCTGAAACAACTACAGATGGACGGCGAACAGGTTCGGAACATGAGCGCCGAAGAATTGAGCAACCTGCCCGCGGTCCGGGAAAAGCGGGCCGAAGCCCAAACCCAATTGGCAACCCATCGGAACCGGCTGTTGGAAGTGTATGGCGACACCCTGAGGCTCAAGACATTTTCAGTGGTGGCCGTTGGGTTTGAAAAGATCGCGTGGGCGCTGGTTTAGTTTAATGGGAATATCTGTTGTAGTTTCGTTGACAAAAAAACGCCCCGCTCCCTGATGAACAGGAAGCGGGGCGTTTTACTCTGAACAGATCGACCGCTTAGGCCTTAGACCTCCAGCCAGGAGTCGGAGTAGAGCACCTTGCCGAGAATGACGTCGCAGGTCTTGGCGTAGTCGAGCATCTCCTTGGAGAGGTCGTCGCGCTTGGGGCCTTCGCCGTCCATCTCTTTGTGGATCAGTTCCACGATGTCGGGCCGTTTGCCCTTGGCGATCTCGGTCAGCTTCTCGTCCAGCGGATCGGAAATGACGGAGTACATGCCGCAACGCTCCAGCATCACCATGTAGGTCTGATTGAGAATGGGACGCAGATGGTCCGGCGGTCCGTTGGAGATGTTGGAGAGTCCGCAGGTGGACTTGGCGCCGGGCGCGATGTCCGGCATCATCTTCATAAACTCCATCAGGCTCATGAGCTGGGGCTGCTGGATGTTGACCGGGGTCACGATGCCGTCCACCCAGATCTTCTCGTTGGGGATCCCCGCCTCGTTGGCGAAGTAGGCCAACTCGACGCAGAGCGCGGCCCGCTCGTTCTCGTCCCGGGGCAGGCCCTCGGGTCCCCACAGCAGGAGGATGAAATCGGCGTCGTGCTCGGCGGCGATGGGCACCATGGGCTCATACCGCTCCGGCCGCACCATGATGGAGTTGACCAGGGGCGCCGGCGCGCCCGCCGGGCGTTTGTACACCTTCAGGGCCGCTTCGATGGCGTCGATGTTGGAGGTGTCCAGGGCCAGCGGGACGTCGTCCACCACTTCCTGGACGGTCTGGACCACCCAGGGCATCAGCTCGTGGCCTTCTTTCTTGGCCGGGCCGAGGTTGATATCGATATAATCCATACCCTGCTTTTTCTGGAACAGGGCCTCCTCCTGGATCGGCTTGGGATCGCGCTCTTTGAACGCCCTGCCGATCTTCGTTGAAATCACATTCAGGCTCTCACCTATCAAATACATAAAGCCTCCGTATGGGGGGTCTAAGGGTTTTGGGAAAGGCCGGGCTCGCTACTTTTCCTTCAGAAAGCCCGGAATATGCGCGGCCTCTCTCGGCCCCACCGTGATCTTCCAGCCGGGCAGTTCTTCTTCCACATCGCCTGCGATGGCGGCGGCGTAACCGGGGATGACGACCTCCTGGTTCTTGACTTTGTCCATGATGCCGCATTTCTTGATGAAAATGCCGACATCGTCGCCCGCGAACTTGCCGGCGGCCCAGGCGGTCATGACCGACAGGCCCTCGGAGTCCTTGATGAGCAGCCACGTCGGCACCCGGCTGGCTTCGATCTCGCCGGAAACGATGAAGTAGGTGAGGGCGAAGTTGGTGGTGACCAGCACCCGCGAATTTTCGTCGGGGTTGTTGATCTCGTAGATGCCTTCGGTAACGGTCATGGGCCGCTGCGGGTCGGTGTAGATGTTGAGCCGTTCCAGCAACAGCGGGAAGAGGCTCTCGCCCTGGAAATCGGACTGGATCACGATGCCGCCGTACTTGCCGATGAACATGGCGGAGACCATGGTCTCGACATCGATGTTGTCGGCCATTTCGCAGGGGAAGGCGATGGTGGGAAAGCCCAGGGACCGGTTGCTCTGCTTCAGGGCCGCGCGGCGGATCACCACTTGATCCTCGAAGGCCTTTTTCACGTCCCGGGAACCGGAATCGAGAACCAGGTCTTTGAGGCCCATGCCGGTGAGTTTGTCGGTCAGGGGAATCAGGGCTTCCACGGAGTCGGCCTTTACGGCCAGGGGCAGATCGTTGTCCTTGGCCAGGGCGCCGAAGGCGTCGGCGGTGGCCTCGGTGGCGGCATAGAGCAGGGGCCGTTTGAACCCGGCCGCCTCGATGCCGGCTTTCATGACATCCTCTTTCTCGGTCATGAGCACCAGGTTGAACTCGGAGGTCTCGGCGATGAGCTTGGCCTTTTCGCCGAAGGCCCCGGCGTCGCCGTTGGCGTCCTTCAGGGCGACGAGCTGCGGCCGCAGGTTGAAGCCGACCCGCTCGAACTGGAAGGCGTTCCAGATCTTGAGCTTTTTCTCCAGCTCGCCCTTGTCGATGTCGGATGAGACCAGCGCGCCCAGGGCGGTGGGATTGAAAAAGGTCTTCTCATGACGGTAAAGCACGGTCTCGCCGCCGACGGCGAATTCACGCACGCCTTTGCCGATCTTGACGGGGCGGATCGGCGGCGCGGACGCTTCGGCCAGCTTTTCCCGCGCCTCGTCGGATACGTACGGACAGGCGTCGAGTTCCGCCTTCCCGGACGCAAGGTTCATGGCGAAAGCGAGGCAGGTGGGAACGCCGCACTCCTTGCAGTTGGTTTTAGGCAGGAGTTTGAATATCTGTATTCCGGTTAATGCCATTGTCGTCTCCTTATCGGTTGAAACATATTCGCATGGAACGGCAGGGGCGAAAAATCTTTCGCCCCCTCGCCGTTATTCCATTGACGTCGCCGCTAACGCTAGCCCACCAGCGACTCCATATCGAGCGCCGGATGCTTCTTCTCCTTGAGGAACGGCATGATCTCCTCCTCGGTGATGCCGACGGTCTCGTCGGCGATCATGTCGGTGAAGTTGGGATAGCCCAGCTCCTCGCCGCGCTTGTCCAGTCGGTCCTTGATCTCGTCCTTGAGGATCTTGGGCAGCCAGACGATGCGGAGCAGCCCCCCCTCTTCCTTGTCCTGGGGGCCGTCGCCGCGGATGAACTTCCGCTGGGTGATGTTGAACTTGGAGTGGCCCACGAAGCCGGGGGAGGACGCGCCGCCGCCCATGACGCCGGCCAGGGTGGTGAACTTCATGCCGCAGGGGGTCTCGCCGGTGTAATCCCGGCTGACCGTCATGACGCCGTTGCACTGGGGAAGCATGGCGGCGATGCACTCGCAGCAGCCGCAAGTGGTCATGGGCTCATGCACCATGGAGTAAAAATTGTACCCCTCGATGGCGCCCCGGGATGCCTTTCTGACGAACTCGTTGACGCCCTTCCATTGACCCTTCCACGTATCCAGGCATTCGCCTTTTTCGATGGGCTGGTTGGGGCCGGTGGGGTTGATCTCGAAAGAGGCCTTGCAGTCCATCCAGTTGTAAGCGCCGCACAGACCGGTCCGCTCGGGGCTGACGGTGCAGACATGGGTGGGGGCGAAGGACTGGCACAGCGTGCAGGAGTAGTAGGTCTCCACGTCTTCGTCCCGCATCTTTTCCACGCGCTCATCCCGGGTTTTGTACTCGCCCCGGGCCCGTTCGGTCAGCTTGTCCACGTCCTCCTTCTTGGTGTACAGCGTCACCTGGGCTTTGTCGAAGATCTTGCCGAAGTCCTGATGGAATTTGGCGTGGAGCACCGCCCCGATGTCTTTGAGGGTGAAGCCCTTTTCGATGGCGGCCTTGGAGATCCGGACCCAGGAGATGTCGCGCTGCCCGATGTGCATGATGCCCTGGATGTAATTGATCAGATGGTGGATCTGACGCTCCAGGATCGGCTCGAAATCCGACTGCATCTCCCGTCCGGCGATCTGGACATAGATGCCCAGCGGAAAGGTGCCGCCTTCCTTGATCTCGGTGATGTCGGGTCCTTCGACGATGACCTTTCCGTCTTCGATATCGTTCATCTCGGCCATCTTCACCAGCTCGGTGCACTGGGTCTTGCCGCCGCCGGTCTGGGCGTACAGATCGGCGCCGCGGACCCGCTCGCCCTCGTAGGCCGGGCCGAAGGAGCAGGGGATGTCGATTTCGGAGACCGTGACTTTGAGGCCCCGGATTTCCACCGATTTCTGAACCATCTCGTCGTGGGGGACGTTGGCCACCACGTGTTCGTAGGTGCAGATGCCGGTAGGCAGGATCTCGGGGATGTCGGTGTCGGACAGGGTCGGGAAGCCCCAGTTGACGCAGCCGGCGGCCGCGGCGGCCCATTCGGCGTTGACGTCGCCCAGCGCGTTGACGAAAGCGAAGATCCGGTCCTTGTTGTACAGGAGCATCTTCTTGTAGTCGCCCGGCTGCACGCCGCCGAAGGCCATGGCGGCCCGGTTGGCGAAGCCCAGGGCGAAGATGGCCGAGGAGATTTCCGGCCCGAAGGGGACGATCCGGGTGTTCCAGCCCACCTGAACGCCCGCCTCGATGAGCTGCTCGATGACGGTGGTGCCGTTCTGGTTGGCGGCGCAGAAGATGTAGAGACTCCGTCTCTGGTATTCCTCCACGATCATCTTGGCGGTTTCGGGATCGGGGGCCGAGCCCACGATGGCGGCGAAGCCGGGGGCGGAGCCGTCAACGAATTCGACGCCGCGTTTCCGGAAAACGGTGTCGTCGGCGGCGCCCAGCCAGATTTTGCCGGACTCCATGTCGGGTTCCTCGGAGTGGAGGTAGAAATCGGGATCATTCAGGTAGCGAAGGGCCTCTTCGATCTCGAAGGCGAACAGCGCGGCCATGCCGGCGTCCAGCAGGGGTCCGAGGTAGGGCAGATGATGGGCGCCCTTCACATGGGGAGGCAAAAGTTTACGGGCGAACTCGAGGGGCTTTTTCATGTCCTCGAGGGTCTCCACCTTCATTCCCAGAAGGGAGTAAATCACGGGCAGATAGTAGGCCGTGTTGGGAAACCCGACCTTGGTGGACGCGTCATAGGTCTGAAGGGCTTTCTGATACTTGCCTTCCACCTTGGAGACGATATTGTAACCGCCCTGGATGGCGGCGAATGCGACTAATCTAGACATTTAATGTCCTCCTTCGTTGAGGATTTGTCTTACCTCTGTTAAAAATCCGGTGTTAAAAAATCCGGTTGATTGCGCCGGTAGGGGCGAAAGATTTTTCGCCCCTACATCATGGTTCGGATCTTACGCCGATTCCAGCTTCATCCGGTCGGCCATGTCCATGAGGACGCGCTCCCGGGCCTTGTCGATGCCCAGGGCTTTGCGCTTCTTGTCGATATGGGCGATCATGGCCTGGGCGTGCTCGATGGGGTCGACCACCAGATCCCATTTCCCGCCGTACACATTCTCCAGTTCATTGAAGAGGTAGTCCTGGAAGACCGGCGCGCCCTGCACGGGCAGGCCGACGCCGAAGACCGTGTAGACGCCCGAGGCGACGAAATACTGGCCGATGGAGATGGCCTTTTCGCTCATCCACTCGGGGGCGGAACCTGCGGCGGGCAGATCGCTGATGTCTTTGCCCAGGCCGCCGGCATTGACCACTTCGGTGGCCGCCAGCAGAATCCGGCTGTTGTCCACGCAGGACCCCATATGGAGGACCGGCGGAATGCCCACGGTTTCGCAGACCTCGGCCAGGCCGGGGCCGCAGTAGACGCCGGCGGTTTCGGGGGTCAGGAGACCTTCCATGGCGCAGGCGATGCCGTTGCAGCCGGTGGTGAGCACGATCACGTCGTTTTTGATCAGCTCCTTGACCACGGCGATGTGGGCCTCGTTGTGGCGGGTCCGGGCGTTGTTGCAGCCCACCACGCCGCCGATGCCCCGGATCCGGCCGTTGATGATGTTGTCGTTCAAGGTGAAGTAGTTGCCCCGGAAGGTGCCGCCCAGGTGGTACTGGATCGACTCCACGCCGAAACCGGCGATCTGGGTCGCCTTCTGGCGGGGGATCATCACCTCGGCGCCGCGGTTGGTGAAGTTGTCGATGGCCATTTTGACGATCCGCTTGGCGTCGTCCATGGCGTGGTGCTCGTCGAACTCGATGTGCTCGACGTTGTTTTGCTCCATCCGGGCGATGGGATGGGTGGTGATCAGTTTGGTGTGGAAGCACTTGGCCACGTTGGCCAGGTTCTGGAACACGCACTGGACGTCCACCACCATGGCGTCGCAGGCGCCGGTGATGATGGCCAGTTCCTGCTGCAGGAAGGTGCCCGCCGGCGGCACGCCGTGGCGCTGGAGGATTTCGTTGGCCGTGCAGCAGATGCCGCCCAACTGGATGCCCTTGGCGCCCTTGGTTTTGGCGTAGTCGATCATCTCCTTTGAGGCCGCGGCCGCCACGATCATCTCGGAAAGGACCGGCTCGTGACCGTGGACGATGATGTTGACGTGGTCTTCCTTCATGATGCCGAGGTTGGCCTCGGACTGGAGGGGATACGGGGTGCCGAACATCACGTCCTGGAGGTCGGTGGCCAGCATCGAGCCGCCCCAGCCGTCGGCCAGCGCCGCCCGGGTCCCCTGCTTGATCAGGTTTTTGTAATCCTGGTCGACGCCCATGTGGGTCCGGTGCATGATCTCGACGATTTCCCGGTCGATGTTGCGGGGCCGGACGCCGGCTTTGACCCATTTTTCATACAGCGGCTTCGGGGCGCGCTTCAGATACTCGAGTTCGCCGTCCGGTTTGCCCCATTCGGCCATGGCTTTCTCGGCCACTTCCAGGGCGATTTCATCCAGATCGCGATCCTTGGTCTCGCCGTCCACCTCGACGGTGGTTTCCACGCCCAGATGGGGCGCCATGGCCATCAGCTTCTGGGGATCCTTGATCTTGTAATCTTCGGTCTCCTTCCGGGCCACGGAAAGAAACACTTCGGCCACGCTCCGGCCATGGTCGGAGTGAGCCGCGGCGCCGCCGGCGATCATCCGGATGAAGTTCCGGGCGGCGATGGTGTTGGGGGTGGCGCCGCACAGGCCCTTGCGGGTGTCCTCGCCCTCGATCCCGCCCTTGGGCAGCGGCAGGCGGCAGGGGCCCATGGCGCAGTTCTTACAGCAGATTCCCTGCAACCCGATGTTGCACTGCTTCATGGTGACGGCCCGATCCCAGACGGTATCGATGCCGAGTTCCTGGGCTCTTCTGAGCATCTGCTGGGTCGCCGGATCGATGGACGCGGCGACGGGATCGGCCACCTTGGCTTCTTTTTCGGCCTTGGCCTTTTTGACTTCTGCCATTAGAGGTTCCTCCTCATGATTGTATCGGTAAAATAGTGGCGCTTATAAACGCATGGTTTTTTAACGTAAACAGGTTTTTGCCCGCCTATCTTCTGTGGATGCGGTCCAACTGGTCCAATATCTTGTCCAGGTGAGACTTCTGCTCGGCGGCTACCGTCTTGGGCACTTCCGCGCCGGCGGCTGTCCGCCGTTGCCCGTCGCGCTTTTCGCGCTCGGCGGCCCGTTTCTGGCGGATGGCTTCTTCGTCGGCCTCGCGCTTGGCGGCCGCGGCGTGTTCCTTCTCCTCGGCATCTTTCTTCGCCTTTTCCTCGGCATCCTTTTTGGCCTTGGCGTCGGTTTCCGCCTTCGCCTTGGCGTCGGCCTCGGCTTTCGCCTTGGCATCCGCATCCGCCTTGGCCTTGGCTTCGGCGTCCGCTTTCGCCTTGGCTTCGTCCGCCGCCTTCCGGGCCGCGGCATCTACCTCCGGCTTTGGCTCGGGTTTGGCTTCCGCCTTGGGCGCCGGCTTCTCTTCCTTCTTGGGGGCTTCCGCCTTGGGCGCCGCCGCTGGCTTGGCTTCTTCCTTCTTGGCCGGAGCGGCTTTTTTCGCCGGGGCCGGCTTGCCCTTTTCCTCCGCGATGGTCAGATCGGGCTCGGGGGCCGCGGAGGCCAGGTCGAGGTCCACATCGTCGAGCTTCTTTTCGATGGCCTTGATGCCTTTGGCGTCGCCGCCGTCCATCATCAGCGCGATAAATGCCTTGACCAGCCGCACCGTTTCAGGGTGCCGCAGGATCAGGATGTCCGAACCGGCCAGGAGATAGGTCACAGCGCCGACCGCTTCCATCAGGATGGCGCGTCGTTCCGGATCGCCGATGGTGGGCTCTTCCGTGCCCATCTTGGCTTCCTTGCACTTCCAGACCTCGTTGCCCAGGTTGTTGACGAGGGGCATCTGGAGTTTTTCGTCGCCCTGGGACATGGCGGCCATGCGGATCCGCTCCATGACGGAAAAGGAGTATTCCATGCCGTACCCCAGGCCGCCGGTGGTGGGATCGATGAGGACCTTGTCCATGGGCACGCCCAGGTTTTCCAGCAGGATGTTGACCTGCTTGGCCAGGTTCACGTCGATGGGGGAAGAAGAGATGACCGTGTGGCCGTAACCCATGGCCGCCGCGCCGATGCCTTTGTGGTTCTTGTCCTCCACCGGCCCCAGGGTCAGGTTCTTGCCCTGGCAGTCTTCGGCGATCTTCTTGAGGACTTCTTCGTCTTTCTGCACATTGGCCGTGCCCCAGACGATCAGCGGCACGTTGATGGCCTCCAGCACCTTTTTGACCGTCGCGGAAGCCTCGTCGGGCCCGCTGTTCTTGCCGTTGGGGTCGGTGCTCTTGAGCTGGAGGACGATCAGATTGGCCCCGTACTCGTCCACGCATCTTTTCGCCCAGGCGGCCGGATCGGAAATGACATCCTTGAAGGGGGCCGCGGCGGCCTCCGGCCAGTCCTCCGGCTCCATGTCCCAGACCTCCATGGCGATTCTGGGCTTTTTGGGCATGTCGCCTTCGAACCCATAGAAAGGATAGCAGCTCTCGCCGCCTACGGTGACGGCGTTATCGCCTTTTCCCAGGGTGATCTCCTTGATGCCGCCGGCATAGGATTCTTTATAAATGTCTAAGCCCAATTTACATCCTCCTTATAATAAAGGTTTACAGTTGAGGTGTGTTCCGAAAGTTCCCCTATCCCTCCTTTCGATATTTTTTGACATCAGTTGGAATTTTTTATCGAAGAAAAGCCTATCCGTCCACTTTTACAAAGATTTCTGAATTATTATGAGCGGAAGTTTTTGTCAATAGATGAATCGAATAAAATTTCTTAATCCGGTTCAGCCCCGGCTTTCCGGGCGTCCATCCGGGATTTGAGGCGCGGAAAGAGGCCGATGTCGGTGTGGGGCAGAAACAACGCCGCCACGTAATGGTCCATATAAGAGCCGGTTTCCGACAACTCGAAGGAGGTCATTTTCCGGGTCACGTCCACCACGTCCCGGCGGATGTGGTTGGACAGGGAACTCATCTTGCACCCCATGAGCGACCCGTTGCCGATGTAGGTCACCTTGTCCGGGTCCGTCTCGGGCAGGAGACCGATGGCCATGGCCTTTTCCAGATCGATGTAGGAGCCGAACCCGCCGGCCAGGATGATGTGTTCCACGTCCCCGACCGTCAGCCCCACCTCCTCCAGGAGGGTCTGGCATCCGGAATAGATGGACCCCTTGGCCCGGATGAGGTTGTCGAAGTCAACCTCAGTGATCACGATGTCCCGGTCGATGCCGGCGTTTTCCTCCCAGACCAGCACGTACTCGCCGATCCCCTCGCTCTCCCGGATGCGATCCGTCTCCAGATCCCGGTTGAACTTGCCCTGGCTGTCGACGACGCCCATTTCGAACATGACGGCGGCGATGGTGATCAGCCCGGAACCGGCGATCCCCTTGGGGCGGACGCCGCCGATGGTCACCAGCATCGGCTCCAGGCTGATCGGGTCCAGGGAAAAATCCTGGATAGCGCCCTTGGCGGCCCTCATGCCGAACTGGATGCCCCCGCCCTCGAAGGCGGGTCCGGCCGAACAGGCGGCGCAGGCGAGCCAGTCCTTGTTGCCGATGACCACTTCGGCGTTGGTGCCGATGTCGAGGTAGAGGGTGAGCGCTTCGGTCCGGTACATGTTCGACCCCATGACCCCGGCCACGATGTCGCCCCCCACGTAGCTGGAGATCGCCGGATAGACAAGGGCCGTGACATGGTCCCCCAGATCGATGCCCAGGGCCGCGGCGTTGATGGGCGGGTAGATGGTGGAGGCCGGCACGTAAGGGGACCGCCGCAGATACCGGGGATTGACCTTCAAAAGGAGCTGGGTCATGGTGGTGTTGCCGGCCAGGGTGATGGAGGAAATTTCGTCGCAGTCCACCGACGCCTTCCGGACCACCTTGCTCACCACGTCGTTGATGGTCTTGATCACCACCTCGTGGAGTTTCTGGAGGCCGCTCCCCTTTTCAGCATAGACGATCCGGGAGATGACGTCCTCGCCGTAGCTGATCTGGCCGTTGAATTCCCCGTGCTCGGCCAGCACCTCCCCCGACACCAGATCGAGGAGCTGGCCGTAGATGGTGGTGGTGCCGATGTCCACGGCGATGGCGTAGTTGTGGTCGGTGGTGTCTCCGGGCTCCACGTTGATGATGTGGGATTTCCGCCCTTCGTGGACCGGCCGGGCGATGGTGGCGGTGATGCCGAATCCTTCCTCCCGCAGCGCGTCGGGCAATTTCCGGATCACCGGCAGCCGCACCACCAGCCGGTGCTCGTCGTGGTTGAGCTTCAAATAACTGACCAAACGGGTGGTGTCGGCCAAATTGTCCTGAACCGTGGGTTCGGGCAGTTCGATATACTGCTTCTCCACCGGCGGGATGAACAGACCTTTCTTCTTGAGCTGTTCGAAATCCATCTGCTGGATTCGGGCCGTCTGCCGGGGCGGAATGTTGGTGGTGAGGACGCTGGGGTCCACGTCCGATTCCACGGGAATCCGAACCGTCGCGTCGCCGGTCACTCTGGACCGGCAGGCCAGGCGGCAGCCCTTCTCCCGGTCCGTTTTTTTCAGCTTTTCGGTGACGCCGTCCGCCACCTCCCCTTCTTCGATGATCACCCGACATTTGCCGCACACCCCCTCCCCGCCGCAGGAGGCGTTGATGTGGACCCCCGCCTCCATGGCGGCCCGGAGGAGGACCTCGTCCGACGGAACCTCGATTTTTTTGTTGTGGGGAAGAAAGGTTATTGTGTGTTTGCCCATGGATCGGCCTCCTTGGCGTTAAAACGGTTGGCGTCAACCAAATAAAAAGATATTGATATATATTTCACTAAGACATGTCAAGACAAAAGCAACGGAGGCGACCTTAAATAATGCGACCCGTCACCAGAAGCCGCCGCCCACCCCCGTGCCGAAAGGGCAGGACATTGCCGGAGAACGGGACCTCCCTGACCAGCTCGTCCCTGGGAGCGATGAGGACCAGCCGCCATCCCCGGTAGTCGGCGCCGAGCTTGGCGCGGATCTCCCGGAACAGCGCATCGCTCTCGCCGACCCCGCCCAGGCGGCGGCCATAGGGGGGATTGAGGGCCACGGTCCCCTTCTTCGAGGTCATCTTTTTGGGGACGAATCCGAAAAAATCCCCATGGCCGACCTGGAGGACGTCGGACAGCCCATGCCGGCGGACCGTCCCCTCCAGCAGATGACACGAGCGCGCCGAGATGTCGGATGCGAATACCATCGGTTCCGGGACCGTCCGGCGGGCGGCGGCCGCCTCGCGTTTCAAGTGGTCCCACCGCCTGGGGAGAAAGGAGGGCC
>JAABTM010000172.1 GCA_011389855.1 Desulfobacteraceae bacterium
GATTTCGGTCCCCACCGCCGAGCATGCCCAGGAGATCGACGGCGAAATCGGCGTTTCCGGCCGCCAGGGCTTCCAGATCGGCGGCGCCGGCGCCGGGGGACAGGTTCCGGTCCAGCGGCGAACGGGCCACGTCGACGGCTCTGACCGGCTCGTCCGATGAAGGGTCCGGCGAAGGGTCCGACGACCCGTCATCTCCGCCGCATCCCAGGGTCAGCACGGTCGGGGAGAACAGCAGACATACGATGAGCAACAGGCGGCAAAGGGGCAACGATGTCATTCAGCGGCGTCCTTTCATCAGGCGGTTATGGGGCCGATGCGGCGGTAAATCGGCCTTTACAAAACAGGCCCAATTGTATGACAAATTATTTCCGATCTCAAGCGATTAGTTCCCTTTCTCCGGTTTTCGGAAAAATTGCCTTGCATCGCCCTCTTTTCTCGCGTAATTGGGAAGAGGATCGTCAATAGGTGAATTGGGCAAGTAACCGGTTTGAAACATATGAAAATTCGTCGAACGAGCACCCGAGTGATCCTGGCGGCGGCGGTTATCATCATCATGATTTTCGCCTTCGTGGTTCCCCATCAGATCGCAAGCCTAAAGAAAACGCACATTTCCAAAGCGGTCCAGCGGTCCAGGGCCCTGACCGTCTTCTGTGAGGAGGTGCGGCGGTACATGAGCGATCTCCATGCCCGGGCTCTTTTCGATTGGGAGGCCCTGATCCAGGGGGCCCGGAATACGGCCCGGACCGATGTTTCGTTTCGGGAGGCCAAAATCTACCGGACCATCCCCGTGGTGGCGGCCTGGACCATGGCCCAGGCCAAAGCCGACGAACTGGGGTACGCTTTCCGGACGCCCCGGACCCAGCCCCGCAATCCGAAAAACGCCCCCAGGCCGGGTCTGGAGAGCGCGGTGGTCGATTACCTGGAGGGCCGCGGGTCCCTTTCCGCCATCGAATCCGCCGGCGGCGAGATCGTCTACCCGCCGGACAAGACGGCGGCCCGGGAGCAGGGGGAGATCGGGATCATCCACACGGGCGTCGAAACCGAAAACGGGACGGAAGGGGGACGCCGGCGCGACATCGACGCCATCCGGTTTTTCAGGGCCATTCGGCTCACCGCCGACTGCCTGGCTTGTCACGGATTTCCCAAAGGCGAGCCGGATCCCCTGGGTTTCCGGAAAGAAGGGTGGAAAGCGGGGGAGATCCACGGCGCCTTCGAGATCATCAGCCCCCTGGAAGGCATGCGCCGGGAACTCGCCCGGGCCATGGGGTACCATCTCGTGGTGGCCGTGGGCCTTTTTCTGGCCGCCGGCGTCGCCCTCTTTTACCTGATGCGGACCATGGTGCAGCGGCCCATCGATCGCATCGTGGGGTTCGCCGAGCGGATCGGTCGGGGGGATCTCCGCACCGGCCTTCAGTTGGAGCGGCGGGACGAAATCGGCGTCATGGCCGATCACCTGAGCGGCGCCGTGGACAAATTGGGCGGGACCCTGCGCCGGATTTCCGACGCCACGCTGTCCCTGTCCGGCGCCTCCGAGGAACTCTCGGCCATTTCCGGCGACATGGACGACTCGGCCCGCCGGATGGACGATAAAGCCGAAACCGCGGTCGCCGCGGGGGAGCGGATCTCCCAGGCCGTGGCCCGGGTGGCCTCGGCGGCGGACGGCGCCAACGGATCGGTCATGGACATCGCCGGCATGACCGAAGAGATGTCCGGCAGTTTCCGGTCCGTTTCGGACCTGGCCGGACGGACCGCCGAAAAGGTCCGCCACATGGCGGAGGCCGGCGAACGGATGTCGGTCAACGTGGAGAACGCGGCGACCGAGGTGACGGGCATGTCCGCATCCCTGGGGGAGGTGGCGGACCACACGGCCAAGGCCAGCCTCATCTCCCAGGAGGCGAGCCGGCGGGGCGAGGAGATCGGCGCGCGCATGGAGACGCTTTCCGACTCTTCCCGCCAGATCGGCCGGGTGGTGGGCCTCATCAAGGAGATCGCCGACCAGACCAACCTCCTGGCCCTGAACGCGGCCATCGAGGCGGCCGGCGCCGGGGAGGCCGGCAAAGGGTTCGCGGTGGTGGCCGGGGAGGTCAAGGGGCTGGCCCGCCAGTCCGCCGACGCCACCGGGGTGATCGCCGGCCAGGTGGAAGGCATCCAGGAGTCCATCTCGGGCGTGGTGGCGGGCATCGAGGCCATCGGGACCATCATCGGCGAGATCGTCGACATCAACGGCCGGATCGCGTTGACGGTGCGGGAGCAGACCGATTCGGCCGACGAGATCGCCGGCCGGGTGGCCGGCAACGCCAGGATGACCCGGGAGGTCTCCGACCTGGCCGCCGAGGCGTCCGATCTGGTGGCGGATATCGCCCGGTCCACGGAAGAGATGGCCCGAACCGCCACGGAGGTCTCCCGGCAGGTGGACCGGATGGCCGACAGCGTCAGGGACATCGCCGGCGCGTCGGGACAAGCCGCCGGTCAGTCGGAGGAGATTCTGGCCGGCATCCGGGACATCCGGGCCGAAGCCCGACAGACGGCGGCCGCGGCCAAACAGACCCGCGAGGCGTCCGGGGAGCTGGCCAGGATGTCGTCCGCCCTGCTGGAAGACGTGAAAAAATTCAAAATTTGAAAACCGCTGAAATATCGGGAAAAGTCCCCCACCGGGAGAGAGAGAACAATGAAGGTCGTTTTCCACGAAGCATTTTATGACGTCTATACCTCAGATCCGGCGGCGGCGGCCGGCCGGATGGAGGCCGTCGTCGGGGTCGTCGAACCCCATGCCACGTTCATCGATGCCAAACCCGCGGCCGAAGAGGCCATCGCCGCGGTTCATTCGGACGACCACATCGCGTCGGTCCGCCGCCGGGGCCTCTACGATATATCGGCCCTGGCCGCCGGCGGGGCGGTCGGGGCCGCTGAAATCGGTTTGGAGGAACCCGCCTTCGGGTTGATCCGGCCGCCGGGCCACCACGCCTCCGCCAAATCGTCCTGGGGATTTTGTTATTTCAACAACATGGCCGTGGCCCTGACCTCCCTGCGGCGGGCCGGACAGATCCGGACCGCCTATGTGCTGGACATCGACCTCCATTACGGGGACGGCAATGTCGACACCCTGGCCCGGCGTGAAGGCGTCACGGTCTACAACCCCGGCGCCTATGAGCGAAATGCCTACCTGGCCGAGGTGGCCCGGGAGATGGAAACCTGCGAGGCGGACATCATAGGCGTTTCCGCCGGGTTCGACAACCATCGGGCCGACTGGGGCGGGTTGATGGCCACCGAGGACTACCGGGAGATCGGCCGGGTCGTCAGACGGACCGCCCGGCGCAACGGCGGCGGCTGTTTCGCCATCCTGGAGGGGGGCTACAACCACAATGTGCTGGGCGAAAACGTGCTGGCCCTGATGCGGGGGCTGGCGGAGGAGGGATCATGATGCGCGCGGCGGTCATCGGCGCCACCGGCTATGCCGGGGCTGAAACGGTTCGGATACTGGCGGACCATCCCGAAGTATCCCTCTCGATGCTGACCTCCCGGCAATATGCGGGGAAACCGTTCTCATCGGTCTATCCCGCCCTGACGGGCCATGTGGACCTTGTCTGCGAAGCCTACGACCCGAAACGGGTGGCCGACGCCGCCGACGTGGTCTTCATGGCCCTGCCCCACAAGCTGCCTATGGAACTGGTCCCGGAATTGCTCGAAAAGGGAAAAAAAGTGGTGGATCTGTCGGCGGACTTCCGGTTCCGGTCGGTGGAGGCCTACGAGCGCCACTACCAGCCACATACGGCCCGGGATCTGCTGGACCGGGCGGTCTACGGCCTGTCGGAGGTCTACGGCGACGCCGTCCGGGGGGCGGACCTCGTGGGCAATCCCGGATGCTACCCCACCTGCATCCTGCTGCCCCTGATTCCCCTGGTCAAAGCCGGTCTGGTGGATCGCCGGAGCCTCGTGTCCGACGCCAAATCCGGCGTCAGCGGGGCGGGGCGCTCCCCGGCGGTGGGGATCCTATATTCCGAAGTGACGGAATCCTTCAAAGCCTACAAAGTGACGGCCCACCGCCACAACCCGGAGATCGACGAGGTCCTGAGTCGGGCGGCGGGGGAACCGGTCCATCTCACCTTCGTCCCCCATCTGGTTCCCATGAGCCGGGGGATGCTGGCCACCACCTATGCCGCGCTGACCGGGGGCGCGGACGAGGGGAAGATCCGGGACTGTCTGTCCGACGCCTACGCCGACGCCCCCTTCGTTCGCCTGTGCGACAGGGACCGGCTGCCGGAAACCCGCCACGTCCGGTCCACCAACTACTGCGACATCGGGTTCCGGGTGGATGCGGCCGCCGGACGGCTGGTGCTGATCTCGGCCATCGACAACCTGGTCAAGGGGGCCGCCGGGCAGGCTGTCCAGAACATGAACCTGATGATGGGATGCGCCGAGACCGCCGGACTCCGGCGGGTTCCGTTTCCGGTCTAGCACCCGGTTTGAAAACTATTCGGGCGACAGGCCGGCTGGATGCTTGACAATCGGCGCGGATTCAATTAAGAAATATCGATTTAAAGGCGGGAATCAGACGGTCGTCTTATGGCCGTCCCAAATACCATTCATTATGAAAGGAGAAAGAACATGACAGCAAAGCTCATCAAGGGAACGGAGATCCGGGAGGAGATCCTCGAGGAAGTCGCCTCGGAAGTCAAGGATATCAAAGAGAAGCACGGAGTCGTTCCCGGTCTGGTGACCATCCTGGTGGGGGAGAATCCCGCATCCATGTCGTATGTGACCCTCAAGATCAAGACCGCCCATCGCCTGGGGTTCAACGAGATTCAGGATTCCCAGCCCGTCGACCTTTCCGAGGAAGACCTCCTCGCGCTGATCGACAAATACAACAAGGACGACTCCATCCACGGCATCCTGGTTCAGCTGCCCCTGCCCAAGCATGTGGATGAGAAGAAGGTTCTCAACGCCATCGACCCCGACAAGGATGTGGACGGCTTCCACCCGGTCAACGTGGGCCGCCTGATGATCGGGGGCGACGAAGTCAAGTTTCCGCCCTGCACCCCGGCCGGCATCCAGGAGATGATCATCCGGGCGGGCGTCGAGACCAGCGGCGCCGAGGTGGTCGTGGTCGGCCGTTCCAACATCGTGGGCAAGCCCATCGCCAACATGATGTTCCAGAAGGGACCGGGCGCCAATGCCACCGTCACCGTGGTCCACACCCGCACCAAGGATCTGGCCGCCCACTGCAAGCGCGCGGACATCCTCATCGTGGCCGCCGGCGTGCCGGACCTGGTCAAACCCGAGTGGATCAAGCCGGGCGCGTGCGTCATCGACGTCGGCGTCAACCGGGTCGGCGAGAAGGTCAGCGAAAAAACCGGCAAGACCGTGGCCATCCTCAAGGGCGACGTGGACTTCGACAAGGCCAAAGAGATCGCCGGTTCCATCACCCCGGTCCCGGGCGGCGTCGGCCCCATGACCATCACCATGCTGATGAAAAACACCCTCAAATCTTTGAAGTACAAGCTGGGCATCCAGTAATCGCAACCTTTGTCTCAACCGCCGGCGCCGCCCGCGGCGCCGGCGGTTGCGGCGAACCGCGTTTGTCCGTTGCCAGGCTCTCCAAAGGAAAGGACGTGTTGAAAATGGGAGACCGCATCACATTCTACATGTTGAGCGCCAAGGGCGCGCCGCCCAGAATCGTCACCGCGCCCGGATCCCTGATCGCCGCCATTGCCCTTTTCTCTCTGGCGATCCTTGCCGCCCTCTCGGTCGGGGTCTACGATTATTACCATCTTAAAACGACGTCCCTCCGGACGCACCGCCTCCAGGCCCGGCTCAACGTTCGGGACGATGAACTGGCCCTCCAGCGGCAGCAGATCCAGAATTTCGCCAAGGAAATCAACGCGCTGAAATCCCGACTCCTAACTCTGGGCGAGTTCGAGCGACAGATCCGCGTCGCCGCAGGGCTCCAGACAGACGACAGGGATGGTGGTCTTCCGGGGATCGGCGGGCCCCTCCCCGAGGACCTGGAGGCCGCCGCGGCCCTCTCCCGGAAGCACGCCGGGCTGGTGCGGGAGATGCACGATCAGATGGCCGGCCTGGAAATGGCCTCCAGAGATCAGGCCACGGCGTTCGATGATCTCATCCAGGGGGTGAAGTCCCGGAAAAACCTCCTGGCCTGCAAGCCGTCCATCCGGCCAGCGGACGGGATCTTCAGCTCCGGCTTCGGCAGCCGGGAAAGCCCCTTCACCGGGTTGCCGGAATTTCACGGCGGCCTGGACATCGCCAACCACAAGGGGACCCCGATCCTCGCCACGGCCGACGGCACGGTGACGTTCGTAGGGGAAAAAGGCCCCCTCGGCAAGATGATCGTCATCAACCATGGCCACGGTCTGGTGACCCGGTACGCCCACATCGACAAAGCCCTCAAAAAACAGGGCGAGTCCGTGAAGCGCGGGGATGTCGTGGCCCAGATGGGCAGCTCGGGCCGCAGCACCGGCCCCCACGTCCACTACGAAGTCCGGATCAACGGGGCGCCCGTCAATCCACGAGACCACATCCTCAACTGATCGCCGCAAGCGCCCCAGCCCTTCCCGAACCGGCTTTCACCCCCTTCCACACTTTACAAACCCTTCGACAATCTTAAATTACCTGTGGTATAGTAGGCCCGAAACGCGCCAAACAACCCGGAGGAAACACTGCATAGATGATATTCGACTTCTTAACCAAAGTTTTTGGAAGCAAGAACGAACGGGAACTCAAACGGCTCCATCCGCTGGTGGAAAGGATCAACGCCCTGGAGCCCGACATCCAGGCCCTGAGCGACGCCGAGCTGAAGGGGCAGACCGGCAGCTTGAAAGAACGGTACGGCAATGGGGAATCCCTGGACGATCTCCTGCCCGAGGCATTCGCCACGGTTCGGGAGGCCTCGGTGCGCGCCTTGGGCATGCGCCATTTCGATGTCCAGCTCATCGGCGGCATCGTGCTCCACAAGGGAAAGATCGCTGAAATGAAGACCGGCGAAGGCAAGACCCTGGTCTCCACCCTGCCGGCCTACCTCAACGCCCTCACCGGCAAAGGCGTCCACATCATCACCGTCAACGACTACCTGGCCCAGCGCGACACCGAATGGATGGGCCGGATCTACCGGTTCCTGGGGCTTTCCGTGGGAACCATTCTCCACGGGCTGACCGACGAACAGCGGCTGGAGGGCTACGGGGCGGACATCACCTACGGCACCAACAACGAGTTCGGCTTCGACTACCTGCGGGACAACATGAAATTCGAGGCGTCGCAACTGGTTCAGCGGGATCTCCACTTCGCCATCGTGGACGAGGTGGACTCCATCCTTATCGACGAAGCCCGGACCCCCCTCATCATCTCCGGGCCGGCGGAGAAATCCACCGACATGTACTACCAGGTCAACCAGATCATCCCCAGGCTCAAGCGGGAAGTGGACTTCACCGTTGACGAAAAGGCCCGGTCGGTCCTGATCAACGAAGACGGCATCGCCAAGGCCGAGAGTCTTCTCAATGTCGAGAATCTCTACGATCCCAAGAACATCGAGCTGCTCCACCATGTCAACCAGGGGCTGAAGGCCCACAACCTCTTCAAACGGGACGTCGACTATATCGTAAAGAACGGCGAGGTCATCATCGTGGACGAGTTCACCGGCCGGCTCATGCCGGGCCGCCGGTACAGCGAGGGGCTTCACCAGGCCCTCGAGGCCAAGGAAGGGGTCAAGATCGAAAACGAAAATCAGACCCTTGCAACGATTACCTTCCAGAACTACTTCCGGATGTACGACAAGCTGGCCGGCATGACCGGCACGGCGGACACCGAAGCGGCCGAGTTCAAAAAGATCTACGATTTGGATGTGGCGGTGATCCCCACCAACAAGCCCATGGTCCGCGTGGATCATCCCGACATGATCTACAAGACCAAGCGGGAAAAATACGAGGCCGTGCTCGACGAGATCCAGGAGCTGTACACACGCGGACAGCCGGTACTGGTGGGCACCATCTCCATCGACGTCTCCGAGGATTTGGCCAAGCGGCTCAAAAAACGGGGGATTCCCCACGAGGTGCTCAACGCCAAGAACCATGAGAAAGAAGCCGAGATCGTCTCCCAGGCGGGTCAGCGCGGATCGGTGACCATCTCCACCAACATGGCCGGGCGCGGCACCGACATCGTGCTGGGGGAAGGGGTCACCGACCTGGGTGGCCTCCACATCCTCGGTACGGAACGCCACGAGAGCCGGCGCATCGACAACCAGCTTCGGGGGCGGGCCGGTCGGCAGGGGGATCCCGGTTCCTCCCGGTTCTATATGGCCCTGGAGGACGACCTGCTCCGGATCTTCGGCGGCGAGCGGATCGCCGGATTCATGGACATGGTGGGCATGGAAGAAGGCGAGCCCATCGAAAACCGGCTCATCAGCAAGCAGATCGAAAACGCCCAGGCCAAGGTGGAGGGCCACAACTTCGACATCCGGAAACACCTTCTGGAATACGACGACGTCATGAACCAGCAGCGGGAGGTCATCTACGCCCAGCGGCGGGAGATCCTGAAGGGCGGCGATCTCAAGAGCGAGATCGAGGCGATCATCGGCGACAAGGCCGACGAAATCGCCGAAGGGTTCGCCGAGCAGGGTGTGCCGCCCTTGGAATGGGACCTCAAGGGCCTGAAAGAGATGGTCTTAAAGCGGTTCAATTTCAGTCTGGATTTGGGCGAAGACGCCCTGGAGCACATGACGCCCGAGGGGCTCGGCCAATACATCGCCGATTCGGTCCTGGCGGTTTATCATGCCAAGGAAGCGGAATTCGGGTCGGATTTATTCCGAAAAATCGAACAGGAATTAATGCTCCGCACCGTGGACAGCCTCTGGAAAGATCACCTGTTGAACATGGACCACCTCAAGGAGGGGATCGGTCTGCGGGGTTACGCTCAGCAGCACCCCCTTGTCGTGTATAAAAAAGAGGGGTTCGAAATGTTCCAGAACACAATCGAGCGGATTAAGGAAGAGACTGTGGAGGTACTGTTCCGGGTTCAGATCGCCCATCCCGACGAGATGGAGGCTATGAGCCGGCCAAAGGAGCAGCCCATGTTTTTTTCCGGCGGCGAGAGCCCGTCGAGGAAAAAACCGGTCAAACGCGCCGCGGAGAAGGTCGGCCGGAACGCGCCGTGCCCCTGCGGAAGCGGAAAAAAATACAAGAAATGCTGCGGCAAGTGAGTGATGAGGAATAACCCGGTATGCGTATCGAAAAACCCGATCTGGAAGAGGAGGTTCTCACAGAGACCGAAGAGGAGGTGGAAGAGCCGCCCATGTACAGGGTGCTCCTTCACAACGATGATTACACCACCATGGAATTCGTCGTGGAAGTCCTCATGTATGTCTTCAACAAGTCGGTGGAAGACGCCACGCGGATTATGCTCAATGTCCACCAAATAGGGATCGGCGTCTGCGGGGTTTACACCTACGATGTGGCGGAAACGAAAGTTAGCACCGTAGAGGCCCTGGCCCGGGAAAACGGGCATCCACTCAAATGCACCATGGAGGAAGAATAAGTCATGATCAGCAAGGAACTGACCGCGACGCTGAGTTTTGCGGTAAAAGAGGCCAAAAGAAGGCGGCACGACCATGTCTGCCTTGAACATATGTTGTTCGCCATATTGCACGACGACCTGGGCGGTGAAATCATCGAGAGTTGCGGCGGCAGCGTGGACAATCTCAAAAGCGCCCTGGATATTTTTTTCAGGGACCGGATGGAAGCCGTGCCCGATGGGCGGGAATACGTCTTTCAGCAGACCACCGGGTTTCAACGGGTGATCCAGCGGGCCGTCAACCATGCCCGGTCGGCCGAGAAGACCGAAGTGGACGTGGGGGACATCCTCGCATCCCTCTTTTTGGAAAAGGAATCCCACGCCGTCTATTTCCTGAGCATGGAGGGGATCACGCGGCTGGACGTCCTCAACTTCATCTCCCATCATGTCTCTCGCGACGGTCTTCGGGAGCCGGCCGAAGACCCGGCCAAGATCGGCGGCGGACAGGAGCAGAAAAAAAAGAAGGTCGATCCGTTGAAGGCTTTCACGGTGGACCTGGTGGGGCGGGCGGCCCAGGGAAAACTCGACCCGGTCATCGGCCGGGAGCTGGAGCTGGAGCGGACCGTCCAGGTGCTGTGCCGCCGCCGGAAGCACAACCCGGTCTTCGTGGGCGAACCGGGGGTGGGCAAGACCGCCCTGGCCGAGGGCCTGGCCCTTCGGGTCAACGCCGGGCAAGTGCCCGACGTCCTGGAAAAGGTTCGGATCTACTCCCTGGACATGGGGGCGCTCCTGGCGGGCACCAAGTTCCGGGGCGATTTCGAACAGCGCCTCAAAGGGGTGCTGTCGGCGCTGAAGAAGAAAAAGGACGCCATCCTGTTCATCGACGAGATCCACACCATCGTCGGGGCCGGGGCCACGTCCGGCGGGTCCATGGACGCGTCCAACATCATGAAGCCTTTTTTAACCGCCGGCGAGGTCCGGTGCATCGGCTCCACCACCTACGAAGAGTACCAGAACAACCTGGAAAAGGACCGGGCCCTCTCCCGGCGGTTCGAAAAGATCGAGGTGCCCGAACCCTCCGTGGAGGAGACCTTCCAGATCCTCAAGGGCCTGAAAATCTATTACGAGGAGCACCACGGGCTGTCCTACACCGAACCGGCCCTGCAGGCGGCGGCCGAGCTGTCGGCCAAATACATCAACGACCGGTATCTGCCCGACAAGGCCATCGACGTCATCGACGAGACCGGCGCTTATGTGCGGCTGTCCGGCTCCTCCCGGCGGAAAAACATCAACCCGGCCGACATCGAGAAGATCGTGGCCAAGATGGCCAAGATCCCGACCCAGAGCGTCTCCACCTCGGACAAATCCAAGCTGGAGCATCTGGCGGACAGCCTTCAGGGGGTGGTGTTCGGCCAGGACGAGGCCATCCACTCCATGGCCACGGCCATCAAGCGGTCCCGGGCCGGTCTGGGGACGCCGGGGCGTCCCGTGGGATCGTTCCTCTTCACCGGTCCCACCGGCGTGGGCAAGACCGAGGTGGCCCGCCAGGTGGCGGCCAACCTGGGCGTGGAATTTCTCCGGTTCGACATGAGCGAATACATGGAAAAGCACGCCGTGGCCCGGCTCATCGGCGCGCCTCCCGGCTACATCGGGTTCGATCAGGGCGGTCTGCTGACCG
>JAABTM010000173.1 GCA_011389855.1 Desulfobacteraceae bacterium
TTTGCAAATCCGTCCAGATCGAACGCCCGGATATACTCCATGGCGGCGGCCCGCCGTTCATCGGGTGGGACCCCCGCGATCTCCAGCCCCATCTCGATGTTCCGGATGGCCGTGCGCCAGGGGAAAAGGGCGAATTCCTGGAACACCAGGCCGATCCGGCGATCCCGGCCGCGCACCGCTTCTCCGTCCAGCAGGACCCGGCCGCCGGACGCCCGCTCCAGCCCCGCTACGATCCGCAGCAACGTGGTCTTCCCGCATCCGCTCGGGCCCACGATGGACAGAAACCGGCCGGCGTCAACCCGACAGGTGATGTCGGAGAAAATCCGGACTGCCGGATGATCGGCGTCGCCCTCCTGGGTTTTGGAAAGGTGAGAGATTTCGAGACTCATGAATTCATCGCCACCGGATCAGGCGTTTTTCCAGAAACCGCAGCCCGCCGTCGATGGCCAGCCCGATAAGGCCGATGACCAGCATTCCGGCCACGATCTCGTCGGCCCGCTGGATGTCCCGGGCCGTCATGATCATGTATCCCAGTCCATACCCCTGCCGGACCCCCGTGAATTCCGCAGCTACCAGGGTCATCCATCCGATGCCGACGCCGATGCGCATCCCGGTGAAAATGGACGGGACCGCCCCCGGGATCAGCACCTTCCGGAACACGTCCCGGTCGGTGGCGTTCAACGTACGGGCCGCCTCGATGAGAACCGGATCAATGGAGCGCACGCCGTCGATGGTGTTGAGGAGGATCGGAAAGAAGACGCCCAGGAAAATAATGAAGGCCGCCGACTTGATGCCGATGCCGAACCAGAGAATGGCTATGGGAATCCAGGCCAGAGGGGGAATGGGGCGGATGATTTCAAGGATGGGGTCCAGCAGGCGGCGAAGCCGGGGGGACCACCCCATGGCCAGCCCCAGGGGAATCGCCGCGGCCATGGCCGCGACATATCCGGCGAACACCCGCCAGAGACTGTAGAGGATATGGTAGTGGAGAGGATGACCCGGCGGCATTCCCAGGGTCAGCAGGTCCCGGAACCCCAGCGCCACCTGTAAGGGCGATGGCAGCTTATAGGGCGGGATCACCCCGGCGCCGCAGAGAATCTGCCAGACGATCAGGAGGACGATGACCGGGACGGCGCTGGAAATTTTCACGATGGTCGGCGGCCGTCAGGAAGGGACGCAGCTAATCCCGGTGATGACATCCCGCCTGAAATCGAACAAAACGCCCGAATCTCCGCCGAGACGAAGGTCGACCGTGGGCGCGCCCTGGACACGGCCCACCACGGCGGCGTCGATGCCGCGTTCTGAAAACAGGGACAACACGTTGGGGGTGTTCGGGGGAGGAACCGACAGTATGAAGCCGAAACTCTGGAAGCACAGGAGCCAGTCCGACAGATCGAGGGAACCGGGCCGGGGAATGGCGTCCAGATCGACGTCGGCCCCCTTCCCCGAGTTCTCCATCATGATGGCCAGGGTCCCCAAAATGCCGCCGTTGCTCACATCCTTGGCGGCCTGGGACAGGCCGTTTTCCGCGATCAGGGGAAGGGCCTCCAGCCGGTGGCGCAATTCCTCGGGGGTCTTTCCGGAATTGGCGTCCCAGCTCACCACGGACCGGCACCCCGCCCGGCCGGACAGATCGACCGCCAGGACGAGATCGTCGCCGGCTTGCGCCAGATGGCTTCTCAACAGCCGGGTGGCCCATCCCAGGATGGCCAGGCTGAGGGCGGGGTGATCGGCGGGCGCGTCCGGGTGAAGATGCCCCCCCATCATGGGCACCCGGAGCTTCCGGCATCCCTTTTCAATGCCGGCCACAATGAGGCGGCGCTGCTCGTCGTCTCCGCTGGCCATGACGTTCACCATGCCGATGGGCCGGCCGCCCATGGCGAAGATGTCGTTCACCGTCACCATCACGGACGCCTTGCCCGCCGCGTAGGGTTCGCTGGCGATCAGGCCCGTCATCATGCCGTCCGCCGCCAGCAGCAGGCAGCCGTCGCCCCAGGGGATGGCCGCCGCATCGTCTCCGAAATTCGGGAGGTGGGGGCCGTAAACCTGGGTTGATCGCAGGGCTTCCACCACTTCCCGTATGGGCGTTTTCCGGGTTACCCCGCCATAGCGGCGCACTGTCTCGATAATACCGTTCAACTGCCTGCTCACCGGTTTTCCTCAGTAAAATGCTGTTGCGCCAATCCCGCGCACTCGTCAGGCGCCGTGTCCAGGTCCGCTTCCATGAGCCTGTGCGGGAGACCCAGATGGGAATTCAGCGGTCCCACGGCCCGCCATCCGATCTTGGTGAAAAACGGAACGTTTTTCTCCTGGACCTGGGCCGTGAACCGGGTGCAGCCCAGCTTTTTCACCCGCTTCATGGCTTCTTTCACCAACAGCCGGGCGCTTCCGAAGGACCGGGATTCCTTGCAGACCGCCAGCCGCCCCCCGATCCAGTGGCCATTTCCCGACTCGCCCCGGAAGGCGCGCACGGTCCCCACGATATCGGGGCCGGATTTGAGCACCAGATGGACGGCCGACGGGTCGTGGTCGTCGGCGTCCGAATCCTGGAAAAGCTGCTGCTCTTCTATAAAAACCCGGCGTCGAACTGCCATTGCCGCCGCCAGTTCTGTTTGGGTTCGGGCCGTGTGGCAGATGAGGCGGTCGGCCGGGGTCTCGTAGAGGGAAAGGGCGGAACAGGCGCCGCAACGGACGCAGCCGGCGCGGTTTCGCTTCGACGACAGGCCCTTTCGGCTCAGAATCCGGGCCACAGCCCTGTAGATGTCCTTCATAATCTCGGGATCGGGGGGGATGGCATGTTGCATCCCCGAGCCCGGAACGGGCCGCAACGGCACTACAAAAGGATAAACCCCCAGGTCGGCCAGAGCCTCGCTTCCCTGGACGATGGACGCCGGCGGCTCGCCGAGACCCGCGATGAGAAAACTGCTCACCTGACCGGGACCGAACAGCGCCACCGCGCGTTTCCAGGCGGCTTCATACCGGTCCAACCCAATGGCCGCCTTGGCCGGCGCCGTCCGGGCCAGGGTCTCCGGGTCAAAACTTTCGATGTGGATGCCCACCGTATCCGCCCCTGCATCTTTCAGTCCGTCCATCAGCGCGAAGTCGTGGGGCGGAGCGAACTGCACATGGACCGGCAGTTCAGCCGCGTCTTTGATCGCCCGCGTACATTCGGCCAGATACGGCATCTCGTCGCCGGGCGGATCGCCGATGCCGGAGGTCAGCACCATATGGGAAACGCCGTCTTGAACCATGGCTTTCCGGGCGGCGCGGGACAGCTGTCCGGGGGTCTTCCTGTCGATGGTTCCGCCGGTCTCCAGGCTGACCCCCGCGCCGCAAAACCGGCATTGCCGTTCGGTTTTCCAGTTGACGCAGGACTGCAAAACGGTCGTGGCGAGGCAGTCCACGCCGTGGAGAAGGGCGATCTTCCCGAACGGGATCCCGTCCACGTCGCGCTCGGAATAGAAACCCGGCTCCGGAACGATGCCGACAGGCAGGATCTCCCGGTCTTCCCGCAGCAGGACGAACCCGTCCCCGGAAGCCCGGAGACTATAAGGAGACCGGGCGACATACGGCGCGGAAATCGGAACGGTTACCGGGACATCACCGATGAGAAAGGCCCGCCCTTCGGCCGGACCGGCGCCGCCCCCGCGGCCGTGGATGTCGGCCGGGACCCGGATGCCCAGGCTCTGGATATCGGTAACGATTTCTTTCATGGCGGTGGATGCCGCCCGTCGCCGGGACGGGTCCGGAACGGCCGAAGCCGATCCGGACCCGTCGAATGGCGATGGGGTGTTATTTGTCCTTGATCGGCATCGAAGAAATGGTGCCGTCCCAGGTATCCACTTTACAGCTCCCGGTTTCCTCATCTTCCGAGAACCAGGTGTTGGTGACGCATTTGGACTCGGTGAAGAAACAGATCCCGTCGCGGCCCATGACATGGAGGTCGCCGAAGAACGATTCCTTGTGGCCGGTGAAGCCGAAAATCCCCAGCGGCACCGGAATGCCCACGTTGATGCCAACCATGCCGCCGTGGGTTTCCTTGGCAAAGGTGCGGGCATAGTATCCGTTCTGGGTGTAGATCACCGAGCCGTTGGCGAACCGGCTGTTGTTCATGATCTCCAGCCCCTCTTCGAAACACTCCACCCGTTTGATGCACAGGACCGGACCGAAAATCTCCTCATGACCGACGCTCATCTCCTCGGTGACCTTATCGAAGATGGAGGGCGCCAGCCAGAAGCCGCCTTCGTAGCCCTTGGGGGGTTCGGGATTCCGGCCGTCGACGATCAGCTCGGCGCCTTCCTCGATCCCTTTTTCGATCCAGTCGGTGATGAACTTCAAATGCCCGGCGTTCATGATGGGGCCCATGCCGGTATTGGGATCCCATGCCGGTCCCAACTTCAATTCAGCCACATATTTCTTGAGGTGGTCGATCAACTCGTCGGCGATGGCGTTTTCCACCACGACCACCGGACAGGCCATGCACCGGGCGCCGGCGCACCCGCAGTAAGCGTTGATGATCCCCCGGGCCGTCCGTTCGAGTTTGCAGTCCCGCATCACCAGGGCATGGTTTTTGGCCTCGGTGAGGGCCTGAACCCGTTTGCCGTGGGCCGCGGCCGTGGCGTAGATGTGCTTGCCGACGGGTGTGGAGCCGACGAAGGAGACCCCTTTGATGTCGGGGTGCTTCAGGAACGTCTCGGCCTCGTTCCGGCTGCAGGTCACGATGTTGAGGACGCCGTCGGGCAGACCGGCCTCGCGCCAGAGTTCCAGAAGGCGCATGGCCGACTGGGGCACGAAACTGGCGGCCTTGAGGACCATGGTGTTGCCCGTGGCGATGCAAAGAGGGGCCATCCAGCCATGGGGGATCATGGCCGGAAAATTCCACGGCGCGATTCCGGCGAAGACGCCCAGGGATTCCCGATACAGCACCGTGTCATAGTTCTTGCTGCAATTCATCAGGGATTCACCCTTCATGAGATGGGGCGTTCCGCACGCGAATTCCACCACTTCGTTGACTTTGAGCACGTCGCCCATGGACTCGCTGTAATTCTTGCCCTCCTCGGTGCACAGCAGGACGGTCAGCTCCTCGAGATGTTTGTCCACGAGTTCCTTCATCCGGAAATGCACCTGAACGCGCTTGCTGATCGGCGTATCGGCCCATGCCGGAAAAGCCGCTTTGGCCGCCGCGATGGCGGCGTCCACCTCGTCCTGCGTACAACACGGGGCCTTGGCGATGACCTGCCCGGTGGAAGCGTTGTAGCAGTCCATGTACTTCTCCGTTTTGGACGCGATCCATTTGCCGCCTGCATGGTATTTGAGGATCTTCGGCTCATTGGCGTCTTCCTGAACAAAATAACGACCATCCGCTTCCCGAACAGGGACAAATTTATCTTTCTCCATAGACATTCACAAACTCCTTTTCATATTGTTATTTAATCTGTAACGCTTATCGGCCAAAAGCGATCTTCCCGATCAGGTTGGCGGCAATGCGATAGGTTCGATCCTCTCCTGACGACAACCCGCCGCCGGCCTGTCTCGGATTGATTTCAACAACATCAAACCCCGCCAGGCGAACCTGATGGGAAAAAAGAGACCTGACGGCCTCAATAACTCGGTATATCTGCTTTTCCTGAAGCCCCCGCCGATCTCTGAAGCGGACCCCTTCCACGGCGTTGCGGGCGCCGATGTCCATGTCCACAGAGATATAGACATAAGGAGTTTTCAGCTTTCCCAGGAGAGTTTTCAGCTTCTTCGGACTCGACGCACAGTCTTTTTTGGTGAGAATCGTGGCGCCGTCCTGCTTCATCTTTTTATAGACCCCGACATATCCGGCGATTCTGGGATCCTTGATGCGGAAAGCCCGTTTCTCCGGGTAATCGCCCACGCCGACGAGAAACAGGTTATCCGGTAAAACGGTCTCTTCCACCAGGAGGTGATGTATAAAGGAACTGGCATTGACCGAATCGGCGCGATCATAAAGGAACGGATCATTCCGGTCATGGGGCGAAGCCGGGTTGGTATCGATGTCGTACTGGATGGCATCCGCCAATGCCGACATGGGAACGGCGTCGGTATGGCTGTCAAGAACGATGAGGGAAAGGTTTTCCTTTCCGTAATGATCGGACACCGCCTTGACCGCGCCCGCCGTAAGGGAGTGGTCCACACCGATCATGCAGGGGATGCGGGGAAGAATCCGTTCGGAAACGAAACGTTCCACGTCCCCCGCCGCCCGCCGGCAGCCATCGTCGTCCAGGAAAGATACGAATTCCTCGACGCGGATCCGGGAAAGATCTCCGGGCGCCGGCGTCAGCCATTCCGGAACCGGCAGGGCGCCGAGATCCTCCCAGTTTCGATCCGCCATCTCTTCCCGGATGAAAGCCATGACGACCTGGAAGGGATCGGTCAGGGGGAGCCTTCCCCCTGACGCGATCGCACGCTTCTCCTGGATCGACTCGGCTCGTTCATCGGGGTCCAGCTGACACCCGAAAAAAACAACCTGTTTTTCCGTGCCACTATTCACTATTCACTATCCACTATCCACTATCCACTATCCACTATTCACTATCCACTATCCACTATCCACTATCCACTATCCACTATCCACTATCCACTATCTTTTGAAATAGTCGTCCCGTGCTTTTTTGAGCTGCAGGACGTTCTCGAGGGGCGATCCGGGCGCAATGCCGCATCCCGGCGTGAGGAAGTCGGCTCCATTCTCCAAAGAAGCGATGGATTCCTGGTAACACGCCTCCGGCGTTCCCATGAAAAGGGTGGTGGCGGTGGCCACGTTTCCGAACACCCGAACGTCTTTTTCGTGTGCGATTTCAACCGCTTTTTTCAAATCGGCCTTCTCCTCGATGCTGATGGCCGCCACGCCCGTTTCGCACATCAGGGGGATAATCATATCGGTGTTGGCGCAGACATGGAGAACGATGGGGCCCTTGGCCGCGGCCACGACCTCTTTCATAAGCGGCAGCACCCATTGTTTCCAGGTTCTGGGGCTCATGAGGGCTGGTCCGGACGATGGTTCGGCGATACAGTAATAATCGGCTCCGTTGTCGAAAGCGAAATTGATGGACTCGATGGCGGCTTTCGTGGTGACCTCCAGGACCTTGCCGACGTTTTCCTGCTGGTCCTTTTTCATGGTCCATTTCAGGAATTGTTCCGTACCCACAAGATTGCAGGCGGCGGTCCAGGCCCCTTCGGATTCGCCGTAAATCGCCACTTCGTCCCCGAGCTTTTCCTTCAGAATCCGGAACTGTTCCTTGTAGGCGGGAAACCGGCCCTTCTGGAGGAAGTCGTCCGGATAATCAAGGTCGTCGAGGCTCTCCGCATAGGGGTGCTCCTTGATGTAATACTGGAGATCGATTTTCGGTTCTCCCAGGGTGCAGCCCAGGACCTCGCTGATGGGGGTAATGTCCCAACCCATGGCCTTCACCCATTCGAAACCCGCCATTTTATACCCGGCGATGGCCAGCTCGGCCATGGCCACGGGATCCGTATCCGCCTTGGGCCGTTCGGCGCCGCACTTCTTCATCAATTCCACGACGCCATAGGTGGTGGTGGATCCGACAGGGGTCATATCGACCTCCTTGCCCGCCAGCCGATTCATAAATCTTTCTTTGAGATTCATTCTGCCTGCCTCCTCACGAAATAAAAGTGTATCGTCCGTCGATTGAATTCGATGCTGAAAACCGGATCATCGTTTCCGGACCTGCCCGGATATTTTGCGAACCCGGTTTCGAAACAAGGGTTGATAAACAAACCAGAACAGGGCCAGCCATAAAAACAGTATGGCGGTCAGGTAGTCGTTGCCGGCAAACAGGCGTTGGAGCCCGTAAAGCCCGGCAAACACAACGACCATTCCCAAAATGGTATAGGGCAGCCCCGCCTTGAGCAGGATGCGCATGTTATTTTTGAAGGCGCCCTTAGCCATGGGTTATTCGTCTTTCTCTTCGCCATCGGCGTCGGGGTCGGACGGGACGCGTTTTTTCCCGATCAGGATCTGGCGGACCGCCTTCTTTTCGTCCGTCATCGCTTCTTTCTCCGCTTCAGTGTAGTGCTCGAGGCTGAAGTAAAGGATCGTCCCGATGATCAGGGCCAGGGTCGGACCGGACCAGAACGGGCTTCCCCATATCTTGACATAGTTGGCCGATACCAGCACGGCGCCCATCACGCCGGCGATGCCGCGCTGGACATTGGTCTCGCACATGGCAAAGGCGATGTAAATACAAAGGTAGCCCTGAATCAAAAGGGTCAGGCCGAAACCGATCATCTTGGCGGGCAGGATGATCTGAACCAGGGGATGGAAGACCATCCCGATGCTCATTCCCCAGAAAAGCGAGGTGGCCCCGCCCCAATAAGACGGTTCCTGATCCGGCGTGGCGTGTTTGTAGCGATTGACCACCAACGCCTGTCCCCCTGTCCACTGCGGTCCGCACAGGGGAAGAAACGGCAGATGGATTCCCTCGAAGATATTCCGAAAAGCGGTGATGAGATGGTTTCTGGAAACCTGGAACGGCACATGTTCGTCCTTCCGGGCGGCGCTGGCGTCCTGAATCATGGCCTCGAGCACCAGGATATCTCCGAATGCGAGCACATAGGCTACGATGGCCAGGGAGATGCCGGCGACCCAGTGATTCAAAGAGGGCATTCCCAGCCCGATGGCGGAAAAAGAGCCGAGCATTTCACCAAAGGGAAGTTCGATGATGAACCGGTCGAACACACCCACCGGCGCATCGATTTCACCGGTGATCAGGCCAACGAGATACCCCAGCACGAATCCGGGAGCGATGCCGAACCCGGCGATCCATGCGAACCATCCGTAGCGCTTCCGGTATTCCAGCGCCCTCACGGAAAAGAGAATGAAAAAGCTCGCCAGAGACGCGACCAAAAAAGCGATGGGCATTTTTCCGATAAAGGGTTCCGTTGGGTCGAACACCCGCATCAGAGAGGCGAAGCCGGCGCCCAGCAGGATGCCGGACCGCATGGATATGGGAAACCGGCTGATCACCGCCTTGGTGATGCCGGTGGCCCCCATGACGAGAAAGATCAAGCCCACCAGAAGTTGAAGCGCGATCAGCGCCTTGATCCGCTCCGGTCCCATCTCGAAGCTCGTCAGGTGGGCGATGTAAAGGGGAATTCCCGCCGTTATCCACCCGGAAATCGACGGGTCGCCGAAAGTGGTGTGAAGCAGATAGAAGAAATTATTGATCACCACCATGAGCACCGCGACTTCGATGGGAATGCCCAGAAACTTGACCATGGCCGCGGTGATGCCCAGAGGAACGCAACTGAGAATGACGCCCTGGATGAAATCCTGGTACTCGACCCGGTAGTGAACGAACGGCACCCGGATCTTCAGTGGCCCGCCGGTAAACGGTTGCTCCTTGCCATACTCTCTTGTCATTGCCATAACCCGATCCTCCTCTTCAGCTCTATAGGATTGCGTTTATACATACCATCGGGTGCAAGGGGACGGGAACGCCCCGCCCCCCCGGCGACGGAAATCAGGACCGCGGGCTCTGATCTTCCAGGGCCATGTCCATGATTTCCACCAGATCGTAAAGACGCATCTGGCTTCCCACCCGCTTGGAACCTTCGTTGAGGTTGTAATGACAGAAGGGACAGATGGAGACCATGTGCTCGGCGCCGGTCATCACGCCTTCCTGGATTCTCAAGCCGGCGTTTCGGGCGGCCCAGTCGCCGAACCCGGTCATGACGCCGCCGCCGCCGCCGCAGCAGTAGGAGTTGTCCCGGATCCGCTCCATCTCGCTGAGCTGAATGCCGGGGATGGCCTTGAGCATCTCCCGGGGAACGTCATACAGGCATCGTTCCTCGCTTTTGCCCAGATATGACCCTTCCCACTGTTCCGACCCGTCAACGTCTATGCTGAAATCGTTCAGATGACGGCCCGTATGGCAAGGATCATGGTAGGTGACTTTCCAGGGCACTTCCTTTTCGAATTTGAGTTTTCCTTCCTGGAAGAGCCGATGGAGGAAATCGGTGGTATGAATGACCTCGACGCCGTCGAGCATGGCGTCGTATTCATCGGAAAGGCTGTAATCCTTTTTGATGGCTCGATAACATCCGGCGCAGGAGGTGACGATGGTCTTGAGGCCCTGTTTGTCCCGAAGCGTCTTAAACGTATCGAGGTTGGTCTCGGCCACCCGGATGAATTCGTCGGCGTCACCAAGGCGCATGGCGGTGGAGCCGCAGCAGATCTCGTTTTCCCCCAGGATGCCGAAGTCGACGCCAATCTTCTGGAAGATGGATGCCGTCGCCGTCGGGATCACCCGGGCCGGCTGGTTGTAAGCGCCCGTGCAGCCGACGTACAGCAGCACCGGGGCCGCCTCTTTCATGATGTTCTTGATGGGCTTTTTGGTTTTTTTAAAGGGCCGCGTCCATTCCGTGCGCACCCGCCGGGGCCCCTGATACGGGTTGTTGTAGCTGCGCATGGACTGGGCGATGACCTTCTGGGTCGGCAGTGGGCCGGCCCCTTCTTTTACGGCCTTGCGACGCATGGCCTCGATGATTTCGGGAATGAACGGCTTGTGATCCAGTTCGCACTGGTTCTGGCACCCGGCGCAGACCGTGCATTTGTAGATCGCCTCCAGAAACTCATCGGTCCATTCCAGTTCACCGTCCAGGATGCCCCGGGCGAATGCGACCTTTCCCTTGGAGGCCATGTTTCCGTCAAATCCGAATTCGACCCCCGCGGGGCAAATCTCCCCGAAGCTGGGCGGCGGGCCGAATTTATAGGCGACCTTGCAGTTGCCGCAAGCCGTGCATTTCCAAACAATGTCTTCCAATTCCTCGAGAGAGGGGATATCCCAATTCATAGATGCCTCCATATCTTCACCGGACTCTCCGAATCGAGTCCGAAGGGGTGCGGTTATCAGATGCCGAATTTGCCGGGGTTCATGATGTTGTTGGGGTCGAGCATCCCCTTGACCTGCTTCAACAGCGACAGGTACCCCGGGTGGGCCCGTTGGTTGATCTCCCTGGCGAAATCCACCGGCGGCTTATAGGGGATGCCGCCGTGATCGAGATCGACCTTGAGGCATTCGACGATGGCGTGGCGGGCATTTTCCGTCTCTTCCGGACTCTTTTTATTAAATGGAATCATGGCCCGGAGCATGCCGTAGTGAACCCCGCGATAATTGGTCACCCGGACCGACGGCGAAAGATTG
>JAABTM010000015.1 GCA_011389855.1 Desulfobacteraceae bacterium
TGTTCCAACCAGACTGGGCTTTTGCCGGAGAAACGCATCCGGTTGAATCGATCCCGGTGGAGAAATTCGATAAAAAGATGAAAGCATCTCACAATGACGCACTCATCCTGGTTCTGGCGGCCTGGTGCGCGCCCTGCCGAAAGGAGTTGCCCCTGTGGGTCGATCTTTATAACCAGTACAAATCGGAAGGGTTGAACCTCATCGGCATGAGCATCGATTATGGCGGCGTCGATGCGATCCAGCCCATGGTCGACCGCTATGGCGTCTCGTTTCCGGTCTACTGGGTCGGAGAAAAAGGGATCGAGACGTATGGCATCTCGGCCATTCCCCTGGTGATGGTTGTCGAAAGGGGGGAAATCTCCGACCGAATCGCCGGCGTTCAGACCAAAGAACAGTTGGAGGCCCTGGCGCGCCGGGTTATCGACTGACCGTTTCCCGCTGATCGACGGGGATATACGGTTTTTCCGTCGGGCCGATGTAAATCTGCCGGGGCCGGTTCAGTTTCCCGTCGGGGGAATCGATGCTTTCCTTCCACTGGGCGATCCATCCCGGCAAGCGGCCGATGGCGAACATCACCGTGAACATATTGGTCGGGATGCCGATGGCCCTGAGCACGATGCCGCTGTAAAAGTCGACATTGGGGTAGAGGTTGTGATCGATGAAATACTCATCTTCCAGAGCGATTCCCTCCAGTTCCTTGGCGACATCCAGCAGCGGATCGTCGATGTTTAATTTTTCCAATATGATGTCGCACATTTTTTTCATTATTCTGGCCCTGGGGTCGTAGGTCTTGTAGACCCGGTGTCCGAAACCCATGAGCCGGAACGGATCGGTTTTGTCCTTGGCCCGCTCGACGATCCGTTTGAGGGAGATGTTGTTTTTGACGATATCGTTCAACATTTCGATGACCGCCTGATTGGCCCCGCCGTGCAAGGGCCCCCACAGGGCGGCGACGCCGGCTGAAATGGCGGCGTAGAGGTTGACCCGTCCGCTGCCCACTACCCGGACCGCCGCGGTGGAGCAGTTCTGCTCATGATCCGCATGGAGGATCAGAAAGATGCTGAGGGCCTGAACCACATCCCGGTCGATTTCATAAGGTTTGACCGGAGAATCGAACATCATATTGAGGAAATTTTCGCAATAGGTCAGGTCCGGACGGGGATAGATCACCTTGTGGCCCCGGGAGATTTTATAGGACATGGCGGCCAGGGTGCGGATTTTAGAGATGAGACGGGTTACCGTGATGTTGGTCTCCTCCTCCAGGTCTTCCAGGTAGGGATAGAAGCTTTTCAACGCGGTGACCATCGACGAGAGAATTCCCATGGGATGGGAGGCCCTGGGAAAGTTCTGGAAAAAAAACTGCATGTCCTCGTGAACGAGGGATTGGTCGTTGAGAAACACCGAGAACCGGTTCAGCTCTTTCTGGGTCGGCAGAACGCCGTTGATCAGCAGGTAGGCCACCTCTCTGAAGCTGGAGCGCTCCGCCAGCTGATCGATGGGAATGCCCCGATATCGCAGAATCCCTTTTTCGCCGTCCATAAACGTGATGGCGCTCCGACAACTGCCGGTGTTGGCGAATCCGGGGTCCAGCGCGATATGGCCGGTTTGCTGACGCAGTTTCGAAATATCGATGCCTTTCTCCCCTTCGGTGCCGACAATAATAGGGAGTTCGTAGGTTGTTCCATCCAAAATCAGTTTCGCGGTATCCGTCATGGTTGTCCTCTTGTCATTAATTTTTTGATGATCCCTTTGGAATGATTCAGAATAAAGATTCGGAATTCTTGGGATGCGGCGCGGTCGTTCCGGAATATTATAGCCCAACGCGCTCGTTTGTCAATCGTATCCGCGGGGGGATCGTCCACGGCATAAGCCTTTCCGACAGGAGATTCGGAGGACATGGCGTCGCTAAAATGAACTCACGATGAATCTGGGGCTTGACGAGACCGCGGAATATTTTGTATGACACCATCATACTCCGATAAGGAGAGCAGGCGGCGCCGAACTCAACCCTGACAACCGTCCAAAGGAACACCGTCTTTAGAATATGAAGCCAAGGATTTTCAACAGAAATTTTTTTTTAGTGTTGCTTGCGGACGCCCTGCTCATCTTTGCGTCCTGGTACGGGTCGCACCTCTTGCGGTTCAACTTCGAAATTCCGCCCAAAAGCCTCGACGTCGTCGCCCGCACATTTTTCGCGGTGCTGTTGATCAAAATCGGCGCCTTTTACTTTTTCGATCTCTATCGGGGCATGTGGCGGTACGCCAGCATCAACGACCTGTTCCGTATCATCATGGCCGCGTCGCTGGCGTCGAGCCTCATCTTTTTTTATATCCTGTCGGCCCATGGGTTCGTTGGTTTCGCCAGATCCATTTTTATCATCGACTGGCTCCTGACGGTCCTTCTGATCTCCGGATGCCGGTTCAGCGTCCGGTTCTTCTTTCAACTCATCGGCAAGGACGATTCGGTCAAGGGCGTCGCCTTCCGCTTTTTTCCCATGCACAGGCCCCGGAAGACCGACGCCAAAAATCTGCTGATCATCGGCGCCGGCGATTTCGGCGAGAAGATCTATCGGGAGATCCAGGACAATCCCGATCTTCGGTACAATGTGGTCGGATTTGTGGACGACGACAAATCCAAAATCGGAAAGCAGATCCATGGGATCCCGATTCTGGGGCCGACGGGCGAGATCGGCCATATCGCTCACCGGCTCCATGCCGACGAAGCCCTGATCACCATCTCTTCCGTCTCCTCCCAGCGGATGCGCGCCATCGTATCGGCCTGTGAAAACAGCGGCATCGCCTTCAAAACCCTTCCCGGCATGGGGGAGTTGATCGGGGGCAGGGTGAGCGTCAGGGCGATCCGGGACGTGGCCTATCGCGACCTTTTAGGCCGGGAGGTGATCCGGCTGGAGGAAAAGCGTATCGGATCATACCTCCGGAACGGATGCGTGATGGTGACCGGCGCCGGCGGGTCCATCGGATCGGAGCTGTGCCGGCAAATCTGCCGCTTCGAGCCGGCGGCGCTGCTTCTGTACGATCAGGCCGAGAGCCCCCTTTACGACATTGACATCGAACTCAAAAAGAATTTTCCGGATGTCGAGGTCATCCCCCTGCTGGCCGACGTCCGCAACCGGGTTCATCTCACCTATGCGTTCAAGACCTACGGCCCCGACGTCGTTTTCCACGCGGCGGCCTACAAACATGTCCCCATGCTGGAGATGCACCCCTGGGAGGCGGTGACCAACAACATCGTCGGAACCCGGAACATAATCGATTTCGCCAACCGGTACGACGTTGAAAAATTCGTGCTGGTCTCGACGGACAAAGCGGTCCGGCCGGCCAACGTCATGGGCGCCAGCAAGCGGGCGGCGGAACTCCTGGCCCAGGGACAAAATTCCTGCGGTCTTTCCGGGACCAAGTATATCACGGTCCGTTTCGGCAACGTCGTGGGGAGCGTAGGGAGCGTGGTGCCGCTCTTTAAAAAACAAATCGAAAAGGGCGGCCCGGTGACCGTGACCCACCCGGATGTCATCCGCTATTTCATGACGATTCCCGAGGCCTGCCAGTTGATCCTCCAGGCGGGCGCCATGGGAGATGGCGGGGAGATCTTCATCCTCGATATGGGCCGACCGGTCCGGATTCTTGATATGGCGAAGGATCTGATCGCCTTTTCCGGATTCGAGCCGAACAAAGACATCAAGATCGAATTCATCGGGCTGAGGCCCGGTGAAAAACTCTATGAGGAATTGATCACCGAGGGAGAGAACATCGTCCCCACCCAACATCACAAGATCATGGTGCTCCGGGGACAGTCCTGCAACCAGCACGTGCTCAACGGGAACATCGACGCCATCCACCGGCTGGCCAAGAACCAGGATCATAAGGGCATCCGGTTGAAATTGAAAGAGATCGTGCCGGAATACATGCCCAATGACATCCCCTCCGTCAGATCGGAAGCCAGGAAAAAAGGGGAACCCGCCCCCGCGGCCGACCCGGCTCCTTCCCCGCTCCGGAAGACGGGCCTGCCCATGGGATGATCTCTCCCGGCTGCTTAAGACCGCCGAGAATCGACAACTACAAAAACGGACGGAGGAAAACGCGAATATGGCTTATGATAACATCCTATACGAGGTGCAAGACGGGATCGCGACCATTATATTCAACAGACCCAAGGCCCTCAACGCCCTGAATGGCGACCTGTTGTCGGAATTTGAAAACGCCCTGGAAATGATCGAAGGCGACGAATCGATTCGGGTGCTGGTCCTGACGGGTGCTGGTGAAAAGGCATTTGTGGCGGGCGCCGACATCTCCGAACTGGCCGCGTTCGATGCGTTGCAGGGGAAGTCGTTTTCAAGAAAAGGACAGCAGGTCATCGGGAAGCTGCAGGATCTCGCCATCCCCGTCATCGGAGCGATCAACGGATTCGCCCTCGGCGGCGGCGGCGAGATCGCCTTGGCCTGCGATTTTGTCTATGCCGCCGACACCGCCAAATTTGGATTGCCGGAGATCAACCTGGGCATCATCCCGGGGTTCGGCGGAACCCAGCGGCTGCCCTCCGTCGTCGGCCCGGCCATGGCCAAGGAGATGATCTTCACCGGTAAAATGATCTCGGCGGAAGAGGCCCATGAGGCCGGCATGGTCAACCGGGTGTGTCCGGCGGACGCCCTTATGGACGAGGTTCGCGAAACCGCCAAAACCATCGCGGGAAAGGGCAAGGTCTCCCTGAGGGCGGCCAAGCAGGCGGTCAACAGCGGGCTTAAGGTGGACATCGGGACCGGATGCCACATCGAATGCGACGCCTTTGCCCTCTGCATGGCCAGCGAGGACGCCAAAGAGGGAACGACGGCCTTTCTGGAAAAGCGGAAACCCGAATTCAAAGGCCGGATACATTAAGAGCCTATCCCGATTCACCGACCCGACGATTCAGAGGCCGCGGAACCGACACCGCGGCCTTTTTTGCGCGCCAAAAAGAACCGTCTTGCAACAATATGGAAATGCAGTAAAAAAGATTGAAAGGAAAGTGCTTTCATGATCTATGACATCGAATATGAAACCCTGCCCCGGGAGGCGCTGGAGGCCATCCAGCTTCGCCGGCTGCGGGCCACTCTGGAACGGGTCCATGCGACGGTCCCGTTCTATCGGAAGCAGTTCGCCGCGGCCGGCGCGACCCCGTCGGATATCCGGTCCCTCCGGGATTTGACGGAGCTTCCCTTTACCACCAAGCAGGATCTCAGGGACAATTATCCCTTCGGCATGTTCGCCGCGCCCATGGACAACGTGGTCCGCATCCACGCCTCATCCGGCACAACGGGACAACCCACCGTGGTGGGCTATACGGCCAGGGACATCGATACATGGTCCACCCTGATGGCGCGGTCGCTCATGGCCGGCGGCGCCAACCGGGGCGACATCATCCACAATGCCTACGGATACGGGCTGTTCACCGGGGGGCTGGGGGTCCATTACGGCGCGGAAAAGCTGGGCGCTTCCGTCATCCCCGTTTCAGGGGGCAACACCAAGCGGCAGATCGTCATCATGCGGGACTTCGGCCCCACCGTCCTGACCGCGACCCCTTCCTATGCCCTCCACCTGGCGGAGGCGGCCGATGAAATGGATGTCGATATCCGGAAATTGCGCTTCAAATTCGGCATATTCGGCGCGGAGCCCTGGTCCGAGCGCATGAGAACCGAGATCGAAGCCAAACTCAACATCACGGCGGTGGACATCTACGGCCTGAGCGAGGTTATCGGGCCCGGCGTCGCCGTGGAGTGCCGCGAGGCCCGAAGGGGGCTGCACATTTTCGAAGATCATTTCATCCCCGAAATCATCGATCCGGAGACCGGCGAGGTTCTGCCCCATGGGGAGACCGGCGAGCTGGTGTTTACGAGCATTTCCAAGGAGGCTTTCCCCATCGTCCGGTATCGGACCCGGGATATCTCCACATTGCATCCGGAGCCCTGCATCTGCGGCCGCACCCTTATCCGGATGGACAAAGTGAGCGGACGAACCGACGACATGCTGATCATCCGCGGGGTGAATGTGTTTCCTTCCCAGATCGAAAGCGTGCTGATGGAGGTGGAAGGGATCGCCCCCCATTATCAACTGGTGGTGGATCGGGAGGGCAATCTGGACACCCTCGCCGTGATGGTGGAGATCGGCGACGCGCTTTTCTCGGACGAGGTGCGCCGCCTTCAGCGGCTGGAGCGCGCCATTTCCCGGAACATCAAAGAATACCTCGGCGTGACGGCAACGGTTAAGCTCGTGGAACCCAAGGTCATCGCCCGAAGTCAGGGCAAGGCGATACGGGTCATCGACAATCGCGAAAAACATTAGGGGGACAGCCATGAATGTGGAACAAATTTCGATTTTCCTGGAAAACCAGAGCGGTCGTCTGGCGGAGGTCGCCGGTTTTATGCCTTCGTCCGTCAAAGCGGCGACAGAGCGGTGATGATTTTCCGGTTCGAAAACCCGGGCGAAGCCATTCGCCTGTTGGCGGAAAATCAGGTCTTGGTCATTGACGGCGAGACGCTTTATGGTTTATAAAGATCTTGCATCATATGCGCTAAATTCATGGGGGCCTTTTCCGCCGAAGGCGGGCGGGGCCGATTCGAATAAGGATTTTTTGGATAACCTCGGTATGTGTTTGACACAACCCCCTCGTTCGGTTTATATTTCTGCGGTCAGTCACAAAACCGGAAGCGACGCATGATGCCGAAAGATAAAGATACTATTCAGTTAATCTGGGGGATTGTACTCATCGTGGCGGGCATCGGCATCTTTTTCGCCATGCCCGGTAAAATGGCGCAGCTCCAACGGGCGGGGCATACCGATTTTTTTATTTTAGTGACCCGGCTTTGCTTCTATCTCATTGCCGTCCTGCTCATGGGCGGCGGGGCCAGGAAGCTTTACGGGAAGTATCTTGGCGAGGCAAGGGGCGGCGGCGACCAAAACGGCAAAGGTCAACACGGCCGGAACAGATAGGGAACCGGGAACAACACCCACATCGACACGCCATTATGTTACGAAATACCGACACCAGCGCCAAACAGAAAGCGCCTAAACTTCGACAGGTGAAGGAAGACGCTCAGCCGGCTTCCGACGCGTCGAAGGGCAATGTCACGCGATTGAAAACAGCGGATGCGGCACAACGACGGCAGCCGCGGCCGGAAATGCAGTTCAAGATCCGGCTTCAGAAGATCGCGAGCAAAGTATACGGCGCTAAAAACCAGAACGAACTCTTCATCAGCCTCATCGACGAGATCGTCGATCTGTTCGAAGCGGAGCGGATGACCATCTACGTCCTCGACGGGGAGCGCCGGGAACTGATCTCCCGTTACAAGACGGGCAGCGAGATCAAAGAGATCCGCATCAAGGTGTCGACCGACAGCATCGCCGGCTTCGCCGCCCACCGCCAGAAGGTCGTCAACATCGCCAATGTCTACGACGATAAAGAGCTGGCCGCCATCGATCCGGATCTCAAATTCGATAAGAACTGGGATGTGAAGGGCGGGTTCACCACCCGTCAGGTGCTGGCGGTGCCGGTGTTCTTCCAGCGCTATCTTATGGGCGCCATTCAACTGGTCAACCGGAAAGCCGATGGTCCCTTCTCCAGGATGGACGAGAAGGCGGCGCAGGAACTGGCCAAAATCATCGGCATCGGCCTCCACAACCTCAAAAAGACCCAGCGCCAATCCAATAATAAATTCACCTACCTTCTCCAGAAGCACCTGATATCCCCCAAGGATCTGAAAAAATCCCAGGACGAGGCGGCGCGGACCCGCGACAGCGTCGAAAACGTCCTGATGAAGCAGTTCAGCGTTCCGAAAAAAGACCTCGTGGAATCCCTGGCCAAATACCACGGCGCCCCGGCGGTGGAGTACGACGAGGCGACCCCTATTCCCAAAAATCTCATCAAGGGGCTCAAAGTGCCCTTTATGCGGAGCAACCTCTGGGTGCCCCTGCGGGCTGAAGGCGGTAAGATCGTCATCGCCATCGACGACCCCCAGAACTTCCAGAAAATCGGCGGCGTCAAATCGGTCTTTCCCAACACCCCCCTGGAATTCGTGGTCGCGACCAAAGAGGACATCCTCGACTTCATCACCCTCTTCACCGAAGAGAAAAAGCAGAAAAAAGAGACGAAGGAATTCGATATCGAAGCCATCTCCGACGAGCTGATGAAAGGCGTCGATGTGGAGGGGGGGGAAGAGGAGGAGGAAGAGGAACTCGTCAGCGAAGAGAGCAGCGCGGTGGTGAAGCTGGTCAACAAGATCATCATCGATTCTTTCCAGCAGAACGTCTCCGATATTCATATCGAGCCGCAGCCGGGAAGATCCGACGTCAAGGTTCGGACCCGCATCGACGGCGCCTGCCAGCTCTACCCCATGGCGATCCCCTACAGCTATCGAAACGCCATCGCCTCCCGAATCAAGATCATGTCCGGACTCGATATCGCCGAACGCAGAAAACCCCAGGACGGGAAGATCCCTTTCAAGAAATACGGCGGCTTGAACATCGAACTTCGTGTGGCCACCGTCCCTACACAGGGGGGGATGGAGGACATCGTCATGCGGATCCTCGCCGCCGGCGAACCCATCCCCTTCGACAGCCTTGGGCTTTCGGACTGGAACAGGCAGCATTTCCTGGAAACCATCCAGCAGCCCTACGGCATCATCTTTGTCTGCGGCCCCACGGGTTCCGGTAAAACCACCACCCTCCATTCGGCGTTGAAGGTCATCAACACGGTGGATCGTAAGATCTGGACGGCCGAAGACCCCGTGGAAATTACCCAGAAGGGGCTGCGGCAGGTCCAGATGCATCCCAAGATCGGCCTCAACTTCGCCGCCGCCATGCGGTCGTTTCTCCGGGCCGACCCCGACGTCATCATGGTGGGCGAGATGCGGGACAAGGAGACCACCGCCATCGGCATCGAGGCTTCCCTGACCGGGCACCTGGTCTTCTCCACTCTCCATACCAACAGCGCGCCGGAGAGCATCACCCGGCTGCTGGATATGGGCATGGACCCCTTCAACTTCGCGGACGCCCTCCTGGGGATTCTCGCCCAGCGGCTCGTCCGGACCCTCTGCAAGGACTGCAAGCAACCCTATACGCCGGAAAAGGATGAATACGAGTTCATCGTCCGGGAATACGGCGAGAAGATGTTCGCCAAGGATTTCGGCCTGGACCGGAAAGACATGACCCTCTATCGCGCCGAGGGATGCGAAAAATGCCGCAACACCGGCTACAGGGGCCGGATGGGCATCCATGAACTCCTGCTGGGCAGCGACGAGATCAAGAAACTGGTCCAGACGCAGGCCCGGGTCAAGGACATCCAGGGGCAGGCCATCAGCGAAGGCATGCGGGTTCTGAAGCAGGACGGCGTGGCCAAAGTGGTCAAGGGGTTCACCGACATGGCGCAGGTCAAGAAGGTCTGTATAGCCTGATTTCCGGGGGTTGAATCCGGACCCCGGCCTGTTTTGTAAACCGGCGTTTCGACCGGTTTCCTATCTTGCGCGGTTTTCACCGCCTGTCCGGGCTTTCCGGAATTTTTCCAGCTGTTCCCCATAGTACCCCCGGTTTTTGTCGGCCATCCGAAACGCCGCCCTGGCGGCCGCGACTGCTTCGCCGATCTCTCCGTTGATATAGTGGGCTTCCGCGAGGGTATCGAGGATATGGGGGGACCGGGATAGCCCCGCCGCTTTCCGGGCCAGTTCCAGGGCCTTTTGGGGGTTCCGGTACGCCGGGTCCTCCGAAGTCGCATACAGCCAGGCCAGATTGTTGAGCACTTCGGGGTTGTCCGGCTTCAGCGCCAGGGATTTTTCATAGGCGGCGGCTGTTTCCGCGTAGTCTTCCCGGCTGAAATAGTAATCGCCGAGCATCCGGTAGAGGCTCGGATCCTGGCGGCCTTTCTCGATTTCCCGGAGGATGACCTTTTCGAACAGTTGCGCGTCGAGCCGTTTCCCCGCTTCCCCGAAGTTCAAATGGTAGCTGACGATCCCCATGAGGAGAATTCCCACTCCATAAATGGCGATGGACCGCTTGACCTTCCGGTCGTGCCGACCGATCCATCGGCGATCAGTCTCGCATTTTTGAAGGTAGCCGACCCGTTCCGAGATGCTGTAATGATGCCAGTTGGGTTTTTCCGGCGGTTGCCCGCTGGTGAGGGTGATCTTTTCGAAGGTCGATATCAGCGGCTGGGCCGAGTCGAAGAGCCGGTAGACGTAAGTGTCGGCCTGGCGTTCGAAATTCCGCATGAAATACCCGAAAATGAACCGGAAGTAGACCAGGAAGATGGCGATGATCATCATGCTCAGAACCACCGAGGTGACGGCGGCCCCGTCGAACCCCGCGCCCTTGACGATGCCGTACAACGGCTCCAGGTAGATGAGGGCGTAGACGATCAGGTCGAAGGAGGCATAGGAGATGAGCATGTAGCCCACAAAGAAAAAGAGATAGAAGAGCAGATGGTAACGCTTGATGTGGCCGATCTCGTGGGCGATGACCGCCTCCACCTCTTCGGGCTTCAGGTAGGCCAGGAGGGCTTCGGTTACCAGGATGTACCGGAACCGCTTCACCAGCCCCATGACGCCGGCGGTGATCATCCGCCCGCCGAAAATTGGCCAGTTGAGGATGTCGGCGTATTCCAGCCCGGCCTTTCGGCAGATCGCCTCGATCCGGCGCCGTTCATACCCCGGCGCCAGGGGCTTGCACCGCCAGAATTTCTGGATCAGCAGGGGGCCCAGGATGGCCATGGCGAAAAGAAAAACCAGAAAATAGAGAATTTCGCCTTCGGTGGTGGTCAGAAATTCCCGGGCCGGTTGGTAGGGAAGCAGATGGATGAGATCGGCGACGGTGGACAGCGCCAGCCAGGGCAGGAGGACCGGAACGGCGAATGAGATGTTGGAGACCACGTAAGACCGCCGGGAGACGGTCGCGGCGTAAAGCCGGCGGTAGACCCGATGCCCGATGGACCAGATAATGGCCAGATAGAGGACGAACAGCCCCAGAAAAAGGACGGCTTCCAGTGTGGGGAAGACGTTGAAAAGCGGGAAGCCCGAGAAGAGGGCTCCCATATCCAGGAGATAGATGTCCAATGCGAACAGGAGGATCGCCAGGATGGACAGCCGGGTCAGGGAGGTGGTGAACTGGTGATCGAGCCGGTGGAACGGGTCCCGGGAGAGCCGCTTTTCGAGTCGGCGGAACCGGAGCCAGACAATGAGGACAAAGACCAGGAGGAACCCCAGAAACAGGAGCAGCGTCTCCGGAAGCAGAATTTCCGCATCATCGGCCGGCTGGTAGGTGGCGTAGATGAGGAGAACGACGATGAAGTAGATGAAGTTGCCGAACATGGCGGGGATCAGGATCTGTAAACGTCGCCGTTCGGGCCGTCGGTCCGCGGCGGTTCTTTGTAATACCGTTCTTTTTCGCTGAAGATGCAGCCGCAGTAGGACTGGCGGTAAAGCCCCATTTCCCTGGAGGTCTCGATGCCTTCCTTCCAGCCCGGGCGAAAATCCTCGTAGTGGAACGGAACGCCGACGCTTTGGCCCACCGATTCGCCGATGGACCGAATGACCTCGTGGTTCTGGAATTTGCTGTAGAGAAGGGTGGTGGAAAAGGCGTCGAATTTGCCCCGCCGGGCCATGAGGGCCGTCGTCCGGAGCCGGTCATGGTAGCAGAAGCGGCACCGGTGGGCCTCCCGGAACGCGATGTTTTGCAGAAAACCGGTCAGGTCGTACCCTTTTCCGTAGATAACCTTCAGATCGACGGCCTCCGCATAGGACTGCAAGGTCTCCCTTCGCCTCAGACATTCCGTGTAGGGATGTATGTTGTGGGGGTAGAAATACCCAATCACCGTCAGATCCCGTTCTCTCAGAATCCGCACCGGGTAGACGGCGCAGGGGCCGCAACAGACGTGGAGGAGGAGCTTTTTCAAGTCCGTTCCCCGAAGATGGCCGTGCCGATGCGCACCAGGGTGGCCCCTTCCTGGATGGCGGCCTCGAAATCGCCGGTCATCCCCATGGACAGTTCGGCCATCCCGACGTTGGGGATCTTTTCGTCTTCTATCCGATCCCTGAGCCGCCGGAGTTCGGCGAAGAAGGGGCGGGCCGCTTCGGGATCATCGAAATAGGGGGGCATGGTCATGAGCCCCTGGATGGAAATGTTGTCCAACCCGGACGCCGCTTTGATCAGCTCCAGGAGATCCGTTTCATGGACCCCCGATTTGGTCGCTTCTTCGGCGATGTTCACCTGGATTAGGATCTTCTGGACCTTATCGATTTTGGCCGCCCCCTTGTCCAGTTCACGAACCAGCTTCAACCGGTCCACGGAGTGGATCAGATCGAAGATCCTGACCGCATGTTTGGCCTTGTTGGACTGGAGATGACCGATAAAATGCCAGGAGACCGCACCGTCCGAAAGGAGGTGGTGTTTCTCCAGGGCTTCCTGGATGTAATTTTCCCCCAGAATGGAGACTCCGGCGTCGATGGCCTCCCTCACCCGATCCGCCGGCACGGTCTTGCTCACCGCCACCAGCCGGATCTCGCCGGGATCACGGCCGCAGGCGTCGGCGGCTTCCCGGATTCGGGTTCTCACCCCTTCCAGTCGTTCTGTCACCATGGCGTTCCCTCTCCCTGACCGTTAACGTCCGGCCCCACCGGATCCGAGGGCGTCGAACCCCACCACCCCTTCTCCGATGAGGTCTTCCAGCACCTCGCAGACAGGCAGTCCCACCACATTGGTATAGGACCCGTTGATGCGGCGGACCAAAAAAGTCCCGATTCCCTGGATGGCGTAGGCGCCCGCCTTGTCGAAGGGTTCGTCGGTGTGGACGTACCATTCGATCTCTTTTTCGCTCAGCGTCTTGAAAACGACGTCGGTCCGGACCGCGCCGCGGCGGCGGAAATTCCCCTCGCCCCGGTACAGGCAGTACCCGGTAAAGACCTGATGGGTCTGACCGCTGAGCCGGCGGAGCATCTCCCGGGCCTCGTCCATGGACTTGGGCTTGCCCAGCACGGCGTCCCCGATGACGACGATGGTGTCGGCGCCGATGACCCAGCGGGTGGGATGTCGCTTCCCCACCTCGGCCGCCTTCCCCATGGCCAGGGTTTTGACGTAGGGTTCCGGCGCGGTAAAGGGGACCGATGCTTCGTCGTAACCGCTGGGGATGATTTCGATGGGGAGGCCGGCCTGTTCCAGCAGGTATCGACGCCGCGGCGAGGCCGAGGCCAGAATGAGACGGGGTGCATCCATGCTTACGTTAATATCAGATGGATCAGACCGACGCCGCCACCTTCCGGGCCACCGACGTGAAGGCTTCCGTCGCTTCCGCATCGGGGTAGGTTTCCTGGAAAGAGACGCCCGTGTCTCCGGCCGTCACCACATTGGGGTCGAAGGGGATCTTCCCCAGAAAGGCGAGTCCGAAGGTTTCGGCGGTCCGCTCTCCGCCCCCGCGGCCGAAGAGATCGACGACCTCGTCGCAATGGGGGCATTTGAAGCCGCTCATGTTCTCCACCACCCCCAGAATGTCCATCTTGACGGTCTTGCAGAAATTGATGGATTTGCGCACGTCGGCCAGGGCCACTTCCTGGGGCGTGGTGACGATGACAGCCTTGGCGTCGGTGATGACCTGGGCCACGGAAAGCGGTTCGTCCCCGGTGCCCGGGGGTGCGTCGATGATTAGGAAGTCGAGATCCCCCCACTCCACATCGCCTATGAACTGGCGGATGACGGAATGCTTGATGGGTCCCCGCCAGATGATGGCGTCGTCCTTGTTCTGACTCAGGGATTCGATGGAGACCGCTGCCAGATGGTCGTCGAATTTGATGGGGACCAGCCGCTGATCGGCCGTCACGCCCAAAAGCCCGTCCAGACCGAGCATCCGGGGGACGTCCGGCCCATGGATGTCCACGTCCATGATCCCCACTTTGAATCCTTTTTTGGCAAGGGCCATGGCCAGGTTGACCGATACGCTGGTCTTCCCGACGCCCCCCTTGCCGCTCATAACGATCAGCTTGTTTTTGATCCGGCCCAGAGATCCGTTAACGGCGGCGTCCACATCCGCCTGGGACCGCTGGCCCTGAGCGGACGCGCAGTCGCCCGTTCCACAGTTGCCCATGATGGCGTTCTCTCCTTAGCGGGTTTGTGAGTGTGATTATTCGACGGGTTCGAGGATCCGGCGGAACTGCATTCCCCGGCAGCCGGGGCACCCTTCCGGCCGGCCGGTGCCGCAGGGCTCCTCCCACTCCCGTTCGCACTCCAGGCACACGAATTTGCGGGGTGAGTCCACAAAGGTGTAGTTGCCGCCCTCTACATTGATGGCCTTGCCGTTGATGAGGGCGTCGGCGATGATGCCGCGCGCCCGTTGGACGATGCGGCCGAAGGTAGCCCTGGATATGCCCATCTCCCCGCCGGCTTCCTCGTAAGAAAGCCCGAGAAGGTCCGCAAGACGGATGGCCTCCCGTTCGTCGATGGTCAGTTTCACTTCTTCCAGATCGAGCAGCGGAATGCCCCGCGGCTTGAAATAACTGACCTCCGGGCTGAATCCGACAATTCTGTTTTTTTTTGGTCGCGCCATTATGACTCCTGTTCTCTAACTAGTGGGAATATACTCGCAAACGACTAGAGAAAATAATGGCTTTAAGTCGGAATGTCAAGAGCTGTCCCGAAAAAAAGGAGGGGCAACGACCATGGCTCAACGCATAGCCTCCGAATGGACCGTTTAGCAATTGTGTCTTGATAAGTGCCGCATGTTTTGCTATTGATCAGGGTTTATCGAAACCCTTTCGAAAGGGGGGATACATCGTTCATCTCTTCGGATAGAAATGTGATTGATCCATGGCAAAGAAAAAAAAGAAAAAAAAGAAGACATCCCCGGCGGCCCAAAGCCAGTTGCAGAACCTCTCGTTCAGGGAGCTGATCGAAAGGGGAGAGCGATTCATAGACGCCGGCCGCCCGCGGGACGCCATTTCGGTGCTCCGGTTCGCCCTCAAAAAGCACGGTCAGACCGACGAAACGACCCACCCCCTTTTCCGGGCCTATGTGGCCCGGGCGGCCCAGCTCCGGGAAAAGGGGATGCACGGCGAAGCCCAGTCCGTGAAAAAGAACGCCCAGGAGTATCTCCCTGCCATGGCGGATCTGACGCCCGCCGACATGGCCGTTTATTTGACCCTCTGCACCGACAGGGAAGCCTTCGATCTGTATCTGAGTTATGTTCGGGTCCACGGGGTCCAGCCGGCCGCCGACCGGATCCTGGCCGACCGGCTGGTGAAGGGGGGCGGATGGGAGGCGCTGGACCCGCTGGACGACGATCTGCCCCTGAAGCGGGACAGCGAGGTGGTGCGGCCCGCCGTGGACGCGATGGCCGAAGGCCGCTGGGAAACGGCCCATGAGATGCTCAAACCGGTGCCCCGAACCTCCCCCTTTGCCCCGGTACGCCTCTTCTGCCGGGCCATGGCCGCTTTCTACGATCAGGACGACGCCGCCGCCCGGGCCGCCTTTTCCCGGATTCCCGAAGATTTTTTCCTGTGGCCCGCGGCCCGGGATCTCCAGACCGCCCTGGCCGGCGACGGAGAAGTTTCCGGCGGGGAGAAGGCCGGGGCCCTGGCCCGGCTCGACTGCATCTGGGACGTTCCCGTTCATCTGCCCGCCGCCATGCGGGAGGTCATCCGCCACCTGGAAAACGAACGGTTGTCGGAGGCGCGGAAAGGGCTTCAGGCCGCCGCCGACGCGCTGCTCCCGTCCGATCCGGAGGGGGCCCTCTTCGCCATGCTCCAGGCCCTCTGGCGGATGGTCCTCGAAGGCCGGCTGCCCGATTACGCCCACGAGAAACTGGTCAAGGACCTGCTCCCCAAAAAGCGGGCCGATCTCCTCCTGTCCAAAACGGCCGTCATGGACGACATCGACCACCCCTACACCGCCATGGGCAACTATCTGAAACGGATCGAACTGGAGTTCCCCGAAGATCCCGAACGGTCCATGGCCCGGTCGGTGATCCTGGAAGGGCTGGCCCGTTTGGGGGAATCGGACCGTTTCGAACGCGTTCTCAAGGCGGATGCGTCGGGACTGATTGCGCATCGGTCTCTGTTCGGCGTCGAATCGGACCCCTCGGACGCGGAGATGATCCCCATCGAACTGGCGCTTTCGAGCATCCGGGTCGATCCGGAGAACCGGACGGCCTACGAGTTGCTGTCCCAGTTGCCCCGGGGCGGCCGGGCCGCCAAGAATGCGGTGGAAAAGGGGCTTCTGGCCATGATCGACCGCTTTCCCGGCGACCCCTACCCCCATCTGGAACTGGCCCGGCTCTACTACGAAAAGTCGGCCTTCCGGAAGGCCGAACGGGTGCTGGGGGAGGCCCTGGCCCAGGCGCCCCACGACCCGCGGGTGGTGGAGAAAAACGCCCTGGCGTGTTTGATCGCGGCGGAGAAGAACCTCGGCCGGGACAAACTCCACCTGGTGGAAAAGGACATGGACCGGGCCGGCGATTTCGACGCCAAAAAACTGGCGCCCTACGTTATCGAAAAGCGGATGCTCCTGCGCCTCCATCGGGGCGAATCGCCGGACGATTTCCTGGAAGAGATGCTCGATGATCGGTCGCTCTTTGAACAAATCCGGACCCTTGCCGTCCTGATCATGGACATCGAAAACAGGGCGTTCCAGCTCAAGAGCAACCACTTCCGGAAGCTGGAACTGGCGTTGAACCGCCGTCTGGACAACGGCGACCGTCTCGCCTCCGAGGAGGCGGCGCGGCTCCTCATGCCCCTGGACCGGAGCCTGCTGCGGATCTACGATTCTATCCAGACGGCTCCGATCCTGCTGTCCCGGAAGCCGGATATCCTCAAGCGGGCGGCCGACGCCGACGCCATCGGGCTCTACGACCGGATTCTGTCCGACGCCACAATGGACGCCGTTAAAAAAGACCTCAAACGCCGGAAGAAAAAAGCCCAAAAAAACCATGGGATTCTCCTTTCATTTATAGAGGAGGTGCTTCGCCAGATCGAAAAGCGGAATTTCAAAAGCAAACCGCTGCTGAATCTGCGGGCGGAAGCGTCCGGCCCCCTGGAAGAGGAACTCCGGGGCCTTTCCCGGCGGCTGGCCCCCTTCGCGCCTCAGCCCCTCAAGGAGGCCCTGGAGATGTTCCGGTTCGAGATCCTGGATCGCCCCCTTTTCTCCTTGGGCGGATTCTTTGACGGCTTCGACGATTTCGACGATTTCGAGGACGACGATCCGTTCGGGGACGACGATCTGTTCGATGACGAGGACGCCCCCGTCCCCAGCTTTTTAGATCCCGACGAGATTGAGCAGTTAGAGGAGCTGGTGCGGAGCATGGAGCGGATGCAGCGACAAGGCATACCGCTCGACGTCGTCCCCCGGGATATAATCCAGGGGATGGTGGACGAACTCGAGGATCTGGTCGATGAACTGGGGGTCCGGAACCAGCCAGAGGGGATAATCCTGACCATGAGGGACATGATGGAGTTGGGCGGGCCGTTCAAGCGGGGAATGAAGCTGATGGGCCGTTTCATGAACCTGGCCGGCGGCAAGTCCCACCTGTCCCGGGAGGCCCGCATCCTGCTCTACGGAAAACAGAAAGGCAAGAAATCCTGATGCTGACGTATTACCTGACACTCGGCCTGACCCCCGACGCCGACGACGCGACCATCCGCGGCCGCTATCTGGAGCGGGTGAAGCGGTATTCCCCGGAAAAGGATCCGGAGACCTTTCAACACATCACCGAAGCCTACGAAGCCCTGAAGGATCCGCGCTCGCGGGTGCGGGGCTGGCTCTTCGGCCCCTTGAGCGTCAAGGAAACCGATACGGCGCTGCTGAATCTCGCCGCCGCCCGGACCCGCTGCCCGGAGCGGCGTCGGGTCGGCATTGCAGAGCTTTCGGCCGCCGCCGGGAAAGCCGGGGGGCGATAGACCATGGCGTGGTTTCAACGGATTTGGCTCGCCGTCAAGCGATGGCCCCGGACGATGGACCGACGGCTGGTGGTCCCGTTCCTGGAATGGTGGCTCGCGTTTTTCGCGGCCCGGCTGGAAAAACGAGGCGAGGCGGTGGAGGGACTGGCCCAATGGAAGCAGCGGGCCCTGATGGATTTTCGGCTCTGGGTCATGGACCTGCCCGAGGATCCGCCCGTCGAAGGGAAAACCGACCTGCCGTCCCCGGACCTGTTCACTTTGTTGTCCGAATTCGCGGCCCTTCGCCAGGAGATCCAGATGCAGAACCGGGAGCAGAACCGGACCCTCCGCGAACTGACGTCCATTCACGAGGCCGGCCGGGAGGCCGCCGATCTCTTCCGGGAGAAATCGAACGCCCTGGAGACCCTGGAGGAACGGGTTCGTCTGGCATCTGAAAAGCGGGCTCTCCGGCCCTTCCTGGAGGTTCGGGACGCCTTGGAGCGCGGTCTTTCGGCCGCCCGGGCCGCGGCCGAGGCCAAGGGCGGCTGGTTCCGGTCCGCGCCCAAAGAGATGGACGGGGTGATCGAAGGATACGAAATGGCGCTCCGGCGGTGCGACCGGGCCCTGGCCCAGGCCGACATCCGGCCGACGGCGGCGCCGGGCGATTCCTTCGACCCGGAGCGGATGCGGGCCGTGGGCACGCAACCCGGCCCGGAATCGGAAAAGGGGCGGGTGGCGGCCGTCCAGTTGACGGGATTTGTCCGGGGCGACGAGGTCGTCCGGACCGCCGAGGTGATCGTCGGCGAATAAGAACCGTCCGCCGGTATGAAACATTCACCATTATCATTTTAGACATGCATCATCTTAAACATACAGGAAGCAAGGAGTTTATATGGAACCGGTTGTAGGGATCGATCTGGGGACCACCAATTCCGAGGTCGCATACATTATAGACGGCAATGCGACCGTCCTGGAGAACAACGACAGGGGCATCCTGCCCTCCTGCGTGGGGGTGGACGAGTCGGGGAACGTCCTGGTGGGCGCGCCGGCCCTGAACCAGGCGGTGGCGGCCCCGGAGCGGACCGTCATGTCGGTCAAGCGGCGCATGGGTTCCGACGAAAAGATCCGGATGGGGGATACCGAGTACATGCCCCAGGAGATCTCCGCCTTCATCCTGAAAGCCTTAAAAGCCCGGGCGGAAAACCAGCTCGGCCGGCCCGTCAACCGGGCGGTGATCACCGTTCCCGCCTATTTCACCGACGCCCAGCGCCAGGCCACCCGCGAGGCCGGCGAGATCGCCGGTCTGGAGGTGGCCCGGATCATCAACGAGCCCACGGCCGCGGCCCTGGCCTACGAAAGCCAGCGAAAAGAGGGTCAGCGCATTCTGGTCTACGATCTGGGCGGCGGAACCTTCGACGTCTCCATCGTCCGCATCGAGGAAGGAGTGGTGGAAGTCTTGTCCAGCACCGGCGACAACCAGCTGGGGGGAGACGATTTCGACGGCAGAATCGTGGACCTCCTGGTGGAGCACTGCCGCGACGAGTACGCCCTGAAGCTGAGCCCGGAAAACGACCCCACCGCTTACGCCCGGCTCAAACGGGCCGCGGAAGCGGCCAAAAAGACCTTGTCTTCGGCGCCCTACGCCAATATCGAAGAGGATCACATCGGCCGGAAAAAACTCCGGGACATCCACCTCTCCTACGAACTCTCCCGGCCTGTATTCGAAGACCTCATCCGGGACGACCTGGACCGGACCATGGAATCGGTAAACCGGGCCCTGAAGGACGCATCCCTGCTGCCGTCGGCCATCGACAAGATCATCCTGGTGGGCGGATCGACCCGGATCCCGTTGATCTCCAAACTCCTGGAGGAGAAGTTCGGCCAACTGCCCCACAGCGAGATCGATCCGGACCTCTGCGTGGCCATCGGGGCCGCCATCCAGGGGGGACGGGAGATGGGCATCGACGCCGCCGGCCTGCTCCTGGACGTCACCCCCTACACCTTCGGCACGTCGGCCCTGGGCGAGGTCAACGGCGAGCCCTGCATGACCATGTTCGTCCCTCTCATCCGGCGAAACACCAAGCTCCCCACCGCCCGAACCGAGGCATTCTACACGGTGTACGACGACCAGGAGGCGGTGGACGTCAAGGTCTTCCAGGGGGAAAACCCCGACGCCCTGGACAACATCCAGATCGGCCGATACAATTTCGAACTGAGCCGCCAGCCCCAGGGAAGCGTGGTGACCCTCCATTTCGACCTGGACGTCAACGGCATCCTCAAAATCGAGGCGGTGGAAAAGGCCACGGGCAAAAAACTCAACGCCACCATCGAGAACGCCCTGTCCCGGTTCAGCGATGAAGAAATGGCCGCGTCCAGGGACCGGGTCCAGGCCATGTGGGGCGCCGGGGAGGCCGAAGGGACGGCCGGGACGGTCGAACCGCCGGCCGGCGCGCCCCCCGACGTGACCGAGATGCTCAAGCGGGCCGAATCCCTGCTGGACGAGGCGTCGCCCGAGGACCGGGACGAGATGGTCAACCTTATGGAGGACATCACCGACGCGGCCCGCTCCGGCGATATGGAGGAGGCCCGGAAACGGATGGCGGAACTGGAGGAGATTCTCTTTTATGTGGGATAACCCCATGACGACGCTTGCAATCGGCCCTTTCCGGGGGTACACTGTTTTAGGAGAAGGCGGCGCGTGATGGACCGATGTCCGGCGTGCAACGCCCGGTACGCGGGGAAACCGACCTGCCACCGGTGCGGAACCGATCTGGCGCGTCTTACCGGCATCGAGACCGATGCGGCGGATCGGCTGGCGCGGGCGTCGGCGGCTTTCCGGGCGGCGGATTACGGCGCCATGTATCGACACGCCCTACGCGCCTGCCATCTCCGGCGGACCCCGTCGGCCACCGCAGCCCGGGCGGCGGCGGCCCTCCTGACCGGGCGGTTCAGAGACGCCCTTGGCGAGTGGTTCCGGCTCGCCGGCGACCGGGATGCGGACGAGGCGGACCGGTGAACGATCCGACGGAAAACGGCCCGGATCTCCGGACGACCATCGGCGGGCTGGTCCTGAAAAATCCGGTCCTGACCGCCTCCGGAACCTTCGGCTACGGCCGGGAGTTCATGGATCTCATCGACCTCGACCGGTTGGGGGGGATCATCCTCAAAGGGGTGTCCCTGTCGCCGACCCGGGGAAATCCGCCGCCCAGGGTGGTGGAGACCGCCTCCGGCATGCTCAACGCCATCGGTCTCGAAAACGTCGGGTTCGACGCGCTGGTCCGGGAGAAGCTGCCGTTACTGGAAACGCTCGGAACCCCGGTCTTCATCAACCTGTACGGGACGACCGTTGAGGAATACGCGGTCCTGGCCGCCGCGTCGGATAGAGTGGACCGGATCGACGCCGTAGAGGTCAACATTTCCTGCCCCAACGTCAAGGCCGGCGGCGCGGCCTTCGGGGTCGATCCCGCATCGGCGGCGGCGGTGACGGCGGCCGTCCGGTCCCGCACGACAAAGCCGGTGATGGTCAAGCTGTCGCCCAATGTGGCGGACGTGGCCGCCATCGCCAGAAGCGTCGAAGACGCGGGCGCCGACGCCGTTTCCCTGATCAACACCATCACGGGGATGGCTGTGGATCTGAAGACCCGGCGGCCGAAGCTGGCCAACGTCACCGGCGGTCTGTCGGGGCCGGCCATCAAGCCGGTGGCCCTGCGAATGGTGTGGCAGGCGGCCGGCGCCGTGTCGATCCCGGTGGTGGGCATAGGCGGCATCATGACGGCCGAAGACGCCCTGGAGTTTATCACCGTCGGGGCGTCGGCGGTGCAGGTGGGCACGGCCAACCTCGTGGACCCGTCGGCATCGGTCCGGATCGTCGAGGACATCAGCGCGTTTTTATCGGAAAACGGGATCGCCCGCGTGACCGACATGGTCGGCGCGCTGACGGTCTGACCGGTTTCTAAGAGCCTATCCGACCCTACAGCAAGAGTCCATAACCAACGAAAGGAGCGTCAGATGCAATTTGAAAACCTGGAAGACATCGTCGATTTCGCCATTGAGAAGGAAAAGGAAGCGGCCGAATTTTATGAAACCGCGGCAAGGGAGGCCTCCATGTCCGGCGTCAAGGACATGCTCCTGGAGTTCGCCGACCAGGAACGCAACCACCAGAAGATGCTGGAAAACATCGAGGGCGAAGGGATCCGGAAAAACATCGAGAACTACGACTGGAAATGGATCAAGGACATCAAGCGGAGCGACTACATGGTCGATATGACCTTCCAGCCGGGCATGGCCTACAACGAGATTCTGGCCATCGCCATGAAGCGGGAGGAAAAGGCCCTGGCGCTCTACAACGAGCTGTATGATCAGGCGAAGACCGACGCTCAGAAAGAGGTCTTTAAACTGTTGCGCCAGGAAGAGGCCAAGCACAAACAGTTCCTGGAGACCCGATACGACGACTTCATGGCCAAGATGGGAGACTGATCATGGTCCGAACCTGGCTGACGGCGGCCCTGGCCGCGGCGCTGACGATCATCTGGACGGTCGTCCCGACGGCCCTGACGCCGGCGTATGCCCTGGAGATCGGGGGCGTCGCCCTGCCGGAGACCCTCGACGCCGGCGGAAAGACCCTGGTTCTCAACGGCGCCGGCCTCCGGAAGAAATTTTTCTTCAAAATCTACGCCGGCGCGCTTTACCTTCCCGAAAAGGAAAGCGACCCCGGAAAGATCGTGCCGGCGGACAAGCCCATGGCCGTCCGGATGCACTTCATCTATGACGGCGTGTCCGCCGAAAAGCTGATCGAAACCTGGAACGAAGGATTCGAAAAGACGACGGGCGGACGGCCCGGCCCGCTGTCGGACCGGATCAGCGCCTTCAACGGCCTGTTCACCGGGGAGGCCGGGGAGGGGGATGTGTACGACATCGTCTACACGCCGTCCGAAGGCGTCCGGGTGGTAATGAACGGCCGCGCCGCCGGGACGATCAAGGGGCTCGATTTCAAAAAGGCGCTGTTCGCCATCTGGCTGGGGGACGACCCCGCCGACAAAGGACTGAAGAGAGAAATGCTGGGACGATGAGAACGAAGAGGAGAAACACATGAAAATCGTCGTGGGATATGATGGGTCGAACGCCGCCAAGGACGCCCTGCGCCTGGCCAGAACCCATGGCAAGGCATTCGACAACGCCGGCGTCTTTGTCTTACGGTCCATTTCCGGCCGGTCCAGCGAGGATGCCGAGGACATCAAGGAGGCGGAAGGGGATCTGGAATACGCCCAAAAGCTTTTCGATGAGGCCGGCATCCCCTGTGAAACCCATCTCCTGGTCCGGGGGCTGAGCCCCGCCGAGGACATCATTCAATTCGCGGAGGACAACAAGTCGGACGAGATCATCGTGGGGGTCCGGCGCCGATCCCGGGTGGGCAAGGCCCTGTTCGGCTCCACGTCCCGCCACGTCATCATGGAAGCCCCATGCCCGGTGGTGACCGTCCGGTAGCCGTTCCCTTTAACAATTGCGTTTTTTGAACCCCCGGCGTTTGTCGAAAAGCCGGGGGTTTTTTCGTATCATCACCGGTTCATGTGGTTTTATTCCGGCGGCGTCCGGTCGGGAATAAACGTGCAGGCGTCCGGGATCTTCGGCGTGAACCGGCGGGGTCCGGAAAGAATCGGTCGCCCCGCGGCCCGGGCGATGGCCTTCTGCATGCCGCGGAATATCCATTGGTGAAACGGGTAGAGCGTCCACCAGTAGAGCATCCCGGCCAGCCCCCGGGGCAGAAACCGGGAGAGAAATTCGAATTCGGATGTGCCGTCCCCCAGGGGGTTTATCCGGATTTCCAGCAAAGCCTCGCCGGGCATCTTCATCTCGGCCAGCAGGATCAGCCGCCGGGGCGGTTCCAAAACCATCACCCGCCAGAAATCGAGGGCGTCGCCCACCTGGAGTTCCGTGGGATGACGTCTGCCCCGGCGCAGTCCCATGCCGCCGGCCAGCCGGTCCAGAGCCCCCCGGAGCCACCAGAGGCTGTCGCCGAAATAGTACCCGGTCTTTCCGCCCATGCGGATCACCGGATCCCAGACCGCCTCCGGGGGCGCATCGATCCGGATGCGGTACCCGCACTCCAGAACCGTGCCGCCCGTGTAGTCCGCGTCGCCGCAAAAGGCCCATTCCGGCGGCGTCAGGGTTCCGGCGTCGGACCAGCAGGTTTCCACCATGTTCTGCCGGACTCGCTCCAGGGCGATGCGGACCGCTTCCCGGCACGGGGTGAGGGGCAGGGGGATGCGGTCCTGAATCCGGTGCTCCCGGCAGACCACCGGAACCGCCAGCCCCTCGGCCAGGGGTTGGGCGATGTCGGCGGGGACGGGGGTGATCAGGTGAATCCAGTAGGCGCTCAGCTTGGGGGTGAGTAATGGCACGGGGATGATCCGCCGCCGGGCCAGCCCCGCTTCTTCGGCGTAGATGTCGATGATCTCCCGGTAGGAGAGGACGTCGGGCCCGCCGATGTCGTAGGTCCCGGGCGGCAGGTCCGTTTTGACCAGGCTGCCCATGAGATAGGCCAGGATGTCCCGGATGGCGATGGGCTGGCAGGGGGTGTGGACCCACCGGGGGGTGATCATCACCGGCAGCCGTTCCGTCAGGTACCGGAGCATCTCGAAGGAGGCGCTCCCCGACCCAAGGATCATGGCGGCCCGGAGCACTACCACCGGGACGGGGCCGTCGGCCAGAATCGTTTCCACTTCGTGGCGGGACCGGAGGTGGGGGCTCAGGTCGGCGTCGTCCGGGTCGCCGAGGCCGCTGAGATAGATGATCCGGTCCAGACCGCCGGCGGCCGCGGCCGCGGCCATATTTTGGGCCCCGGTCCGGTCGGCCCGGGCGTAGGCTTTTTTCTGGGCCGTCATGGAATGGACCAGGTAAAAGGCCGCGCCGCACCCGTCCGCGGCCCGTTCCATGGAGTCGGCGTCCAGCACGTCTCCCCCGGCCAGTTCCACATTGGGGTTCCGGCCCCAGGGACGGCAGGCCAGTTTCTCGACGGACCGTCCCAGGGCCCGGACCCGATACCCGGCCGACAGCAGCCGGGGCACGAGCCGGCCCCCCACATATCCGGTGGCGCCGACGACCAGCACCTGTTCGTTTTCCATCTGATCCTCCTTTTTAGCCCATTTTCAGAAAGTAACCGTTACCCGTTGCCAGAGATCCGCGGCGTCTTGGGTGAGACGGGCGAAGCCGCCGGTCGTCAGGCCGGTCCGGCGGACCAGGGTTTCGGAATCGGCGCCCTGTCGCCACGCCAGCAGGGCCGCCGATCCGTCCCGGTCGTAATCCGGGGAGAGGATGCCGAATCGGAGCAGTTCTTTTCGGGTCTTTTCCAGAACCGGCGTCAGCCCGTCCCAGTGGTCCGCCAGCCGTCGGACGCTGTCCGACAGGGCCTCGGCCGCTTCCGGGCGGGGCGGCCGGTCCGTCTTCACGAAGCCTCCCACCAGGGCGAACGCGATATCTTCGTCCGCGTCGGGCGGCAGGGGCAGGACGCTGTTCCGGACGCATTCGATGAGCGGTTGCGGCGTTTCCAGGCCGGAGCGAAAGGCGGTTTCGCCCCAGGGAGAGAGCCCGTCCGGGTCCGCCATTAGACCGAAGGCCGACAGGCAGGCCCGGGCGTGGAGAAAATCTTCCCACAGTCCCGTGGCGGTTTCCCGCAGCCGGTCCGCCAGTTCATAAAAGGAGGACGCCGCCTCCCGGAATCTTTTGCTGCCCCGTCCGTGGCAGAGGTTGCGATGGGGGCATGACTCGCAGGGAAGCCGGCCCAGGAGGGCTTCCGCGGCCGATTTTTCCGCCAGCAGTTCGCGCCGGCGCCGGCCGGTGGCTGATCCGGCCTTGTCCTCCAGCCGGCCCAGGCGGAGTTCCAGCCGAAGGCGCAGGTCCCGGAGAGCGGCCACCGACTGGAGATGGCCGCTGCACACCGGCGTCGGCAGTTCCTCGGCCATGTCGTCCCTGACGGCGTCCAGGCAGAAGCGGCCGAAGGCCGGCTCGCGGGACCCCTTGAGGGTGCGTTTCAGGGTGTCGGCGGGATCGGCGTCCATGGCCAGAAGGGCCAGGGTCGTCCGGAGGTCGCAGGCCAGGGCGGACGCGAGGGGCCGCTCCGGCTTGACCAGGTGGTCCTTGATGAACACCGGATCCACGTCGGCGGTGTGGACGGCGGCGACCAGCCCGTTGGGGTCGGTCCCCGGGCGGCCGGCCAGCCGGATGAGCCGATCCATCTCCCAGTCCGCTAGGGGATCCTTTTTGGGGTCCGGCTCTGTGCCCGATGCGGCCAGGAGGACGCTCCGGAACCGGCCGGCGGACCGGACCGCCGATTCGGGGGTGGCGAAGACCGCGTCGAGGCCGTCCAGGGCGAGCCATTCCTCCACCAGCCGGTTCCAGAGGGGATGGTGGCCCCGGTGGCGGGGCGCGGCCCGCCGGGAGAGGGCGGGTTGGAGGGCCGGGTAATCCTTCAGAAACGGATGGTCGTCCAGGAGGGCGGTAATCCGGGGATGGGTCAGGAGGTCGCCGGGGGTGGGGGTCCGGTCCCCCTTGGGGCAGACGGCGGCGGCCCGGTCGCAGGCATCGGGGTCGGCCATGAGGATGAGGGCCGGCGTCAGGTCCGCCGTCCGCAGCCCTTTGACCATATCCCGGACGAACCGGCCGGCGGCCGGGTCGTCCGCCGGTTTTTGGGCTTTGAGGCGCTTTTTGGCTTTGTTGGCCACCCGTTTACGGTCGGTCAGGGGCGTCATCTCGCCGTCGGCGGTATACAGGGCGGCGACCCGGGGCATCTCCGGGAGGTCGAGGACCTCGGCGCGGCAGGGGCGGGACCGGGCGGCCGCCAGCCAGGCCGCGGCCCCGTCGGGGTCGGAGACCGGGTCGCAGAGGCAGAGAACGGGCGAGCCCGGGGCCACGCGGAGAAGAAGGATTTCCAGGTCGGGCCCGCCGTCTGCGGCGCCCATCTCCTGAAGGTCGTCGAGGATCAGGAGGTCAGGGTGGATGGGGGGGCGGCCCCGGAGGGCTTCCGGCCGCAGAAGGGTCGCGCCTTGGGAGATGTCCCCTTGGGGAACGGCGTCCGAGACGGGCCGGCCGTCGGCGGCCAGGGCCGAGGCCATGCGGGCCGCGGCGAACGGGGTGAGGCGGGGGCTCACGTACAGGGCCCGGCGCGTCGGGTCCAGGCGGCCGAGGACCGACCGGGCCAGGGTCGTCTTTCCCGATCCCGGCGGGGCGAAGACCAGCACATCGGTTCCGGATCGAAGATCCCCGATCAGCCGGTCCGGCAGGTCCTCGGGCGGGGCCGCCGGTTTCGGGCCGTCGGCGCCCAGAAGCTTTCTGAGTTTGTCGTCGATCAATTCGCGCCCTCCCGGTCCGGAAAGATTTTGCCGGGGTTCATCAGCCCCTTGGGGTCGATGAGGTCCTTGATGGACCGCATGAGGTCGAGCCCCCCGCCGTGTTCCAGTTCCATGAACTTCCGTTTGCCGATCCCCACCCCGTGCTCGCCGGTGCAGGTGCCGCCCACCTGGATGGCCCGCTCGACGATCCGGTGGTTGATCCGCTCCAGGGCCGCCCATCCGGTTTCGTCGGCGGGGTCGCCCACCATGACCACGTGGAGGTTGCCGTCGCCGGCGTGGCCGAAGACATACCCGGCGGCCCCGGCCGCGTCCACCAGGTCCTGGGAGAACCGGATCATCTCGGGGTAGCGGGAGATGGGGACGGCGGCGTCCACGATAAGGCTCTTTTCGCCGGGATGGGCCCGGTGGATGGTCTCCCAAGCCTCGTGGCGGGCCCGCCACAGCTCCTGCCGCTCGGCCGCTTCCACGCCGGATCGGAAGCCGGTGGCGCCGCGGTCTTCACACAGCTCTTTGGCCAGTTCGGCGGTCTCCATGAGGGCGTCCTTGCTGATGCCGTGGAACTCGCAGAAGAGGGAGGGCGCTTCGGGGATGCCCAGCCCGTTTTCCCGGTTCATGAGCCGGATGAGGGGGACCGGCAGCAACTCCAGGGCCGCCGGTTCCAGCCCGGCGCCCATGAGCACGGCGGTGGCCTCGGAGGCGGCGGCCAGGTCCTTGAACGTGACCGTGGCGGCCAGATGGTGGTTGGGGCGGCCGGTGAGCTTGACGGTGGCTTCGGTGACGACGCCGAGGGTTCCTTCGGAGCCGACAAAGAGGCGGGTGAGGTCGTACCCGGAGGAGGATTTGGCGGCCCGGCAGCCGGTGTGGATCGTCTTGCCGTCGGGGAGGACCACGGTGAGGCGGCGGATGTAGTCCCGGGTGGCGCCGTATTTGATGGTCCGGACCCCGGAGGCGTTGTTGGCGATCATGCCGCCGATGGTGGCGTCGGCGCCGGGGTCGGGCGGAAAAAAGAGGCCGTGCTGGCCGGCCTCCCGGTTGAGGGTCTTGCGGAGCACGCCGGGCTGGACGTCGGCCTGGAGGTCTTCGGGCCGGATGCCGATGATCCGGTCCATCCGGGTCAGATCCATGACGAGACCGCCCACCGCCGGGACGGGGTTGCCCTCGGTGCTGGTGCCGGCGCCCCAGGGGGTGACGGGGATGTCGTTTTCGTAGGTGTAAGCGAGAATCCGGGCCACTTCGTCGCCGTCGATGGGCCAGATCACCCCGGCGGGGAGGACGCCGTCATGGGCGGAGATGTCATGACGGTGGAGGTCCCGGCTCGACTGGCCGGTGGTGAACCGGTCGGAGGGGACGAATCCGCTTAAGGCCGCGATCTGGCTTTCGGTGAACGCGTTCACGAGGGCTCCTTTTGTCCGTACCGGTTGTAGTGGACTTTTTCCCATTTCAGATCGTTGTCGGTATAGGACCGTTTCTCCTCGGCCGGGTAGCCCACGGCGATGATGGCCTCCACCGCATACCCCGTCGGGAGGCCGAGCAGTTCGGCGACGCGGTCGGCGGATGAGGTTTCCTCGTTGTAATTCCGTTTCCGGATCTGGGACCAGCAGGCGCCCAGGCCTTGGGCTTCAGCGGCCAGGAGAAGGTAGACCGAGGCGATGGATGCGTCCTCCACCCAAACGTCGGATCCGGACGGGTCGGCCACCACCGCGATGCCGAGGGCCGCGCTTTTCAAAAAGCTAGCCCCGTGGGGTTTGCACTGGGAGAGGGCGGTCAGGGTCTCCCGGTCGTCGACAACGACGAATTCCCAGGGGCGGATGCCCCGGGAAGAGGGGGAGAGGAGGGCGGCCTTCATGAGTCCGTCGATCTTTTCTTTCTCGATGGGTTGATCGGTGAATCGGCGGATGGAACGGCGTTTTTTTAGGAGGTCGAAGAACATGGGGGCTCCTTTTAGTGTGTTTTGGGGTTGACTTGACTTATTTCAATGCCTGTTTTGGCCTTACCGGATTTATGCTGAAGATCATGACGTAATCTAAAGTGCCCGATTCCTGGGGTTGCTGAATTGTTACAATGGGTTGAGATTGACTGTCGGATGAAGAGCATGTCGGGTTTCGAGATTCTAAATGATATCTGGAGTTCCTCTCGATGCGTGCCAGACCCTTGCAATTTCAACGAAACGTTGTTCTTTGTTTACCCTGTAGACGATCCTGAATGGCTTGCGAATTAATTCACGGATAGCCGGATCGCCGAACTCGGGTACCATTCGTCCGGATTCGGGAAAGTCGGTCAATTGTTCCACTGCATTGAAAAGACTTTTTATGAGTCTTTCGGCGGTTATTGGTCTGTCCTGTTCAATGAAAGCGGCGATGTCTTTCAGGTCATATTTGGCGCTGGGCGCCCAGATCAGTCTAAAAGCCATTCCTTGAACTCTTCCCTGATCATTTCGTGGGGAATGCCCCTGCCTTCATCGAGTTCACGTAAACCTTTGCGGACTCCGGCCATGAAGTTGATTCTCTCCTGGATATCTTCCCATCCAACATTTTCCGGCAGCTCTTGAATGCTTTTTATAGCCATTTTTTTTATGGTCATAAACGAACCTCTTTTTTGTTGATCAAACAATGTTTGTGGTTCAAGGATGGGAGCGATCAAACCATATGTGATTTCAAGCCATACAGCAAAATTTGAATTTTTTACCGCTTCCGCAAGGACAAGGGGAATATTTGTTAAAGCCCTTATAGATTTTTTTGATGGCCTTTCCCCCCAATCTCGCTTTAAACATGGCATAATGCCGTTTGATTCGCTCGATATAGGCCGGATCGCTGAGAAATTTAGACTCAAAAAATTCTAAAAAACGTTCCGCGTATTGTGATTGTCTTTGAATCCTTTCCAGGGCCGCGCCTTTCATCTCCGCGGCCATTTCTGATGGCAGGTAGGGCGACCAGGATAAATAAAAATCCAAATCTTCCCATCCATAGGAAATTGTCGCGGCGTGGAACACTTTATAATCTGTGTCTATTTGGAGAACGTGAAAATACACGCGCCGGCAATCGCAGTGTTTATCCTCACAAAAAGAATCAATAAAAGCGTATTCTCCATCCGGAGCTTGCGGATCGTTTCGAAGTGTGATTCGACGGGTTTCCTTTTCGGCTATTTCCGGAAAAAATTCCATAAAACGTTTAAAAATCATTTCCAAATCCTCCGCGACTGCTTCGGCGCCATACGATTATGGCCGCTTACTCATGCCGCTACCTTGAATAATTCGTGGAGATCAGGTATTTTTTCTTCATGTCCCAAACGTTCAGCTATCATATGTTGTTCCTTAATGCGCGAAAAGCTCTTGCAAACAATTGATAATTTTAATCCGCGCGCTTTGGGAAATTACACCAAGTTTTTGAATCAACCTGGATTTGTCAACGGCTCTCATTTGGTCAAGCAAGATCAATCCTTTTTTACCCTGAAATGTATATCGAATTCTGGTTGGGTAGCTAAATCCTTTGGATGTCATTGGAGCAACAATCGCGGTCTTCAGCGCGGACATTTCATCGGGGGAGATAACAACACAAGGCCTTGCTTTTTTAATTTCAGAACCTTGTGCGGGATCAAGTTGAACGGTCCAAATCTCAAATCTATGAATGTCTTTTTTTACCATTCCCAGTTCTCTTCATCCACCAGGGGGGCATCCAACCACTCCTGATCCGCTTCGCTTGATTCCTGGGATGTAAGGGCTTTATCAAATTGTTCTTTCCACCCTTCCCTGTTTTTCTTGACAGGTTTTATTAAGAGTCCGTCGTCGACTATTTTGAATTCCAATTGCTTGTCTTCTAATCGCGCCTGCTCGATTACCGCCTTTGGAATACGGATACCCTGCGAATTTCCTATTCTGATTAAAGTCGTCATTTTCGGCTCCAATTGTGTTTAAGTAATTACAATGTACACACAAATGGATCTGTTGTCAAATCATACTTGTTTTTATTTTGAGAACGCAAAAGTCAGCGTCAATCGGGGCCTGGATCGCTAGCGGAAGCCCCTAATTGTCCGCTGGACCGCCGGATTCTGGGGCCAGGAATTTCGTATACGATACGGCCATCTCGCCAAATTGGAATTTTATAGTTATTTCTTCTTGCATCTTCAGAAACTTTAAAAGCAGCTCGCTTTAAAGCTTTCAGGCCTATTATTGCATATTTATTATGTCCTTCTTCCATGATTGTTACTCCGATTCATCTGTTATCAGTGGTATATTTCCTGATGTGTCAAATACAATCCACGAATCAGCTAATTCTTTGTAAAAGTTATTGAAATTGTACCAGCTTCTTTCAAAACGACGACGAATATCTTGCTCTGGAACGTTATGGCCTCCTTGAGCTACTCGCAGTTTCACTCTCTCAATGGCGAATTCAACTGATGGGAGTTTGAAAAAATAAATAATAATTTCATATTGTTGCTTTTTCCAATCATATACCTTCTTTATATATCCTTTTCCGCTGAGTGTTGTTTCAAAAGCAAATGATTCATTCTTTCTGATACACTCATTTATATGCCGAATCATTAACCTTCCAGCTTCGATCGCCACCCTATCGGGTTTGAATGGTGAGAGACCTTGAGCTATCAAGTCGGCATTTATGAAATTGATACACTCTGCTTCTTTGGGGAGAAACTCATTGGCAAAAGTTGTTTTTCCTGACCCATTTGGGCCGCCCAATATATAGCATTTTTTCTTCAAAAAACTATATTCCTGAATACATTTTCAGTATTAACCACAGAACCCCGGTATTCAGCCGCGCGGCTTTTTGCGTCGGCAGAATTAACCTTGTTGTGTGCCGGGCACGGCACGTATTCTAATGGGTGCGCCCCGGCGGCGAAGCAGCGCCGGCGGCAAGTCCCTGATCCAGTCTGATGGAGGCGAAGGATGTAGCCGACAGTGCAACGGGGTATCCGGCAACGGACCTCGGGAGGAAGCCGTCCCGCCGAGGCGGGATGCCGCAAGCGCACGGGGCGATGTACAAGAACTGAGTCAGGCGGGCCTGACCCCATAGGGGGCTTGTTATGAACCATTTTTAGGTTTTTTCTTAAAAACAAAAGTAATCATACGACAAAAAAGTTGAAAACAAAATGCAAGAGCAAAAAATAATAGTTCAAAAAAGCCAGCCACTAAAGACAAAATCTCTAAACCACAAAACAAAAAAACTATGGCTAAGATGACTATAACGATAATCCAAGTCATTACGTATTACCTTTTATATATTTCTTTTTTAAATATCAGTGAAAAATTAAGTAAATACCGAAAAGTTATAGAATCATGTAATTAATTGCAACCACTAAGGCCTACTTTGTAATCTATCTAAAAACTTACTTACCCTGATTTTCTTTTAATTTTCTATAAGCATTATTATAGAAATCGGCGTTTTCAATTGTAAACCTGTATTCTGTGCTCGGAGAATCGATACGATTTATGATAAATTTTAATGTTCCACCTTTCATCAAAGCCTTATGTAGTGAATATGATTTTTCTGTAATGCTAAATCTATCCGAATAATTAGAAGCTAGCCCCATAAATCGTTCCCCCTCTTTATCTTGAACATGGATATAATAAGCGGTTATAATATTAGATTTTAGAGGATTAAGTCCACTATACTCAAAAAGTTGAAAATCAATATTTTTAGCATCGACAATTATAAAATCTACTCTTAACTTTGAATTATTTGTAGCTGTATTGCTAAAAGTCCCTAATATAGGTATTTTATTGGTAATATAAGGTTTGTTTGTTGATACACCGAATTCATCGACAAAATAGCGGACATTCCAAATTCCTGTATTATGAAGATATTTTTCTCTTTGCTCTTCTCCATTTTTAAACTCGCCCTCAAAAACTTCAGCTATTTTACCATTTATATACCATACATATGTGCCCTTTCCATACGGTTCACCATTTCTATACTCACCTTCAAATGATTTAGTTTTTCCATCATCTTTATACCAAACTGAAATGCCTACGCCAAATAATTTTCCATTTCTATGTTCACCTTGATGAGTCCTGATCTTTTTCTCACTTGTAAACATTGTCGAAGCACTTTCATACCAAATAGAAGTCCCTTTTCCATATGGTTTTCCGTCTTTATGTTCACCTTTGTACGATCTGATCATCGAACCATTTCCATCATACCATTCATACACGCCGAGGCCATTAGGTTTTCCATTCTTATATTCACCTACATAATTTTCAATTTTACTATCAGCCTTGTACCATGTTGAATAGATTTTTTTGGATAATTTCCCATTTTTAAATTCGCCTTTAAATTTACTGATTTTTTTTCCGCTTTCATAGTGTGTCAAAATGCCTTTCCCATGTTGTTTTCCATTCTTAAATTCACCCTCATAATAATCGCCTTTATGCATCTCACCATTTTTAAATTCACCTCTAAAAAATCCAGTCTTATTGCCATTATTATAACATGTTGAAACTCCTTTTCCATGCATTTGACCGTCTTTATATTCGCCACTATATGTCCTGCTCATTTCGCCATTTTCATACCATGTACATTCACCTTGACCATTAGCTTCTCCATCTTTGTATTCTCCTTCATAATATTCCACTTTTTCGCCTTTTTTTAACAATGTATTTTTAAACACTGTATAGGAACCAATACCGTGCCTTTTCCCATCTTTAAATTCCCCTTCGTAATATCCAGTTTTTTCGCCTTTACTGAGCCATTTATCACTATACCACGTATAAGATCCAATGCCATTAGGAATTTCATCTTTAAATTCACCTACATAATATGTTGTTTTTTCGTCATTTTCATACCATGTTGAAGAAATTTTTCTAATTAGTTTACCCTTTTCATATTTACCCTCATAAGAATTGATTTTTTTGCCATTTTTATAGTATGTTACAGTGCCTTTACCGTGTTGAATTCCATTTTTAAAACCGCCCTCATAGCAATAGCCATTGTGCAACACGCCATTTATAAAAAATCCATAAAAAGCTTTGATCTTTTTGCCATTTTCAAAGTAGGTTAAAATGCCATTCTTTTGCATTTTCCCGTCTTCATGGTCGCCTTCATAGAGCCTGATTAATTCGCCGTTTTCATACCATGAAGAAGAGCCTTTTCCTAGCATTTTCCCTTCATTATATTCGCCGTTATAATATCTAACCTTTTCGCCATTCTCATACCAGATATATTGCCCCTTGCCGTGCGGTTTACCGTCTTCAAAGTCACCTTTGTAATACCTAATTTTTTCGTTTTTATTCAGCCAAGTATTGTTGTACCAAGTACATGCACCCATGCCGTGGGGGTTGCCTTTTTTAAATTCGCCTTCATAATGTCTAGTTTTTTTGTTTTTATTTAGCCATCCATTATCATACCACACATAAACGCCCTTACCATGGGATTTACCCCTTTTATAATCACCCTCATAATATCCGATTTTTTTGCCTTTTTCGTACCATATGTTGGAACCTTTCCCTTGTGCATATCCCTTATTACATTTCCCTGAATAGTCAACAGTGAGTGTGGTATGCGATACTGTTATAGGGTTCCATAATCTACAACCAGACTCGGTGTCAACAATCCATTCTCCAGCAAATACTTGTGTTGAAATAAAAAACATTGTCAGATGAAAAATAATTCGCCTACTCATTTCAAAATCCTTTTCTATTTCTTACGGGGATTGATAAGTAAATCTCTAAACCCAATAAAAACAAAACAATATATATTTGTCATATCGCAAGGATAGCTGAGAGTTATTGATATGAATTTGAAGTGAATGAGACTTTTATCCTTACAGTATTTCAAAATTTTTCAACCGAATTTTCATATGGCATTTTACGGCAATTTAGAAAAGAACTCATGTTGGGTCCCAGGGTGCTATTGAGCGCTTAATGCATTAACCATTTGAATTATATGCGAAATATCTCCGGTCGCTCGAAACGCGTAATTGACAATATAGCACATAATTACAATTAGATACATCTAACATCGAGAATAGACCCTGGAATCCAACATGAGCCAAAATCTTTTTTTCTACTTCTCTTTGGATTTAATTAGAAAAGATTTTATGTTTTCACAACATCTTGAAAATGTCGGAAAAATCATATACTTTAAGAATAAACTTTTTCTTAAACTTTTTGAAAGATTGTTACGAAGATTATATATTTCATCTTCCATATCCAACAACCCTTTTAAAAGCTTATCATTGTCAATTATTGGAAAAGATGACATAGCTTCAACCTTATTTTTTGAATTTTCATATAGCCTCTCAATTTTATGAAAAGTGTATGAACATTCAGGATCATTGAAATAGAGATTCAGTTCTATAATTATCTTTCTTAGATCCCATATCGAAAAAAACTTATCTAATTTACTATTATAAGCCGATTCAATCCTTTTCTCTTCAGCGTCATCTGAGCAGGCCATTAGCCTTTCCTTTAGGTGGTAAAGACTATTTGACACACGCCAAAGATCGTCCAGATATTCCTCTATCTCTATCAATACTCTTATTCTCTCCTTACGGAGTGTTGATAGGTGGACAATAAAAGCGCTAATCAAGGCGCCAGAAATTGAACCCAAAATGGCCCCAAAAACACCAATTGCACCTACAAATAGATCATGTTGAAAATTCATAAATTTACTGACTCTGCGTAAAACCAGTAATGCGGTTTCCAGTCAACATTAAAATAAAACTGGGGTATCTACTTGATTCAAGGCCATACTATATATTGTAATCAGCCATTCCAACGTCGTCGGTATCGAATTCGTCCTCTTCATCATTTTTGCCCGGCGGCCCGCTTGACCGACTAGTTATGCCTTAGTTATCTATTCTTATTAGAAAAGATAAGGATGATTTAAAGGTGATCCATCAAATTCCATAGCACCATAAAGATTTTCTATAAGCCAGTCATAAGTATGAATATGAATATCATTATTATCTCTAGATTGGTTACGAGCAATTTCTTTCGTTTCTCTCATGTATGTACGCCGACCAACAATAACAATTGCTTTACTTTTAGGACGGATGTCAATTAAACCTAAACCATTTTGACTTATTTTATTAGTTGCATATCCAATATTGCGTAATAGCCATTCTCTCCACTCTTGAATCTGTGCTACTCCTTTCCGAGCGTATTGATCAAGCTGACCATTTAATTTAAGATAAATACCAGATTTTGGAGTCTCTAATTCGATTAATATCCAGTTAATACCTAAAGAATCCGTTGAACCTATTAAAAAATCCGGTCTATACTCTGCTCCCAAAAATTTTTGTGGTATGCAATATTTATATCTTCCACCTAACAAAGTCGTAATAAGATGAGGATTGTTTTCGATATGTTTTTGTATTGGTTTTTCATCGTTAGCCTGAGAAATAACTTTTTCAAATAAATCAATGTCATACTTATTAGCATAACTATTGATACTATATTTGATTAATTCTCTATGTTTAGATCCTGACCATTGCCTGATTGGGGCTAATTGTCTTGAGTGATTAGAAGATTGTTTTCTAAATGCACTAGCCTCTAAAGATTGATCATCCCTTTTTGCACGAACTTCCAGTAAATCAGGCCATGAAGCAGCACCATTACCTCCTTTAAAATAAACACGTCCCTCCTCACCGATAGATGAAACCTCAGCAAAATAATTTTCGGATATAACTTCAACAATATCACCAGATTCAATCTGAAGTCGTTTAAGATGTTCCATACGCCTAATGAGGCTAAGATGTTTACCCCAAGCTTCAGCTTCTGAATTAGACTTAGGCTCAATTATACCATCACTATCAATTTTTAAAAATTCAATTCGTGACATTTGAAACAAATTAGGTTCTTTAGGCCTAGGCATGTCTAAAATTTTAGCAAGATTATCTCGTAATTTTGCAGCAACAACAAGATATGGTAAATTGCTTGATAAATTTATTCCAAGAAAGGTTAAAAGCTTTTTCTGTTCTTTTGTCGCTCCACCTATAATAGGGTTTATTGCATCTATAACTTCTGACCAGTTTTTTTTACTCATATTATACTCAAAAAAAAATTAAGATGGCATAAAATAGTATTATACAGAATCATGGTATAACAGATATTGCAGAATCAGTAGTGTTCGGTGTACCATTTGCTGAGAAGGCGTTGGCTTTTATTAAGCCATAAATCATATGTTTATTGAATGAAATCAAT
>JAABTM010000174.1 GCA_011389855.1 Desulfobacteraceae bacterium
GAAAAATATGTCTGGCGACTATAGCGCGGCTTTTCTCAAAGAAGAGAAATATCTCCTTGATGCAATAGCGGTTCATCTCGGCATAATGATAGAGCACAAGCAGGCCCTGCGGTCTCTAAAGGAGAGTGAAATAAATGCGGCGAACTCAAAAATCTGCATCTCATTTTTACTGACAAAGATGGCCGGAAACATGACGGGCTTATCGGCGTCAAAAAGGTAGATTTTTTTGGGCATAAAATCATGTTTACTGTTCATGAAGCAACAAAGCTCATGGAAAACAATCGAATCATTTCCAGAATCAACGACCCCATGTCCCTGGTGGACGCCGATTACAAATATCTCACTGTAAATGATGCATACTCGCGAATGCTTGGTAAATCCTGGGAAGAAATCGAAGCCCATACTATAGAAGATGCGCTTGGAAAAGATATTTTTCAGAACAGGATCAGGCATTGTCTGGATGAGGCCTTTGCGGGACACCTTCGCATGCTGAACATGATAAATATGTCCCTAAGCCTGTATCAAATGGAAAAGGGAGAATATGATTTCCACCCCCAGCCCACTGATGTTATACCCATTTTTCAGGATATACAAAGGGATTTGTCTTCCCTGTGCAGCACTCGCGAGATCAATATATCTGTATTCCAGGCAGGCGATGGGGAAAAGGATGCCTTTGTCGTCTGTGGGGAGAAACTGCTTTGCTATACCATGTTTTCCAATCTGGTAAATTTACCCTCGCCAGAGCCAGCCATGCGAAAGTGGGCTCATTTTTCATGTTAGACCGCCCATAAATCAAGATTTTGATTTGCCGACGCAAAACAACGCAAACCAGCCTATGTGCCAATGTATATCAATTATTTTAATTTTTTTTATGGATATGTTTCCGAATTTTTGTCCCGTACAGTGGCCGATCCGGAAGACCGGGCGACATTCCGTCGCACCCTTGATAAGGAGGTAAAAAATGTCCGGAAAAATCAAATCGATGATCGACGCCATCATCGCCCAGCGGTCCAAAGGCAACCCGACCGTCGCCAAGGCCGTCGAAACCAAATTGATCCTCAAGGGGATCGATCCGGGCGACTTCACGGCCGCCAGCCCCGACGATCCCGCCGTTATGGAGAAGCTCCAAGCGATGGCGGAACAGTTCGGCGTCTCTCTTTAAAATCGTTCATTCCCCTAAAGGAGGTCCCAGATGAAGGCAGCATATACCACGGAAAAAAACCCGGAAAAGGCGGCCGCGGCGATCTTTGAACAGCTCTCGGAGACGGCGCCGCGGATGGTTCTGTTTTTCGCCTCTTCGGAATATGACCCCGAGGCGTTGAGCAGGGAAATGCAGGGCGCGTTCACGGACTGCCCCACGGTGGGCTGCACCACCGCCGGCGAGATCGTCAGCGGCCGGATGCTGAAAGGGGCGGTGACGGCCATGGGGTTTTCGGCGTCCACTCTGGTGGACGCCCGCGTCCAACTCGTTCGGGATTTGAGCGGGCCCGGAGGCGTCGAGGCGGCATTCAAGAACTTTGCCGCCCATTTTGGGACCCCCATGGCCCAGTTGGATCCCATGACCCACATCGGCATCATCCTCATCGACGGCCTCAGCGGCGCCGAGGAACGGATCATGGAACACATCGGCGATATGACGAACATTCAGTTCATCGGCGGATCCGCCGGCGACGATCTGAAATTAAAGGCCTCCCACGTCTTTGCCGACGGCGCCGCTCATTCGGGGGCGGCCGTGCTGGCGCTGCTCAAGCCGGGCGTCGCTTTCGACACCATCAAGACCCAGAGCTTCCAAGAGACCGGTCGGGAACTGACCGCCACTGAAGTGGACGAGGGGCGGCGGGAAGTGATCCGGTTTAACGGGCGACCGGCCTCCCAGGTCTATGCCGAAGCCGTGGGCGCGGCGCCCGATGCCGCTTCGGAACGGTTCATGCATAACCCGGTGGGACTCATGGCGGGCGGCGAACCCTACGTCCGAAGCCCCCAGCAGATCATCGGAGACCGGATCAAATTCTACTGCAACGTCAAGGAAGGCATGACCCTTTCCCTGTTGGAATCCACGGATATCGTCGCCGACACCCGGAAAGCCATTGTCGACAAGAAGGCGGAAATGGGAGACCTCCGCGGCATCGTCAACTTTCACTGCATCCTGCGCACGCTGGAATTGGAAGACAAAGGTCTGACCGACGCCTACGGCAAGCTCTTTTCACACATCCCCACCGTCGGTTTTTCCACCTACGGCGAACAGTACATCGGGCACATCAACCAAACATCCACCATGCTGGTATTCGGGAAATGAGGTACACCATTAAAGAGGCGTCCTTAAAAAACCGAATCCATGCCGGCGCATGCCTGACCTTGATCATTGCCGCGATGGGAATGTTCGGAATGTGGCGGCTCTCCGCCGGGCCTTCGGGCGACCGGAGCCATGTTGTTATGACCATTGTCGCCGTTCTCATGTTCGCCTGCGCCGGCGCGTCGGCCTGGATTTACCGGGGCGTTTTGAGGATCGTCAACCCCCTGCTCGACAGACTGACCGAAGACGCCGAGCATTTCACCGCCGCCGCGAGCCAGATGAGGAGCGTCAGCCGGTCCCAGTCCGAAGGGGCGTCGGAACAAGCCGCCGCCATTCAAGAGGTTTCCGCGGCCTTTGAAGAACTGACGGCCCTGACCCGGGCCAACGCAGACCGGGCGGCGGAATCCATCCGGCTTTCCGAAACGGCGCTCAACACCAATGAAACCTGTTCCGACGGCATGATCGACCTGACCACGGCCGCCGCCGAACTGGATGCCGTGGGCAAGGAAACCCGTGAAATCATCGGCGACATCGAAGGCATCGCGTTCCAGACCCGGCTGCTGGCCTTGAACGCGGCCGTGGAATCGGCCCGGGCCGGCGAAGCCGGCGCGGGCTTTGGCGTGGTGGCGGAAGAAGTGGGCGTCTTGGCCTTCCGAACGGCGGAAGCGGCTGGAAAAACCACGGAACGCGTTGAAACCATGATGCGCCAAATCGCCCAGACCACCCAGGGCGCGTCCTGTTCCATGGACGCCTTCCAGGGCGTGGCCCAAAACACGGTCAAAATTCATCAGTTGGTCCAGGAAATCGCCAAAGCCTCCGAAAAAGGGGCCAAAGGCATCGCCCAGGCGGGCGGGTCCATGTCGGAAATCGATCAGGTGGTCCAGCAAAACGCCGCAAACCGTCAGGAGCTGGCCGCGGCCGCCGATGAAATGACTTCCAGAGTCCGGCGGATGCGGGAGACGGTGGGGCGATTGGCGGGGGTTTTGGGATAGAGCCGGCCGCCCTCCGGGATCGCATCATCGCCGCGGATTTGCTCCCGCCCCGAATCCTCACCCTCTCCATCACCAACGGCTGCAACCTCCGGTGCGCCCATTGCTGGCCCGACAGCGGCGCCGAAGGGATTTCGTCCCCGGTTCCCGCCGAAACGGCGCGCCGGATAGCCGCCGAATTCGCCGATCTGGGCGGCGAAACCGTGATCCTCACCGGCGGCGAACCCCTGACGCATCCCGACTGGCGGCCTCTTCTCGACTTCCGCCGCCGGTCCGCCGGGCTCCGGGAGGTGATCCTTCAGACCAACGCCACGCTGATCGATTCGGACATCGCGCAAGCCCTGGCCGATTCCGATCCGGCGAACCTTCTTATCCAGGTGAGCCTGGACGGCGCATCGCCCGCCACCCATGATCGGCTGCGCGGTTCAGGCGCGTTCCGCCGCGCCATGGCCGGCATCGAAAACCTGTGCGCCGTCGGGATGGGGCCGAGGATGCGGATCGCCTTCACCGAGATGCGCCACAACTTCCACGAAATCCCCGACCTCCTGGCGATGCTGGACGGGCTGGGCGTTGGCCGCCTGATCGCGGGAACCGTCATCAAGGACGGCCGGGCCGCGGAATCGGAACAGCTTCGCCTGCCGACCCCTGATCAGTACCGGGATCTGCTGGCCCGCTACGAACAGGATGAAACGTTCCGGGAGCGGTACGACCGAATGGGAACCCTCTCCGCCATCGAATGGTATAAGCAGGGGGATGATGCGGACACGGTTTGCGGCTGCATCGAGACGCCTTACATCGACGCGGCGGGACGGCTGTTTCCCTGCGGGCTTTTCCAGGACCCGGCTTCCGGCATCCCCGACGCCCACCATCGGCCGCTTTCGGAGATCGTGGCGCGGGGGCTTCGTCGCTGGTCCGGTCTCCGGGAGACAAGCCGGCGCAGGGTGACCGAAATAGCGGAGTGTCGGGACTGCGCCAATGGAAACCGGTGCGGCGGCGGATGCATGGGCCGGGCCTTTTCCGCTTACGGCGCGATCATGGCGCCGGAGGACCGGTGTCATTTGAGGCGGGCGGTCTACGCTGACGGGCGCCGGAAACAGTCGCCCACGAATCCCCGGCTACAAGTCAAACCCGGCTGAAGCCGGCTTCAACCGCTTTGACTTTCGCGTCTTTTTCCTTCGTCATTACGACCGGTAAATTTTCACGCTTTTTGGCGCGCACCGCGTCGATTTTCTGGTCAAGGTCCTTTTTTCAGCACTTTTCGGTACAAATCTTCCCCCTTTTCAAAATCATCACGGGATTTCATCTGGTGGAACCTGATGAACCGGCCAATCCAATCGCAATAGGCTCTCTCCGTATGGATGGAATAATGATGAAGTCGCATGTAGTCGCGCACTTCGTCCATAATCTTGCGTTTATTCTGTTGACATGGCATTTTAGCATCTGTAGATAAGGAGGAAAGTGTCGTCTTTTGCTCCAGAGTCCCTGTTCTCCTTGTTCAGGGGGAGAAATGTGTTGTCAACATAAATTTTGCCATGATAATAGGGTTGGCCAGTCATTATCAGAATAAATTGATTTGATAACAACGAAATCGGGTGCTATCAAGGCAGTTTTTCTTTGATAACAGTGGGAATGAATGAGGAATTATCGGAGCAAATTTGCCTGATAATCAATGGTTAAATTCTATGAGTATCACGTTTAGACATTCAGCCGGATTTGGAAAGCGCATCGAGTACTGGGTGGCCGGGTTGATGCTTAAAGAAGGCATCGACGTCTACATGCCGCTAATCGATGACAACGGCATTGATGCGGTTATTCGTCGGCCTGACGGTACCTTTATAGAGGTCCAAATCAAGGCGAGATCCAAGGATATCAAGATGGGAGACGCAGCTTTGTTTGCGGCGCTCACACACGAAATCCGGGATAATTATTGGTTCGTTTTCTACTCTGAGCGCATGGAGACTTTCTGGGTAATGACTTCAGAAGAGTTTGTCCAGGAGTCGGTCCAAAATCGCACTGGTAAAAACCAAGGGAAACGCTCGATATTACGCGCTCGAGAAAAGCGCATCTCCGAAGGGACATCACACTTTCTGGATATATCCGAAGCTAAGAAAGCTGTGAGGGAACAACTCAAATGAGGGTTAAAGTCCTTGATGAGGCAACTGCTGATTGAGCAGACGGCTTTCGTTTCTATGAACGACAGGCCGACGGTCTTGGCGACTATTTTCTTGATTCACTGTGGTCTGATAAGCAAGCATTGCGACTTTCTGGGGGAATGCATGCCATCCACAACTTGCCGCCGGCGCTGCTTCGCGTGCCGGGGCGCACCCATTAGAATACGTGCCGTGCCCGGCACACAACGACTGACTCCAACCGCTCCCAGCCGACGCTCGTACATCGCACGGCTGAAGCGGAGCATTGACTAAACGAAAATCAACCACTACCGAGCTTGTAAAACTTATCCTTCAGTTCTCTATTGAGAATCCAGGATATAAACACGATAACATAATTAAATAATTAAAAAACTTCTGATATGAAGTCCCCGATACTACAAGAGGACTAGTGAATGGAAGCCTTAAAATTAAAAACTGTTGAAGATTTGCTGCTATCAGAAGATGAACGAGTTGAATTGATCAATGGCGAAATCGTTAAACGTCCCATGTCGCGTTTTGAACATGGCCAAACGCAGACGAGTTTATCTGATGAGGTTATAGTATTCAAGCATAAGAGTGGTCCCGGGGGTTGTTGGATAATAACCGAAGCCAGTGTTAGGTACAGCGAGCATCAATGTCCGTCACATGATTTAGCTGGATGGAAAAAGGAACGTGTGCCCAATAGACCAACAGGTATTGTGAAAATTAAACCTGACTGGGTCTGTGAGATCACATCACCTGGCCATGAGAGAAAAGATGTGTTTCATAATCTCCTATTACTACAAGATTATGAAGTGCCTTATTACTGGATAATATCGCCAGAGGATAAGACTTTGATTGCATACAAGTTGATCAATAAGAAGTACAACATCATATTTTCTATGCGATATGAAACAGGCGAAACCGGTGAAAGAGCCTCTAAGATGATGAGGATAGAACCCTTTGATGAGATTGAGATTGAATTAGGTTACATTTTTACCGGAGAAAAGAGGATGGGGTCGAACTTTGATCAATGATTAGTGCGGAGCCTGCTCATGTTCACGTTCGCAGTGCTGACGAAAGGCCGGGGCCCGACATTCGCAATTATCCTTCCCCCCTCCGAACAAGACATCCTATTGATCAGAAAGCAGTTGCGGGCGTCTCCCGGATCGGATTGAGGTGTTGCAAGGCGCGTGGAAATTTGTTATTTTTGCTGTGGAAGTTTAAGCGATTGGAACAACATACACTATGGTCTCTGATCAAAGTTCGGAACGTTTCAGCTTCAAAGAAGTGTGAAATAAAAATTACTATAAGACTAATGCCGGGAGGTTATGCGGTGCGGGTCGTTTCGGAAAAGGACGCAGCCAGCCAAAAGGCGTCTTTTGACAGTCTGCTGAAAAAATGGGGTAAAATCACGCCTTCCGAGCAAGATTTCAATTCTACAATCTTGTAATCACATGAATACTTCGACGAAAAAAATTAAAATTTTTCAAGACAACAACGGAAAAGAGCCTTTTGCCGAATGGATCGATTCCCTGTCTTTGAAAGAGCGATCAAGAATATTTACCAGACTTGACAGGGTTGAAACCGGCAATATGGGAGACCACAGATCGGTCGGTGGCGGTGTTGGCGAACTGAGATTCCATTTCGGCCCGGGATACAGAGTTTATTACGGAGAAACAGGCAACACCGTCATTCTCCTTCTTTGCGGCGGTGACAAATCTTCCCAAAACAAAGATATCAAAAAAGCAAAAGCATATTGGAGAGAACTGGGGGAAAGGGGAGAAATATGAGGAATTATAGAGATTTTTTAACAGAAAGAATGCAGTCTCCCGAAGAAGCTGCTGAATATCTGAGATGGTCTATTGATGAATATTTCAAAGACGGCAACACGGAAGCCTTTCTGAGCGCAATCAGGACTGTGGTGGAAGCCCGGGGCGGCATGACGGAACTTTCAAAAAATACGGCGCTTAACAGACAGACTCTGTACAGAACCCTTTCCCAAAAAGGCAATCCGAGAATAAACACTCTCCGTTCAATATTAAACTCACTCGGTTTCAGACTTTCAATCGAACCACTTCCTGTAAACAGTCATGCCGAGAACTGCTGAAATTGCACGCCGCCGCTATTGACAGGTCGCGCACCTGAATTCCATTTTGGGCATCGGGCGCAACACCCTTTACGACAAGATGAACAAATACAGGATCAGGTAGACCGCGTCACCTCCCGGAGCACCCGTTCCAATTCTTCGAAAGCCGCCGGCTTCCTCACCACCCGGTCCACGCCGCTTTCTTCCAGCATCCGTTCATCGAGCTGCCGGATCAAGCCGGTGTAGAGCAGGAAGGGAATCCTGGGTTTTCCGCGATCATTGCAGAAGGCTTTGACGGATTTGCCCACATCCCATCCGTTCATCCCGTCCATGCCCAGATCGCACAGAATCGCGTCGATCCCGCCGCCGTAAACGATGTCGAGACCTTTTTCCGCGCCGCAGGCCGTCCTGATGTCGATCCCGTCGGCATCTTCGAAATACATCTCCATGGCCTTGAGGATGTTGATTTCGTCGTCGATGACCAGGAAACGGATGTGGCCGTCGTGATCGGCGGACCGCTCCCGGCGGGCGTGTCGATCCAGATGAGCGGCCAGCGGGAGCGTGATCGTGAAGGTTGTGCCTTGGCCCGGCGCGCTTTTCACCTGGATATCGCCCTGGTGCTTTTTGACGATGCCGTAGCTCGACGACAGACCGAGACCGCTGCTGAGCATCCCCTTGGTGGTGTAAAACGGCTCGAAAATCCGCTCGAGTTCCGATTCCGGGACGCCCCGCCCCCTGTCCGATACGGCGATCCCGACCCGGCCGTCGCCGACAGCGGTGGACAGGGTCAGCGAACCGCCTTCGGGCATGGCCTCCAGGCCGTTTTTGATCAGGTTGACCAGCACTTCGTATATTTCGGAGGGATTGGCGTCCACGTAACACCCCACGCCCCGGATGCAGTTGAGACGATAGGGGGCGCCGCCCGGGACATTCTTCCAGAGGGGCCGCGTCAACTGGGCCGCCTCGGAGATCAGTTCGCCCATATCGAACACGGCCGTCTCACGATCCCCGTCGGTCTTCTGGACGGTGAAATCCCTTATCCGACGGACCATGTCGGTGCCCCGTCCGGCGGAACTGACGATGTTCCGGATCGCCTCTCCGGATTCCCGGATTTTGCCGGCGTTCAGCTTTTTGAGGGCGGCCTCGCCTCCGCCCATGATCATCTGGAGCAGATTATTGAAGTTGTGCGCCACGCCGCCGGCCATTTCGCCGAGGGCCTTGAGCCGCTCCGATTTGATCAGGGCCGACTCCATCCGTTTGCGGATCTGGATGTCCCGGGCCACGCTCAGCACCGCCGGTATCCGGCGATACAAAATGGATCGGCCGTGCATTTCAAAAGCACGCCGTTCCCCGAACCGGTTGAGCAGATCCACCTCGAACCGGACGGTCTGTCCGTTTTGCATACGCCGCTCCGTCTTTTCGTCGAAACGCGGCGGCTGCTCGGGCTCCATCAATTCCCGGATATTCTTCCTGAGCAATTCCCGCCGGGAATACCCCAGGCGGTCGCATGCCTCGTCGTTGACTTCGAGAAACCGGCCGTCTGCATCGTTGATGAAAACCGGATCCGATACATTCTCGAACAGTTCCTTGTACCGGGAGAGCGCCTCGATCTGTTTCCGTTCGGTGATGTCCCGCACCAGCGCCACGAACCGCGGCTTCCCTTCGTACTGGACCACCGTGCCGGTGACTTCGGCGTCCACCACCGTGCCGTCTTTTTTCCGATAGCGCCGTTCCCGGACATAAACGCATCCCTCGTCCACCGCCCGCCGAATGTTCTCCGCCACGCCGACGGCGCCCGGCGCCAGAATGTCGTCGGCTCTCATGGTCAGCAGTTCTTCCCGGGAATACCCGAGCCATTGGGCGGTATACCGATTGCAGTCCAGGATCTTCCAGGTATCGATGTCGAGGATGTAGATGGTTTCGGGGGCGTTTTCGAAGATGGCGCGGAAATTGGATTCGGAGACGCTCACCCGTTCCAGAGCTTGTTCAAATTCGGCCGTGGCCTCTTTCAGGAGGTTGGTGAGGATATCGGATTTGCGCTCGGCCAGTTCCAGCAGTCGTTCCAGCTCATGAATGCGATTGTACAACCGCATATTGTCGCCCATTGCCTACACTCCCAGAATCGATACGGTGGCCGTTTCGTTATGGAGGAAGCTGGGCCCTTCGGCGCCGGGCCGACAATATTCACCGTAGGTGTAGAAACCGATCATGGGGATTTCTTTGCCCACGGTCGCCCGTATCCGGTGCAGTTCCTCGACGGTATGGCGGCCCAGAACGATTTTACGGGCCATGCAGGAATAGCAGAAAAGCATGACCGGATTGGCGTCTCCCAGCCCTTCCAGCGCCATCCGGGCTGCGTTTCCGGCCGCTTCCTGGATGGCGTCCCGGTCGCCGCAGGTCAGGTGGACCGTCGCGCCTTCGGCGATGTCGCCGGCGAAGACGATGGCTCCGTTTTTCCGGTCCACGGACATGGTGGCCCGCAACAGCATGCAGTTGGAATCCTCGTTGGGAGAACCGTGACCGCCAACGATCATCAGCGGATATTCCACGCCGACCTGGGGAAGATTGCACGCATGGCGGCCCAGGAACCGTTCGTAGACCGCCAGCGCGGGTTTGCCGTTGAGTTCATATAGTACATTGCCCTTCGCCCGGGTCACCGTTTTGGCCAGGCCGATGGGCGCCCATCCGCTGCCGGCGCCCGTTCCCACCCGAACGTCGCCGGAAAACCCGATGGCCACGGCCGCGTCGGTCATCACCCGGCGTCCGGCGAACTGCCAGGTGCGGACAAATCGCCCCAGGTCGCCGGCCGTGCCGCCCGACACCGGAATATGTCCGCCGAGGACAGATGAGATCCCCCGAAGCATGGCTGATCCGTTGCCGGTCAAACCGTCCGAAAAGAGCTGGATATACCGGACGGATCGCGGCAGGCCCAGGGCGATATCCCGGCCGGCGCGTTCGCTGTCCTCGCCGACCCGCTCGGCGACGGCGACCGAGAAATCGACCCGATCCGAACGCATTCCTCCCAGAACCGCCGATCCGGTTTGTACCGCCGCGTCGTGGATCTCGCCATCGGTGGTGCAACCCACGAGAATTCGGGCGCCGGTCGCTTCCTTGACCCCGTGAAGGAGGTTGCTCAATCCTTGTTCGGGGGCGCAAAACAACCACAGGGCGTCCGGCCGACCATCCAGTTTTTCGACGATCCTTTCGCCCAGACGGCGTCCCATTTCGCGCGTGAATTCGCCTTGCGCCGATTCGGTCCCCGCCTTGAACATAGTATGCCCCTTCTGTGTTTCAACCCGCCCCGCCCGTTTTCATTTTCGGGATATCGACGGCGGAGAAAAAAGCCCTCTTCATCGGCTGTCGGGCTTCACGACGACGATGATGAAGAGGGCTGGGTTTCAATAAATCATTTCAAGTTTCAGACTTACCAGTTAAACACCGTATCCAGCTCCGCATCCTTGACGCCGAAGGTGATGTCGTGGGGCGGGAACTGTTCGGTCTGGAAGTAGCGGGGCAGCCGGTCGTGTTCCCGGGTAAAGCCGGCCGCGGCGTTGAAATCCCGCTCGTTTTTCAGGATCGACTTGCCCAGTTCCGTCACGTCGTCGGCGGTCAGCTCCAGGCCGTAAAAGGCGTTGATCATGTCGATCAGGGCCTGGAA
>JAABTM010000469.1 GCA_011389855.1 Desulfobacteraceae bacterium
GTAGCGGGCATGTCCAACCATTGATTATCAGGCAATTTCTCCCTGATAACCCCCATTCTCCAATATTATCAGGCAAATTTGCCCTAATAAATCCCGATTTCCCTTATTGTCAGGGCAAAACTTGCCCCGATAATCCCTGTTTTTCTTTATTACCAGGGTAAATTTGACTTGATAACGCCCGATTCGCCCTGTTATCAGGGCAATTTAACCTGATAATCCCTTGAATGACCTATTATCAGAACAAATTTTATATCGGCAACACATTCTCCCTCCTGCACGGAGAGAACAGGGAATTTGGTGCAAAAGGTAACGCTTCTGCCCATAGCTACAGAAGCCACAACGCCATGTCAAGAGAAAAAAAGCGCAAGATCATGGATGAATTCCGCGATTATATGCGGCTTCATCACTATTCGATCCATATTCCGGCCCGCTTGCCCCGCTCGAACTGATCCCCCCTCAACCCCCCCGCCGCCGCCACCCAAAAACCCTCCCCCGCAACCACCCCCCTTTCTGCCGCTTGTTCAACGCCTGCAACGCCATGGACGCCCGCTCGTGTCCGATGCGCTCGTCGGCCAGGTCGCGGTAGATCCGGTCGGCGATTTTGCGGCGGCGGACCGCGTCGCCGGCGTCGCGGAGCGCCTCGATGAAATCGATGATTTTCATGAACCAGCCCCCCTGGCCGCCCGACGATTCGTCCGTCCGCGAGATCCGTTTCATGGCGGTGTCCAGATTGGACCGGATCATGGTCAGTTCGGCCTGGAACCGCTCGGTCTGGGCCGCCGGCGCCGCTTTGACCCGATCCAGGGTCTCCCGGACATATTCCTCGCACAGGATGTTGTATTCCTGAAACCCGCTCAGTTCACGGAGCCCCTGTTCGACCTCGGCCGGGTCGTCGTCGCGCAGCCGGTCGCAGGCGTGACGGCACCGCTCCCAGCGCTGAAAGCTGTAGACGAAATCGAGCCCCGTCCCCTTGATGTTCTGGAGCCCCATGACCCGGTTGTAGAGTCCGGGCGGCGTCTCTTCGCAGATGCGCCGGATGATCGCGTTGCCGTCGGCGTGATAGTCCCAGATCACAACGAGTTTTTGCTGAAACCAGTTGTCCATCGTTTCCCGGAATGTCGCCTCTATCTTTTCCCTGTCCCGCCCGTCCGGGGGGGCCGCGGCGGCGATCCGGTCGGAGAGGGCTTTGTATTCGGCCAACATC
>JAABTM010000470.1 GCA_011389855.1 Desulfobacteraceae bacterium
GTTTCCGGGTCGTGACGCAGGGCGACCAGTTCTTCAATCCCGGTCGACGCGCCTTTACCCGCAAGCGCGTCCTGTCCGGCCAGCATGGCCCGGAACCGCGCCGCCACCTGTTCTTCGCTGACGGGGACCCGCATCCGAACCGCCTGTTGTTTCAGGATCTCGGCCGGGCCGCCGTCGCGCCCCCCCTCGTCGCCGGCCGGCCACAGCGAGATCCCCGCCATGTGCTCCCGCCAGGATTCCCGGATATAACCGGACAGGCCGGAGAGATTGGAGCCGATGAGAAAATGCCGGTCGGCGCTGATGTCCTCGGCCAGGATGCCGGCGAACACCTTGGACCGGGGAATCCGGTCGGCCCGGTTGTTGACCACGGTGGTGATCCAGACCCCGGGGTCGGCGTCCAGGTCGTGTCGGTCGAAACCGGTCCGACGCCAGTTGCCCAGGGCCCCGAACCGTTCGTTGGCGGAATTGCCGCTGACGAATTCGATGGATCGGGTTTTCAGGGGCGCGGGGGGATAGACCTTCAGCACCCCGATGTCCGGAACCACGTAGTCGGCCATGGCCTTGTAGGCGAAATCCCGCTCGACCCCCATATCCTCGGCCATGGCCGCCGCCAGGGCGATGTTGTGGGGATGCTCTTCATAGGAAAACCGCTCCAGGATGTCGGCCGGGCGTCGGCCGGGATGAGCCCGGCCTCCAGCCATCCGACGGACCGGAGCCGGGTCCGCCGGGCGTCGGCGGCCTCTTGCAGAATGGGCAGCATCTGCTCTTCGGTGGTGGTCAGGACGGCGTCTTCGGGAATGAATTCCGTCATCACCCGGGGAATGTCGATGCCCGCCGGCCCCTGGATGTCTTCGTGGTCCGGATAGGTGTTGGTGATGGTGGCCGCATCGTCTTTCATCCACTCCCGCTGGAGCACCCGGACATAGGCCGGGGTCAGGCCCATGCACTCCCAGAGGAAGGCGTCGGCCCCCATCCGGTCGGCCAGCCGGGTCAGGTTGTGCTGCTCCCAGATGGTGGCCTTGTCGTAGGGACGGAACAAAAACATTTCCCGCATGACGCCGTAGGGATGGGCGTGGAGAAACATGGCCTCGCACCCGGTGGTCTTGGAAAGAAGGCCGTGGCCCAACCCGTTGATCAGGGCCCCTTTCAACCGCTCCACGCTCGACTTGCCCCGGGTTCCCCATCCGCCGATCACCAGGGGCAGCCGCCGCCGCGACCGCCGGATTCGCCATTTGGCGTACCCGGTTCGCAGGAAAAAAAGGATGGCGAGAATCCCCGCGAAGATCGCCAGGTCCAAAAGACTGTTTTCATAGACGGAGAAAAAATAGTCCCGCAACCGGCCCCAGGCGTCGGCGCCGGAGAGATATTCGAAAAACCCGACCAGGCCCGCCGGGTACAAGGCCCCTTGCGGAGGGCCGTCCCCCGCGCCGCCTTTTTGCCTGTCCCGGACCGCCGGGTCGAAGAAACGGGCCACGGCGGGATCAGGCGCCATGGGAGCGCCGTTTTCGGGATAAGAGCGAAAATCGATCCGGAACCCCAGCCGCCGAAGGGACCGGACATAGGCGGCCGGCGAGGTCTGACCGCCCTCTTCCCAGTTCCGCTGTCGGGCGTACCGGGCAAACCCAAAAGAGAGTCGGAGCCCGGCCCACCACCGTCTGAAAAAAAACCGGGGCGGCGCGATTTCGGTCACCCCCTCGCTGGTGTAAATCTTGACGGAGCGCCGCCGGAAAGGGTCCACCCGCAATGCCGACACCGCCTGATCCACCAGGGGAAGATAGGGCCGCCAGCCCGATTCCGACGGCATGTAAAGCGGTTCCCCGGGAACTTTGGTGGGGGTCAGTTCGCTCAGGACGGCCGACGGGATGTGGAGGGCGCCGGAGAAGGTCCGGCCGATGGTGTGGGGAAATGCCTGGCGCTTGTCCGGCGAAGGGTGGACCGCTTCGTGCAAAAACCGCCATAAACGGAATCCGAATCGGTGCCCCCTGACGACCCGAAGGCCGCCGAACATCCCCTTTTTGACATCCAGGGGATAATCCGTCTGAC
>JAABTM010000471.1 GCA_011389855.1 Desulfobacteraceae bacterium
GAAGCTGGTGGAGGCGGTGGCCGAGGTGGACGACGCGGTCATGGAGGCCTATCTGGCCGAAGAGCCCATTGGCGAGGAGATGCTGCTGGACGCCGTCCGGCGGGCGACCCTCGGCCTGAAGCTGGTGCCGGTGCTGTGCGGATCGGCCCTGAAGAACAAGGGGGTCCAGCCCCTGCTGGACGCCATCGTCCGGTTCATGCCCAGCCCGGCGGAGGTGCCGCCCATCCACGGGGCCCGGCCCGATACCGAAGAGATCGTGGAATGCCATCCCAACGAAAAGGATCCGCTGGCGGCCCTGATCTTCAAGGTTTCCCAGATCGAGGGGCGGAAGCTCAACTATGTCCGGGTCTACAGCGGCAAGATCAAGGCGGGGGAGGAGGTCTACAACCCCTTTCTCAAGAAAAAGGAGAAGGTCTCCCGGATTCTGCGGATGCACGCCAACAAGCGGGAGCGGATCGACGAGGCCGGACCCGGGGCCATCGTGGGCGTGGTGGGGCTGAAGGACTCGGCCACCGGCGAGACCCTCTGTTCAGCCAAGGCGCCCATCCTTCTGGAGCGGATCGAGTTCTACGAGCCGGTCATCTCCGTGGCGGTGGAGCCCAAAACCCACGCCGACCAGGAGAAGCTCGACCAGGTGCTGAAAAAATTCATGGATGAAGACCCGACTTTGCGGGTCAAGCTGGACGAGGATACCGGCCAGACCATCGTCTCGGGCATGGGCGAACTCCACCTGGAGATCGTGGTGAGCCGGATGCTGCGGGAGTTCAAGACCGACGTCAACGTGGGCAAGCCGCAAGTCGTTTACCGGGAGGCGGTGGGAAAAGCGGCGACGGGCGACGCGGTCTTCGACCGGGAGGTGGCGGGCCAGCACCATTTCGGCGAGGTCCGGTTGAAGCTGATCCCCCTGAAACGGGGCGAAGGCGGACGGTTCCGGTCCGAGGTGACCGACGAGACGGTCATCCCGCCCCAGTTCATCCCGGCGGTGGAAAAGGGGGTCATGGAGTCCCTGGAAAGCGGGCCGCTCATGGGGTACCCGGTGGTGGACGTGGAGGCGGTGCTCAAGGGCGGGTCTTACAAAGAATCCCAGGGCACGGAGCTGGCCTACCAGGTGGCCGGGTCCATGGCCTGCAAGGCGGTGCTGGAAAAAGCGGAGCCCTTCCTCCTGGATCCCATCATGGACGTGGAGGCATTTGTCCCGGAATCCTTCATGGGAGACGTGATCGGCGATCTCAATTCCCGGGGCGGCCGGATCGAATCCATCGAACCCCGGGCGGCCATCCAGGTCATCAAGGCCATCGTGCCCCTGGCCAAAATGTTCGGCTATTCCACGGATCTGCGTTCCGCCACCCAGGGGCGGGGGACGTTCACCATGAAATTTTCCCATTTCGACAAGGCGTCATAGGCCGTTGTAGGGGCGAACATTAGGCAAAATGCTGGAATAAATATCCCTCTGATGCCAATGCATCATCGATTTAATTCTAATTCAAGTCGAGTGTCCGCGCCGCCTTGGGTTGAAACCCCAGGCTGAACCCATAAAACCGGCTGGAAGCCGGTTATGGCCGCATTAGGATAGATGGTGGTTCGCAATTTGAACCGGCTTTAGCCGGTTTTGGATGATTGAGCCTGGGGTTTCAACCCAAGGCGGCGCGGCCAAGGCGTCGGACTATTATTGGAACCTTCATTTTCGAAAATCACCTTACCTACCGCAATTGCCTCCGTCGGGGTTCGGCGGCTTCCGCCTCCCGGCGGGATTCCGCCTCCTCCTTATCGATTTCCGCCATCCGTTTTTTGATCTCCTCGCGTTTTTCGTCGTCGATGGTCGCCTTGAGCACCCGGCTCAGGTGGAACGCCGCCGTCTTGAATTCCCCCTTGCGCTTGTAATAGAGCCCCAGTTGGTAGTGGGCCTTTTCCATCCGTTCCATCCGGCCGTAGGCCTCCCCAAGAAAATACCGGACCGTGGGATGGTCGGGGGCCTTTTCCAGCAGTTTTTGGAGGGCTTCGACGGCCCCGGCGTAGTCCTGCATTTCGAGGCGGGTCCGGCCCAGGTAAAGAAGGGCGTAATCGAGGTTCGGGTCGATGCTCACCGCCCCCTCCAGCACGCTCCGGGCCTCTTCGTACCGACCGCTGAGATAGTAAACCCGTCCCAGATCGCCGAGGATGGCGGGGTCGAAGGCCCGCTGCTTGAGGGCCGCCTTGAGATGGGCGATGGATTCCTCCCATCGGTTGGCCCCGGACAGGGCCAGGGCGTAGCCGTAGTGGGCCACCGGGTCCGACGGCGTCCGGGCGACCCGGGCGGAAAAGGTCTGGAGGGCCTCGCCGGTGTCCCCGTACAGGGCGTTGAGCCGGGCATGGACCATCCCGAAATCGTAGGGGACGGCCATCGGTTTGGACTCATCCGGTTCATTGTCTTCGATCCACGCATGAATCCGGGAAATCCGCTCCTCCGTGGCCGGGTGGGTGGCGAGGTAGGTGGGGATCTCCTCCGGCCCGAACCATGTTTTCGCCCGGATTTTTTTGAGAATCGCCAGCAATCCCCGGGCGCTGTACCCGGCGTCGTTTAAGTACTGGAGCCCGATGTTGTCGGCCTGCCGTTCGTCCTGGCGGCTGTAGGCCAGCATGGCCGACTGCCCGGCGGCCATGGACCCCACCGTCACGGCATTGGCGGCCACCCCTGCGCCGGCGGCCCCGAGAAAAATTCCCGCCACTATTCCGGCCAGGGCGACCAGGTTCACCTTGGAGGCCCGTTCGATCTTGTCCGAAATATGCCGGCAGACGACATGGGAGATTTCGTGAGCCAGAATCCCGGCGAGTTCGTCTTCGGAATCCATGGCCGACATGATCCCGCTGCTGATGAAGATGTGCCCCGCCGGCGCGGCGAAGGCATTGTAAACATTCGACTTGAACACATAGAAATGCCCCTTAAACGGCGCTGACGGAACCTGTTCCATGATCCGTTTTCCCACGGCGTCGACGTACGATAAAATGACGGGGTCCTGGATAAGCTGAAAATGTTTCCGAACCATCTTGAGAAATTCCCGGGACAATTCGTCTTCCTCCTGAATGGTGATCCCATAAGACGGGTGGGGCAAGACGATCAGGGCGAATGTGATAAAACAGGCGATAACGGTGGTAAATTTTTTATTGCAAAACATGGCGTGGGCTCATAAGCTTCTATGAAGCGGAATGGTTGTCGGCGGTTCAAAAAGCGATATTTCGACATATAGATCGGAAGAG
>JAABTM010000175.1 GCA_011389855.1 Desulfobacteraceae bacterium
GGGAGACCCTGGCCAATGTCTATTTCGACACCGCGGCCTCCCCTTTCCTGTACAATCCGGATATCTATGCGACGGCCGCTCGACTGGCGGGGGTGGACAAGGTGCTCTTCGGCAGCGATTTTCCCCTCATCCGGCCGGCCCGGTATTTCAAGGAGATGACGGCATCCGGCCTGCCGAAATTCGATATGGACCGGATTTGCGGAGATAACGCACGCCGGCTCCTCAACCTGTAGGCCGTTACGCCGGGGGCGCGTTGAGTTTCTGAAGAAGGGGCGCGATGCGGCCCCTGTGTTTCGGCGGGATCATCAGCGCGGAGACCCGGCGGTTGGGGATCAGGCCCGGCGGCTGTGAAATCGGTTCGCCGGCTTCGTATCGCCGGCGGTTTTCCCGGGATTCGAAAAAATGCATCGCAAAGTGCATCACATCGATCAGGTTCCCGGAGAATCCGTCCCTGTCGATGTGTTCGATATACTGGAGAAAAACGGTGTTCACGGTCATGACAAAGGGGTCCATGTCCGCGCAGCCGGTCTTCCCGCAATCTGTCCGGGAGGTCATGCACCGGCAATGGAAGGGGCGAACCGGGTAGATGGGGCATGCCTCGTCTTCGAGCAGCGCGCAGACGGTTTCGCCGGGCTGGGTCTCCTCCGGCGGCGCCAGGCCCTGGCGGCAGATATCCGCCAGTTCGTTGGTGGTGATCCGGGGGTGGAAACGGTCCTGATCCAACCCGGCGGCGAGCCGGCCGGCGAGGGCTTCATGCCCGCCCGCAGATAGATGGGCGGCGATGAGGTAAGCCTCCAGGGTGGTGAGGGTTACATTCCGGGTGCAGCAGTGGGCGCAGCCGCGCCGGCAGGCGGCGGGCAGGGTTTCCGAGAAATCGTCGTACACGGCGTAGATATGCTCTAAAAGCTTTTTATTCTCCAAGAGAGATCACCTCCACCGTGACCCGGGCGACCCCGGCGCGAACGATCCCCAATGCTTCGGCGGCTTTTCTGGACAGGTCGATGATCCGGCCTCCCGCATAAGGGCCCCGGTCGTTGATGCGAACCACGACGCTTTTGCCGGTTTTGGGGCGGGTCACCCGGACCATGGTTCCGAAAGGGAGGCGGCGGTGGGCCGCGGTGAGTTTTTCGGGGCGGTACGGCTCCCCACTGGCCGTGGGCCGGTTTTTCAGCCGGTCGCTGTAATAAGACGCTTTTCCGGATTGAGGCGGCGGTGATTCAGGGATGGGGTCTGTTTCTTCCGCGTACAGACCGATTGCCGTTCCAAATAGGAGAGCCGATACCAGGAGGGGGAGGAGGCGGCGCGTCATCGGATGAAGTCTATGGGCTGGATGCCGTAATTGGCGGCATTCAGGCTTTTGACGATGGTGTGCCGGTAATGGCCGGTTTTGGGGTCTTTTTCCGCCAGGTTGATGGTTTCGCCTTTGACGAATTTCCGGTGGCCGTTGCCGCTGTCCCGCTTCAGCAGGACGATCCAGGGTCTGGCCCATTCCAGCGGACCCTCGGCGTCTTCCGGCGGTTCCACCACCAGCCCCGCCTTCCGGGTGTCGAGCACCAGAAGGGTGCCCACCGGATAAACCCCGAGCATGTTGATGAAGATTTTCAATAAGATGGGGTCGAAATCCTTGCCGACCCCTTCCCACATGAATCCCAGCGCCCGGTTGGGGGGCAGGACGGATTTGCGGTAGACCCGCGGAGAGGTGATGGCGTCGTAGACGTCCGCAATGGCGAGGATGCGGCCGAACAGGCTCAGGGCGCTGCTCCGATCGGTTTTGGGATAGCCGGACAGATCGTATTTGAGGTGGTGTTCGAAAGGGGCCAGGAGGATGTCGTTTTTCCGGTCCCGGGACGCCTGAATCTTGACGATGAGCCGGACGCTGTCCATGGAGTGCCGCTTCATCACCTCGAATTCTTCATCCGTCAGTTTTCCGGGTTTGTTGAGGATGTTTTTGGGCGCCTCGATTTTCCCCAGATCGTGGAGAAGGCCGCAAAGCCCCAGTGTTTCCAGGGATTTTTTCGACAGCATGATCCGTTTTCCAAGACACATGGACAAAATGCCCACGTTCACGGAATGGCCGAAAGTGTAATCGTCATAGAACCGGATCGTGCTCAGGGCGCGAAACAGGGGTTCGTCTTCCATGATGAGATCGACCATGTTCTGGAGCACCCGTCTGGCCCGGTTCAACCCCGTGCTCTGCCGGGCGGTGAGTTTCCGGGCGATCTCCTGGACCGATTCCATCACATGGGCGTAGGATCTCAACCCGCGGTTTTTCCGGTCGCCCTCCTCCATGGCATCGGCGCCGTAGGCTTCCTGAAGCAGTTCCACCCATGGGTGTTTGTCCGGGGTTGCCTGCGCAAGCAGCCACTCCCTGGGGCGGTCTTGCTTTTCGGCGTCGTTCAACAGCCGGATAAACGCCAGGAGGTCAACGCCTTTGGCATCCTTGATCGTGGGGCGGAGCCGGATTCCCTGGACGGCGCGTTTGTCGAAATAATCGATGATGCCGTCGAAGAGGGTCACGGTTTCGGGGCGGAAGATCAGTTTTTTTTCCTGGACATAGATGCGTCTGCCCATAAACTGGATGGAAACGTCCCCTGCGTCTTTGCTTAACTCGACGACCGTTCGGACGAACTCCTTTGCCGTCTGAACGATGAGCTGATTGTTGGCCTGGTGAATTCTGGCGGCCCGGATCAGGCTGTAAAATGCCTTGACGCACTCCTCCCGCAGTTGGTTCCGGCGGATGAGTTGGGATTTCCCGGTCTCGCTCATTTGAAATCCTCCATCGCTTTTCGGGCGATTTGCCGCGCTTTGGAGGAAAAGCTCCGGCCCGCTTTCTTCAGGGTTTTATAAGCGGCAGGGGTGCCGATCTGCGTCAGTGCCGCGGCCGCGCCCTCTTTGTGGATGGGAAGCCGGCCCCCGAACCGGTCTTTATAGGCGTTTCCCAGGAGGATGTCTTCGAGAAAACCGACGGAATGGTCGGAGCCGCATTGGCCCAGGGTCTTATAGCAAGCCATGATATGGTCCCGATCTTCCCTTTTGAACTCCCCTTCTTCCAGATAATCGAGCATCAGGCTTTCCGACATCTTGTCCTTTGTACGCCCCAGGTAGGCGTGGACGATGCCGGACATCGCGGGGCTCGCGTCCTCGATGTGATGAAACAACCGCCATATCATATAGGGGTCTTTTTTAAATAAAACTCTCAGAACTTTTATCCTGACGGATTCCGATGGATGCCCGGTCAGTTTCAGCAGCATCTGCTGAAAATGGTCGCCCTTCAAACGACTCAGCAAGTCCACGAGCTTCAAGATCAGCTTTTCTTCCGCGGTATCGAGAAGGCTTTCAAGCGGTCGATGGTCGGTTTTTGCGTAGGTGGCGATGATTTCAAACAACATTTTCCGGACTTCAGGGGACGGTTTTTTCAAAAGAACCGGCGCAAAGGCCAGTGTTGCATTGGGATGCAGAAGAAGGAGGTGCTCCTGGATCGATTTGATCCTCGATGGATCGATCTTTGCAAGCCGCGGCCATATCGAATCGAGGGACGACAGCGCTTCAGGAGTTGAAATCTTACTAAAAAAATCGTCCAGAAGCCGCGCCGTTTCGGGATTCTTATCTTGAATGGACAGGTGAATGGCGTGGATCTCTTTCAGCAGCTTGAACGCCAGTCGGATCTGGCCCTGGTCGAGGGATGATTGAAACTCCTCCTGGAGAAACGACAGAAGAGAAACGATGTCGTTCGAAACTTCGGCGTCTTGATCGCCGTCCTTTCCCCGGCTTTCCTGTTTCAGAAGGATCATGAGCACATCCAGAACATTGTCGGTTCCGTCGAAGTTTTCCTCCTCGTACACCATCTCCCGAAGGAGTTCCTTCTCCTCTTCGGAGAGCTGCCAGAGCGAGGGGTCCAGCGACGGATCCGCCAAATTGGGCGCGGGGGGCGGCTCGCCGGGCCGTTCGCCGGCCGATTCTCCCTGATCGTCGCCAGCCTTTGTTTCTGTTTCCGCGTCCCCTTCACCAGTTGGCGCGTCCATGCCGGGGATGGCCTCTCCACTGGCGGGAAGCGTCATCTGAACGCCCAAGTCTTCGAAGGCATCCCCCGCCAGCTCCGCGTTCCAGACCGCCTCTTTGGCCTCGTGCTTGATATGGGGGTAATTTTCCTCCCAAAGTGTGGTGACGATGTCCCCTTCGCTTTCCGCCGTCAGGGTCCGGTGCTGCATCAGCGTCTGGATAAATCCGTTTAATTCCCGGTTTTGAATTCCGCGTTGAAACTCCACCCATTCGAGGCCGTCCCGCGACATGGGAAAGGCGAACGCCCCGTAATTCGAAGCCTCTTTATAGATGGGGGTTTCCCCGTAGAAGACGGCGTCGTGATCGATGTGGATTCGGAAGGTGTCGTTTCGCAGCAAAAAGTCGTCCAGCCGCTGTTTCGCGGCGCTCATGGCCTTTTGACAGGTTTCATGGGTCAGCGGATAGAGGGTGCAGGCTTTCAATGACTGGATCATCGCCGAAACGGTTTTTTTGGCGAGGAGAAGGTCTTCGCTGGTCTGTTCCATGGGTTTGGATGATGGTTGGCTCGCCATCTGAATCTCGTTGATTGTTTCGATTTATCGGGAAAATATCAATGTTTCAGTTCGTAACCGAAATATAGAAAGCTGTCAATTATTTATTTTACGGTTTCCGGGCCTGAAGCGTGAACAGGAAGATTCCCCCCAGAATGCCGCCGGCGTGGCTGGCCGGCATCGGGGTTCCGCAAAGACCGAAATGGAACAGCACGTCGCCTGTGAGAAGTTCATAGAGACTTTTGGCGACCAGAAGGCCGAAGGCCGCGGCGCCGATTCGTCTGTTTTCAGGGGTTAGGGCCATTTGAAGCGTCGAAAAGGCCATGAGCCCATGGCCGATGCCGGAAAGGCCGTTGAGGCCCAGAAGGTGGATCTCGGGGGATGTCAACCATACAGCGGCCAGGCTGAACAGGCTGGAGATCCCCACGCATAAGAACCGTCCGGCGGCCCGTTTTTCGGGCAGGTCGGTGTAGAGGAACAAAAAAGCCCCGGCGTCCAGAAAGAGGTGATACCATCCGGTATGGACAAAGGGGAAGGTAAACAGCCGCCACCAGTCCCCGGAGAGAAAAGCATCGGGAAGAAAGATCAGTTTGGCGGAAAAATTTCCGAGGATGAGGTGGGTATTGGCGATCACAATGATCAGAAACAAGCCAATCACGTCGAAGGACTGCACGACGTCGAAGCGGGGTCTTCTGTTTTTCCGTGGGTTCATGGGAAGCCTCCTTGATTTGGGGGTTGAACAATGCGATCGCGGGTCATTTCAAGGAAGCAACGATTCAAAGGCCGTGCCATGGAAGGCTTGAATATAAAGCATTAATTCTATTGAAAAAAAAATGGCGCTCGCCGCTGAGGGGCGATAGGTGATGACAGCGATGGTCAAATGATGTATGCTTGGTGATCATAGAATGTCAATTTTCAGAAGCGGAGGGATATCCAAATGGCCATCAAATCCCCCTCGATTCCGAAGATCGGGAATTTTTCACCCTTGTCCGCGCGGCCACATTCGCCAATCCATTTTCGGACGAGCGGGCGGCCATCGATTTGCGCATCACCGGCCTGCCGCCGACAACGCCCCATGAGGACCGGGTGAACACCCTTATCCGGGTGGTTCATGACCGAATGGCGCGCCTGGACGGGGAGGGGACGGCGTCGATCCGGCAATTCTCCGGCGAGGACCGGAAACTCATGGAAAACGCGTTTTTGTTCGATTTTTTTCATCAGTTTCTGGAACCTTTCGACGCGTTTATTCCTCGCCAGATAGCGGCCGGCGACAATCCGATTCCGACGGACTTCGCCGGAGACGCCCTCCGGTTGCTGGGCGATCGGGGGTTCCCCCGAGACCAGGCCCGGCGGTATTTCGAACTCTGCTATCAGCTCCGGCGGGCCTATTACTTCATCTACCGCGGTCTGGTGGGGCGAAGCCCTTCCATGAAGCGGCTGCGTCGGGATCTGTGGAACAACGTATTTACCAAAGATATCGGCCTTTACGACGAGCATCTCTGGAACCGGATGGAGGACTTCTCTACCCTGATCCTGGGAGGAACCGGCACGGGCAAGGGGACCGCCGCCGCCGCCATCGGGCGGTCGGGCTTTATCCCCTTCGATGAGAAAAAGGGGTGTTTCGCCGAAAGCTTTGTGCGGTCGTTTATCCCCATCAACCTGTCCCAGTTTTCGGAGTCCCTCATCGAGTCGGAGCTGTTCGGGCATAAAAAAGGGGCCTTTACCGGCGCCGTGGAGGATCACGAGGGCGTCTTCGACCGGTGCAGTCCCCATGGCGCCATTTTTCTGGACGAAATCGGCGAGGTGGCGGTCCCCCTCCAGATCAAGCTGCTCCAGGTGATCCAGGAGCGGAGCTTCACCCCGGTGGGCAGCCACGCCGCCCGGCGGTTCCACGGTCGGGTCATCGCCGCCACCAACCAGTCCCTGGACCGGCTCCGCCGGAACGGCCGCTTCCGGGACGATTTCTTCTACCGCCTCTGTTCGGACGTCATCGTGGTCCCGCCTCTTTCCCAGCGGATCGGGGAGGACGAGGGGGAGCTGGACGATCTGTTGGCCCATACCGTCTCGCGGATCCTCGGCAACCCCTCCGACGATCTGGCCCGGATGTCGCGCAGGGTCGTCGATTCCCGCCTCGGCCGGGCCTATCCCTGGCCGGGAAACGTCCGGGAGTTGGAGCAATGCGTCCGGCGGGTGCTGCTCAAGGGGACCTACGAAGGGGATGTCAAGCCCGCGGCACGGGACTTGCTGTCCCGTATTTCCGATGGGATGGCCAGTGAATCGTGGGACGCCGGAGAGCTGCTGGCCGGATATTGTAAACTGCTCCACCAGCGCCACGGGACCTACGAGGCGGTGGCCCGGCGGACCCGGCTGGATCGCCGGACGGTGAAAAAATACATCGCCCAATTCGACAAAGAGCGGGCGGACGGAGAGGAGGCCGAAGATGGCGCAAGATGATGGGGAAAAGACAAGGGAAAGGGCGGGGGACGGAGATGGGGGCGGAACCCGGGAGCGGAGTCAGTTCGGGCTCCTGGCGGTTCGACGGTTCGGGCCCTTTTTCTGGACCCAGTTTTTCGGGGCCTTCAACGACAATGTTTTCCGGAACGCGCTGATCCTGGTCATCGCCTACGGGGCCGGCCGGGAGGCGGCCGCGGCGGGCCACACACTGGTGAACATGGCGGCGGGGCTCTTCATCCTTCCGTTTTTCCTTTTTTCCGCCACCGCGGGCCAACTGGCCGACAAATACGACAAGGCCCGGTACATCCGTTACGTCAAGGGGATGGAGATCGTCATCATGACCTGCGCCGCCGGGGCGTTTTTTTTAAACAGCCTCCTGGGCCTGCTGGCGCTGCTCTTTTTCATGGGGATCCAGTCGACTTTTTTCGGGCCGGTCAAATACAGCATCATCCCCCAGCATCTGAGGCCGGGGGAACTGGTGGGCGGCAACGCCATGGTGGAGATGGGCACCTTTGTCTCGATCCTGCTGGGCACCATGGCCGGCGGGATTCTGGTGGGGCTGGAAAACGGGCGGATCTGGATCGGCGCCGCCGTCTGCACGGTCGCGGTGACGGGGTGGCTGGCCAGCCTCCGGATTCCCCCGGCCCCGTCGGACTCGCCGGCCCTTAAAGTCAACTGGAACCCCCTGACCCAGACCCTGAAGACGATCCGGTTCGCCCGGGAGGTCCACTCGGTTTTTCTGTCGATTCTGGGCATCTCCTGGTTCTGGCTTTTGGGCATGGCCTACCTGACCCAGATTCCCAATTTCACCCGGAACGTGCTCCGGAGCGACGAAGGAGTGGTGACCCTTCTGCTGACGGTGTTCTCCGTGGGCATCGGGGCCGGGTCGCTCCTCTGCGAAAAACTTTCCGGACGCCGGGTGGAGCTGGGGCTGGTGCCCCTGGGGTCCATCGGGTTGAGCCTTTTCGGCATCGATCTGTTTCTGGCTTACAGCCCGCCCCCGGTGACGGCGTTGATGGGGGTGCGGGCGTTTCTCGCCACCGACGGGGCTTTCCGGGTCCTGGCGGATTTGGTGCTGATCGGCGTGTTCGGCGGGCTGTATATCGTGCCGCTGTTCGCCTTTATCCAGATGCGAACCGAACCCCGGCTCCGGGCCCGGGTGATCGCGGCCAACAACATCGTCAACGCCTTTTTCATGGTGCTCTCTTCGGCCGCCGCGATTCTGCTGCTGGGGGTCGCGGGATTGACCGTGCCTCAGTTCTTCCTGGTCCTGGCCCTGGCCAACATCGGGGTGGCCCTCTATATCTACACGGTGGTCCCCGAGTTCGTCATGCGGTTTCTCGTCTGGATGCTGAGCCACACCCTTTACCGCGTGAAGCACGAGAACCTGGACCGCATCCCGGAGGAGGGGCCCGCGGTGCTGGTCTGCAATCATGTCAGCTATGTGGACGGGCTGCTGATCGGCGGGGCCGTCCGACGACCGGTTCGGTTCGTGATCTTCGAACCCATCTACCGGATGCCGATCCTCCATTTTGTCTTCAAAACCGGCAAGGCGATCCCCATCGATTCGGAACGGCGGGATCCCGAGGTCTATCGCCGGGCCTTCGAGGCGATCGACGCGGCCCTGGCGGCGGGGGAGGTGATCTGCATCTTCCCGGAAGGTCACCTGACCGAGGACGGCGACATCGACCGGTTCCGGCCCGGAATCGAGAAAATCATCGACCGGAATCCGGTTCCGGTGATCCCCATGGCGCTGCGGGGATTATGGGGGTCGTTTTTCAGCCGGGAGGGGGGATCGGCCATGAGACGGCCGTTCAAGCGGGTCTGGTCGCGGATCGAGCTGGCGGCCGGCGAACCCGTGCCCCCGGATGCGGTCTCCGCCGACGATTTACGGGAGCGGGTGGCGGCTTTGCGCGGGGATCGGCGATAGGGGGTAGGGGCGAAAAATCTTTCGCCCCTACTAAAAGGCTTTTTCCAGCCCGCTACCTTCCCGTTTCGCCTTGTTTTCCGCCTTGATCTTCGCGGTTTTCTTCAGATTTTTCGCGTAAAAGATGGCGATCAGATAAGACGGGTCGCCGTACCGGTCCGGCGAGATGGTAACAGTGAGCAGATCGCCGTCCCGCCGCCAGACGAGGGTTTCGCCGCTTCTCCCGTCCCAGGTGATTTCGTCGTCCCACTGAATGCCGCCGGGGGGGCCGTATTTCTTTTCGATGGTTTTGACCAGGGCGGCCCCTTCCCCTTTCTTGGGTCGGATCCGGAAAAAGATGGGGTGCCGGCTGTAGGGGGAGAAGACCAGATCGACCTGCTTGAACGTCGTTTCTTTTCCGCTGGTATGGCGGAAGGTGAGTTTTACGGGCTTTTCCTCGGGCCGCGGGCGGTTCTCTTCGTCTTTCAATTTCCCGTTCAAATCAGCCAGTTCCGGGAAGTGTTCTTCTAAAAAGCCGGGGTAGTTGATGTTCAGATCGAGATCCGCCCACCGCTCCGCCACCGCCGGGCCCAGTTCTTTTTCCAGCCGGTCCCGGAGCGGCGGGGTCAGCGGCGTGTTTCGTCCGATATCGAAGAAGGTGAAGCCTTCCGCGGGGCCGGACGGGGTCGGTTGGGGCGGCGGGGAAGGATCCCGGCCCAGGATCAGGGCCACGACGATCCCCAGAAGGCACAGGGCCCCCACGGCGGCGGATATCCGCGCCTTCCGGCTCTTTGCAATGGCTTGAAACTTGACGATCTCGTACATATGACGGTTGCTGACTAACGGGACAAGGGGTTATCCATGGGATCGGTCACCCGGCCCATGAACAAAATCGTCCGGGTGGCCATGTCGCGGATCAGAAAAAGAAACGGCCGGTCCGCCCGGAGCGTGTAAAGGGGGTTGCCCGATGTGGGGCCGACCACGACGCCGGTCGCGGCGCCGGCCTCCGTGCCGAATTCATCCACCGAAACAAAGGTCTTGTGGGTCACATTGCTGACGGCGAGTTCCCGGGTTCCGTCCATGCCTGAAAAATCGGCCGCTTCGGTGAAGGCGGTTTCCATCCCCATGCCGGACAACGCGTCGTCCAGGTCGATCGCTTCGGGGTCCATGGAAAACCGGGGAAGGTAGACCCGAACCAGTTCCGGGGTCAGGTCGTCGCAGATGGCGAGCAACTCCCGGCCGGTGAGGCCCCTTTCGAACGCCGGTCGGCCATTGGCGTCGGGCAGCAGGACGACCATGGAAAGTTCTTCGCCCACATAGGGGAGTTCAACGGCCTGGTAGCCGATCCCCTCCGCGTAGCCGAAGCTATCCTTCTGAGTCATCATCGAAACGGGAGTCCGGCCGCCGCCGGGGAGGAAAAAGTCGGCGTCCCGGGTGCTGTCGGGATCGAAGGGGGATTCCCAGTGAGCCTGGAAGTAAATTGCGTTGGTCAGCGCCAGCCGGGTGAGGGACGAAATCGTTCCGCTGGACAGCAGTTCCCCGATGAGCCCCTCGGTACTGTCGCTCACCCAGCGGTTGATGGCCTCCCGGGCCGCCTCGGGGTCTGCTTCGAAATTTACCAGACGGACCCCCGCGCCGTAGTTGAGGGCCAGGGCGTCGAGGTAGCCGGAAAGAAAAGTGTGTCCCTTTTGAGCCCACAGGGCGTTGGCGATGTACAGAAGGGGCGGCGTCGAATCGGCCGTCGGAACCGTCTGGCGGTTTTCCAGGATCAGGTTCAGCCGGTTGAAGGCGTCGTGGAGGTCGTCTCCGAAGAGCCGGTATTGGAGGGCGTCGGCCATTTCGGCGCGGGTGACGCCCCTGGCCCCGGCGTAGGCCATGGTCAGGGCCAGGGAGATGCTGTAGGGCGAGAAAAAAAGATTTCGGTCCCCACCGCCGAGCATGCCCAGCAGATCGACGGCGAAATCGGCGTTTCCGGCCGCCAGGGCTTCCAGATCGGCGGCGCCGGCGCCGGGGGCCAGGTTCCGGTCCAGCGGCGAACGGGCCACGTCTACGGCTCTGACCGGCTCGTCCGATGAAGGGTCCGGCGAAGGGTCCGACGACCCGTCATCTCCGCCGCATCCCAGGGTCAGCACGGTCGGGGAGAACAGCAGACATACGATGAGCAACAGGCGGCAA
>JAABTM010000472.1 GCA_011389855.1 Desulfobacteraceae bacterium
TGTGCTCTTCCGATCTCGTCTCGAGGGGCGGCTGCGCCAGGCGCAAAAGATGGAAGCCGTCGGGAGGCTGGCCGGCGGCGTGGCGCACGATTTCAACAACATGCTCAGCGTCATCCTCGGCAATACTGAAATGGTCATGGATGAGCTGGATGCGACCCATCCGCTTCACGATTATCTCAAGGAAATCCAGAACGCGGGTTTGCGCTCCACCAACGTGGTCCGCCAACTCCTGGCCTTTGCCCGTAAGCAGACCATCGCGCCTGTAGTGCTGGATCTCAACGAAACCGTGGAAGAGATGCTCAGGATGTTGCGTCGGCTCATCGGCGAAGACATCGACTTGTCCTGGCGGCCGAGTTCAAACCTCTGGCCTATTCACATCGACCCGGCCCAGATCGATCAACTTCTGGCCAATCTAACCGTCAATGCCCGGGACGCCATTTCCGATGTCGGCAAGCTGACCATCGAAACAGGCAACGTCGTCTTTGATGAAGAGTATTGTGCGGACAATCCTGGTTTTGTTCCAGGGGATTTTGTCCTCCTGGCTGTCAGCGACAACGGCTGCGGTATGGACAAAGAAACCCAGGAAAATTTGTTCGAGCCTTTTTTTACCACGAAAGAGGTGGGCAAGGGCACCGGTCTCGGACTGGCCACCGTGTTCGGCATCATCAAACAGAACAACGGATTTATCAATGTTTACAGTGAGCCGAACCAGGGAACGTCTTTCAGGATCTACCTGCCCCGTTATTCGGCGGCGGTTGAGCAGGCGCGTGAACGAGACCAAACCGAGACAATTTCCAGAAAAAACGAAACCATCTTGCTGGTGGAGGACGAACCCTCCATTCTAAAAATGACGAAGATGATACTCGAAAGACTGGGCTATAGGGTGGCGGCGGCCAGAACGCCGGGCGAGGCCATTCAACTGGCCAGGGCGCATGTCGGCGATATCCGATTGCTGCTAACCGACGTGGTCATGCCTGAAATGAACGGGCGGGATCTCGCGAATCATGTCCTTCCCATTCATCCCAATCTCAAATGCCTGTTCATGTCCGGATATACGGCCAATGTGATCGCCCATCACGGTGTTTTGGACGAAGGAGTCAACTTTATCCAGAAGCCGTTTTCACGCAAAGACCTGGGTGCGAAAATCCGGGAAGCGCTGGATGATGGCGATTGATAGCGGGCGTTGGCTCGAAATAGTCCCGCTATTCCAGCGGTTGAAAAAGCGCCGCGGCCCTGCCTGGAATCAAATCGACGGTTTTTGGATAGGCTCTCAGAGTTTGGGAAAGAGACGGCGGCGATTTGACAAGGAGTAAGGGAGGCTGTATAAGAATTTAGATGTCTGATCCGGCGGGTTCGCACGCACGGAGATCGGTGAAGTGCCCGATTGGTCGATCAATCAATACACTTGCCGGTTAAACCGATTTAAAAAGGAGACAAAGAAATGGGTAAAAGAACTATACTTATATATGGCTTATTCTTTTTGAGCCTTGCAAGCTGTTTGATCATGGCGGGTCCGGGCCAGGCTGAGGATTACAGTCTTCAGTATGAAGAAATATTTGATGATCCGGAAGCCCAGGTGATCGTAAGGTATGGAGATGTCGACAACATGGGCTTCGGCTGGCCCGAGAATTTTGATCCGTTTTCAGGAAATTCAACCCCTCCGCACGGTTTTCCATGGACCGTAGATCCGGAAGATGCCGACGGAACCGACCGGATCATGGTTGTATCCAGCTACAACGGCTCCCCGCCGAACGGCGAGGACGGTTATACAACGACAACATCAAGACCTGAAAATGAACCGCGTGAAATCAGAATTCACTTCAGCGCCCCAAACCCCGCTCTAAGTTCGGCGGTTTTACAAATCTTTGTTGATGATTTTCAGTCGCCTGTGTGGTCTTCCCGTTTTCAGGTCAGCATGAACGGCATCCGGGTACAGGAATTGGAGGATATACTGAACAGTCTGAATCAGACAGGTCCTGTCGGAAAACTGATTACTTTTCAGATTCCGGATCGCGTCATTGCGAATATGCAGAACAATGAGCTGAATATCTTTGTGGATGACCCCACGACAGGCGCCGGAGACGGTTTTGCGTTCGATTTTTTCCGCCTGCTGATCAACCCCGGACAACTGCAAAATACAGGCATTGTCAGCGGATATGTCTATGACGCCGAGACAAGAGAGCCCATTTCCGGCGCCGCCGTATCATCCGGCGTTGGTTCAGATGTTGTCACGGACGCATCCGGTTATTACGAACTTCAGAACGCGCCTGCCGGCTTGGCCGTATTAACGGCTTATTCCTCGGGATATACATCCAAGACCTCCGGCGTCGATCTGATTGCGGGCGAAACCGCCACGCTGGATTTTTATCTGGAACTGTCTGATGTCGCACCTTGCGACTGCGCCGACACCGATGAAGACGGTGTCGCGGATGCCTGGGATCGCTGTTCCGATACGCCGCTGGGGATGTATGTTGATCGTTACGGCTGTCCTGCCCCTGAAGTTTCGGATTCAACATGCGATATCAACGATGATGGAAAAACGGGTCTGGAAGAGGCAATCCATGCGTTGCAGGTCGCGGCGGGAACGGCGCCATGAAAAGCCGGCCGCGTGGGAGTTCACTCCCGCGCGGCAAAGGATGAGGCGCGTTCGACCCGCCGCCTGGACGGATAGGGTCGCCAAATCGCCTTCCCGCCTTTACGAATAATCCCGATTCTGCTATACCCTCCCCTGCATCGAATAATCCTGCTTTGCGCCATGTAAAGCCGGCTATCGTCATACCCAACAACAGGAAATACCCGGAGCATGTTCGAACAAACCTTCAAGAATATCGACGATGTCCTCTGGAAAGAAGCGGGCTGCGCCACGGAGCTGGACTACACCGAGCAGACGTCGTGGATGCTGTTTTTAAAATATCTGGACGATCTGGAGGGGGAGCGGTCCATGGAGGCCGAGTTGATGGGGAAATCCTACGACTTCATCATCGACGCGGATTTCCGGTGGGGGGAGTGGGCCGCGCCCAAAACGGCGGACGGATCGTTTGATCACGACGCGGCGCTGACCGGGGACGACCTGATCCTGTTCGTCAACGGCAAGCTGTTTCCGTATCTGCGGGGGTTCAAGGAGCGGGCGTCCAGCCCGGACACCATCGAATACAAGATCGGCGAAATCTTCGGGGAGATCCGCAACAAGTTCCAGAGCGGGTACAGCCTGCGGGATGCACTGGAGCTGATCG
>JAABTM010000176.1 GCA_011389855.1 Desulfobacteraceae bacterium
TGCTCTTCCGATCTCACCGATAAATTCGCCAAATCCGGGCTGACGGCGGCCCAAAGCGATCTGGTCAACGCCCCTTACGTGGCGGAATTTTCCGTGGTGCTGGAATGCGAACTGCGCCACACCGTCGAGCTGGGCCTCCACACCCAGTTCGTGGGGGAGGTGATGGACGTCAAAGCCGACCCCGACGTGCTGGGGGACGACGGTCTGCCCGATATGGAAAAAATCCAGCCCATGCTCTTCGCCCCCGAATCCCGCAAATACTACGGCGTCGGCGGGGTGATCGGCGAGGCATTTTCCATGGGGAAGGACATTAGGTAGAGATCATGCTGAAAAACTACAGTTTCGGCCGTGGAGACCTTCAACCGGCTGCTGGACGAAGGGAAAAACGTCGCCGGCGGCTTTCACCTGACCTGCTGACCCCCTCATCCCAAAGGAGACATAGATGACAGATTCCGCAGCGCTGGAAATCTTTTCGGACTACATCTGACCCTGGTGCTATTTCATCACCGGGCGTGTTGAGAGACTGAAAACCGAATTCGAAATCGATGTTCACTGGGTCGCCTTTCCCCTCCACCCCGAAACGCCGGAGGAAGGGCGGTCCCTGGAGGACCTGTTCGCCGGCCGGCCGGTGGACATCCCGGCCATGCTCGACCGGCTCCGGCGGACGGCCGAGGACCTGGGACTGCCTTTCGGCGACCGGACCATGACCTGCAACAGCCGCAGGGCCCAGGAGCTGGGAAAATGGGCCGAGGAAAAGGGAAAGGGGGACGCATTCCACCACGCCGCCTTCCACGCCTATTTCGCGGAAGGGAAAAACATCGCCAAGATGGACGTGCTCACGGATTTGGCCGAAGCGGCGGGCCTCTCCGGACAGGAAGCCCGTCGGGTGTTGGAAGAAGGCCGATACCGCGCGGCGGTGGACGCCGACTGGAACCGGTCCCGGGAACTGGGCGTCACGGCGGTCCCGACCTTCATCCTCGACGGCCGGCGGCTGGTGGGGGCCCAATCCTACGAGGCCCTGGTGAAACTCCTGGAAGACAACCAAGCGGCGAGGCGCGATGGATCTGACACAACTTGAGGCCCGGCTCCTCGACCTCAACTACCGGTGGAGCGCCGACGCCCTGGACCTCTGGCGGGGCGTTTCAACGCCCAAAAACGGCTACCGGATTTACGACGAGGAAGGGGATCTCCTCTGCATCGAGAACCTCGCGGTCATCGACGCCTCGCCCGACGACAGCGCCTCGGCGACGTATCGATCCCGCCTCAAACACGCCCTGATCGACCATTATCTCCAGCGGACCATGCTGCCCCACGAGCTGGAGATGCGGACCTGGATGCGCGGCGCCAGGGCCGTGGTCAACGGCGAGCGGATCACCTTCGGGGAGATCATCCCCTGGTGCCGGAAATCGAGCACTTTCGAGACCCGCCGGATTCTTCAGAAAGAGACCGGCCCCTTATGCAAATTTCTCAAGCCCTTTGCCCTCAACTACTGGACCCTTCTCCTGGAGATGCTGACCGAAGAGTTCGGCTTCGGGAACTACCTCGATTACTGCGGCCGGAAAAAAGGGATCGATTACGAACGGTTTTACACACTGGCCGGGGAGCTGCTGGAAAAGACGGACGACCTCTATTTCCCCGCCATGACGGCATGGACCCGCCGCCGGTTCAACCGGCCCCTTTCGGACCTCAACCGGTTCGACAGCATCAAACTCCTGAGCCTGGAGGAATTCGACGACCGATACCCCCAAAGACGCCTGTCGGCCTATCTGTCTTTTTTCACCCAATGGGGCATCGACGTGGCGGCCCTGCCCAATCTCCGCCTCGAACTCGGTTCCGGGACCGAAAAGACCGCCCAGGGCATGAGCTTTTTCCTCCGGGCGCCGGAGGAGGTCCATGTGCTGATGCGGCCCGAAGGCGGCTGGATCGACCTGGAGACCCTGTTTCACGAGCTGGGCCACGGCCTCTCGGCGGCCTACACCTCGCCGACGCTCCCCGTCGTGGATCGGAACATGGCCACCTCCTTCAGCCTCTCCGAAGCCTTCGCCTTCCTTCTCCAGCGCGCCGTCCTGTCCCGGCCGTTTCTCACGGAGGTCACCGGATGCGACGAGGGGACGGCCGCGGCCCTCGGCTATCACCGGACCCTCCGGGATCTGTCGGCGTTTCGCCGGTATGCGGCCAAGTTCATCTCGGAATACAACATGTTTTCCGGCCCGGATCTGGCCGACGGCCGTCCCTATGCCGATCTCATGGCCCGCCACACCGGCTTCTACCACCAGCCCGAATCCCACCTCTTCGACCTGGTCCCCGAATTCTACAGCCTCGACTACATGCTGGGCTGGATCGGGGCGGCCATGATGGAGGAAACGCTAAAGGCCCGGTTCGGGGATCGATGGTTTTTCAGGCGGGAGACAGGGGATTTGCTGCGGGAATGGTGGGCCCAGGGAAACCAGCGCGACATCTTCGGCTTCCTGGAACAAAACGGCTTGGCCCCCCTGACGCCGGCCCCGCTGCTGGCGCGCTGGGAGCGGGTGATCGGGTCTCGGGAAAACCCGTGATTTCTGCTTCGACCCGTTGTCCACATTGTCCACTGTGTCCACCCCGTCCACTCAGTCCACCCGAATGAACCGAAGATAGAGCCCTTACACAGCCCCTATTCGAAAAGCAGCAGGTTCCCGTCTTCATCGAAGGGCAGTGCGCCATCATCAAGGATCTCCGCCGCCGGATGGGCCGCGATCTCGTCCTTCAACGCCGTACTGGCCCAGATTTCCGACAAGTGGCGGGTGTCCCGGATGACGAACGCCCGAACGTCGTCCGGCGCCTTCGGCCCGATGGTGGTGAAGCAGGCCTGGATGGCCTTCCGGTCGGTGGGCAGCCGCACCGGGATGGCGGCCTTGCGGAGGGAGATGCCCGTGAGGGCGTTCATCACCGTGGCCTCGTAATCCATGGCATCCCAGACCTTTTCGGTGATGATGTCGGCGTTGCCCAGGCCGATGGCGTTGCCCTTGCTCGCCTCGGAGAGATTCAGGATCGCCACCCGGGTCGCGTTAAACATCCCTGAAAAATCGCTTTCCATGAGATCGTAGGCCCGGCCCGTGATGTTGGGGTCCATGCCCGCCCCGGAGATCTCCTTGCCGATCTTTCCGATCACCAGCACGTCGGCGGTCCGGGCCGGCAGGCGGGGGAGGCGGTCTTCGGCCATCCGCAGCAGAACCTTCTCCCGGTCAACGATGTCCGGCGGCATTAGCGCTTCGATGTGGGTCGGCCTGTCCCGACCGTCCTCCACCACCGCCATGCCGAAGCGGAAATTGCTCTCTCGGGCGACGGCGTCCCCCACGGCTTCCAGCAGGGGAAAGAATCCGTGCTTCAGGGCGTACCGGTGGAAGGCCAGGGCCCCGTCGTGCTTGCCCATGCCGATGCAAAGCATCTTGAAGATGCCGCTTTCGGCCGCCGCCTTGAATTTGGTGTGGGGTTTGATCCGGTTGATGCAGATGGAATGGTCGGCCGCCAGGGCGTCTTCCGAGAACAGGACCGGCATCTCGCCCATGGCCGTACCGATCCGCCGGACCGCCAGCCGGGACCGCACCGGCGCCCCGCAGGCCGATTCGGTAATCCCCAGGGAAGCCAGCACCGCCGCCTGGCCTTCGTCCACGGCCCCGCCGTGGCTGCCCATGGCCGGAATGATAAAGGGCCGGGCGCCGATCTCCTTCAGATGGCCGCACATGGCCCCGACCATCTCCGGCAACCGCGTGATCCCCCGGCTGCCGACGCCCACGGCCACCGTCTCTCCCGGTGAAACCGGCGATGTTTCCAGGGCCGCCGCCATGGCGTTCCGGACGGCGGCCGTCACATCCGGAACAGGATCGGACGCGAAGTGCATCCGGATCCGGTAAAAATCCGGAAAGGGGAAGTCGGCTTCGATATAGGAGGGATATCGCATGGATATAAAGACCTACGGGGTTTTGAAAACCCCGCGGGTCTGATCCGAGCAAAAGTCAGAATTTATCGTAGTGGGTAAACTCCCCGATCTCCCGTCGCTTGGGAGCGGAGGAAACTTTGGCCGGGTATCCCACGGGAATGAGGACGGCCACTTCATGGGTGTCGGGGACGCCGAGGACCTCCCGGGCTTTGTCCTGATCGAACAGGCCGACGATGACGGTTCCCATCCCCTGGTCGTGGGCCGCCAGACAGAGGCTCTGGGTCGCCAACCCCAGGTCGAAGAGGAACCAGTCGCCGAATTTGGTGGTGACCTGGTCTTTGTAATATCCCGAGACGCCCAGCTTCCCGCAAAGCGCCAGGACCGCGGGCGCGCCGGTGATGGCCTTGGTGGCGGGGTTTTTGGGGGCAATGGTCTCCTGAAGTTTTTCCTTCATCGCCGGGTCTTTGACCACCACCACCTCCCAGCACTGGGTGTTGGCCCAGGAGGGGGACCACCGGACCGCCTCCAGCACCCGGTTCAGGGCCTCGTCGGGGATCGGTTTGTCCTCGTACTTACGGATGCTGCGTCGTTCTTTAATGGTCTCCGTCAGGTCCGTCATCTTCATCTCCTTTCTGTCTTGTTTTCTGATAGGCTCTAAGACGCTTCATCTTCCATGTGGCAGTCGCACCACCACCACCGCCCATACGATCATGAAAACACCTCCATGAATTCACTTAAGGAAAAACCGGACCGTCAGCCCGGAAAAGGGATGATCTTGCAGGTCGTTTTTCGGCATCGTTCCACCGGCGCTTTCCAGCCCGGACACCGGCAGAAGATCCAGACGTCGCCGCACCGGGGGCACCGTTCCACCGTGCATCCCACGTGGTGGAAGCCGCCCGGCTTCACGTTGCAGGACGGGCATCGGCGGTCCGCCGGCTGGAAGACCGTCTTCGGCTTTGCCGGGTAGGGGACGGGGGCGTACCGCTCGCCCTCGATGAGAAACCGGGTTTCGATGCAGGTGGCCGCTCCGACGGTCTCCTTGCCGCACATCCGACACCGGACCACTGGCGCCGTTCCCTATCCGTTGACGATGTCGTGCAGGGCCGTTTCCAGGTCCGGATATTGGAAGCGATACCCTTCGGCCGTGAGCCGTTCCGGCACGGCCCGCTGGCTGCTCAGTAGGACTTCGCCGAATTCGCCCCCGAAGGTTTTCAGCAAAAATTTCGGCGCCCGGAACACCGTCGGCCGCTTCAGGATCTGGCCCAGGGTCCGGGCCAGTTCCCGGTTCCGGACCGGGTAGGGCGCCGTGAAGTTGAAAGGGCCCTGGGCTGAATCCGTCTCCAGAAGGAACCGGCACGCCGCCATGATGTCGGCCAGGTGGATCCAGGGGAACCACTGTGACCCGTCTCCCAGGGGACCGCCCACGAAGGCGCGGAAGGCGGGGATCATTTTCTCCATGGCCCCGCCGTGCCGTTCCAGCACGATGCCGAAGCGCATGAGGGCCACCCGGGCGCCTTTGGATTCGGCGGCCAGAGCCTCTTTCTCCCAGTCGATGGCCAGGCGGGCGAGGAAGTCGTCCCCGGGGTCGCTCTCTTCGGTGAGCAGGGCATCCCCCCGGTCGCCGTATAGCCCCACGGCCGAGGTGGAGCACAGGACAAAGGGCTTGCCTTCGGGAATGGCCGCCGCCAGGTTGCGGGTGGTTTCGATCCGGCTGTCGTAAATCTCTTTTTTGACCTTGTCGGTCCAGAGGGTGAAGATGGATCGGCCCGCCAGGTTGACGGCGGCGTCCATATCTTCGACGAGCCGCTGCCAGTCGCCCTCGCGGGTGGCGTCGGCGGAGACGTAGCGGAAGTTCTCGTGTTCGGGTCCGGCCATCTCCGACCGGGTCCCCAAAGCGGTTACCTCGTGGCCATGGGCCAGCAGATGCCGGGACAGATGGGATCCGACGAAGCCCGATCCGCCGGTGATCAAAATTTTCATCTCCGCCTCCTCTCGTTGTGGACCGAAGGTCGTCCTTCGGGTGGGTTTCAGCCGATATTGAACTTTTCCGACTCGATGTAGGGCGCGTCTTCCACGTCGAATGCGTGGAGGATCTCCTTGTGGAGCCGGTTTTTGAACTCTTTGACGATGGGTCGTTTCTTGGCGAGGGTTTTGGCGTAGGCGATTGCCCGGTCCAGCAGCTCGTCCCGCCCGCAGGCGTCGGAAACGATGTGGTGAGCCTTGCACTCCTCGGCGGTCAGCCGGCTTCCCGTCAGGACCATCTCCTCCATTTTATAGCGGGGGATGGCCCGGTTCAGCAGCGCCTGCATGCCCGGCAGAAACGGAATGCCCAGGTCCACTTCCGGAAAACAGAAAAATCCCCGATCAGACCGCATGAACCGGAAATCGAAAGCGCAGCACCAGATGGCGCCGCCGGCAAAGGCGTGGCCGCTGATGGCCGCCACCGTGAGCAGGGGGGAGGTCAGGGTCCGTCTGAAAAGGGTGTTTAGCAGGTAGAAGAAATCCTTGGCGGTCGCCGCGTCTCCCCGTTGGATCACCGGCGCCAGCCATTCCAGGTCGATGCCGTTGGAAAAGATCTTTTCGTGGGAAGCGGTGACCACCAGGGCGGTTGCGTCGGTATCGTTTTCAATGGCGTCCAGTGCATCGATGAAGGCCCCGATGAAATCGGGATTGAACCGGTTTTCACCGTCATCCAAGGTGATTACCGCCACCGTATCGTCTATGCGATGGTCGATCCGTGTCATGTGTCAGCGTCCTCGTTAGGTCGTAAAGATCGCGATAAGCGCGTGAAGCCCGAAATAAAAAAGCAGCACCCGTCAGGGTGCTGCTTTGGGTGTTACAAAAGAATCGCCATCCGCAAGGGCGGATCAGGAACACGTGCCGGTAGTGCCGCAACTGGTGCAACCGGCGCCGGCGCCGAAATCCATATCCGACGAGACCCGGAACCCGAAATAGGTGAAATCCACCTTGACGGGCTGGACTTTCTCGTAGAAATCCTGGTCCACAATGTATTTGAAGCCGTCGATGTCAAACTCTTTATCGGTCTCTTTCGGCTCGTCCAGAGCCATGGCCAGCGAGGGACCGCCTCACCCGCCCTCGTTGAGAAAGATCCGTATGGGAGCGACTTCCTTGTCCTTGAAATGTTCAGAAATCTGCTTCGTGGCTTCGGGTGTTACCTCGATCATAAAATCCTCCTTAAGGAAAAAATAGGGCCGATGGGGTCGGCCGCAATTGTTCTTACAATACCCATTGAAACGGATTTGTCAACACGCGGAGCGGGCGGATGGGCCGGATATCTTTCTTTATCTCGCCTCCCTTTGCGCGTCGGTTGTCGGGTTACAGGTCGTAAAGCGTCTCATCCCGGAAGGGGGCCGGCTTCCGGGCCCGGGCCGCCCGGCCTTTCTTGCCCGGCAGGATAAAGGGGTCTTCGGATTCCAGCATGTCGCCCATCTCCTCCTCGATGGCGTCCGGGTCCTCCCCCTTTTCCATACGGGCCAGGGCTTCCTCCATGCCGCCGCCGAGCTGGATGCCGGTCATGTCCGACAGCTTCCGCATCAGATTGGCCGCCTGGCGGGGATCGTTCTCGTCGATGTTGCCCGCCTCCCGCTCCAGAACGTGCATGGCCTGCTCCATTTTCGACTCGTCGAAAGGCAGGTCGTCGTCACCCGTCTCCCTGGCGCGGCCGGTGACGGCGAACATGGACACCTGACGGCTCATGGCGGAATTGTCGCACCTGGGGCAGGGCGGGATCTTTTCGGTGTTGATGGTCCTGGAGAAGAAATTAAAGATGGTATTGCAGTCGGTGCAGTAAAATTCATAGATGGGCATGGCCGTTGATCTCCTCTGATTTCCTCTGATCCACTCAATGGGTCGAATTTTTTGATTAAAATAATAGGGCCGTCCCCCGTTTTTGTCAACGCCCAAGGAAAACCCCGCACCGGTCTGGACGGCTTTGGACGGCCGATTTTCATCCGGCCGCGGGGTTTCCATTGTCAACGGCCGTCAAATCGGGTAAATCCGAAGTCATGTGGACCCAAGGGATCGGTTGGAGAGGGCGGGGATGCTGACCCCCCATCAAGGCAAGATCGGAGACGTTGGATTTCTCCACGTCCATTGCGGGGTCAGACCGGACCGCGGCAACCGCACCTATGAGACGGCCGCCATCCGCCTGGACCCCGAGGGCGGGGAGAGGACCAGCCATGCCGTCGTCCGGTACGCCCACTTTACGGAGCGGGACCGGCGCCGGTCGGGACTGTCCGCCCCCGCCGTCGGCAAGGGAGCGACTCCGGAAGCGGCCTGGCGGGATCTGAAGGGGCTGCTGGACGGCGTCTCCTGCGTCTTTCTTTTCGACTTGTCCGGGGGGCTGGCGGTGGTCCGGGAGCGGCTTCCCGACGCCCGGTTCATCGACCTCGGGTTCGCGGCGGAGTATTTCCTGCCCGACCTGCCGTCCCACACGCCCCGGCGGATCTGGGAACATCTGGCCGGAAAGGAGCGGGACCGGATCGGCTTTTCCGCAAAGGAGATGGCGGCCCTGGGGATGGATCTGGCGCGCCACATCTGCGGGACGATCCTCAATGACGGCCTCAATCCCAAAGCTCCGGCCCTCCGGTACTTCCTGGATCACAGCGAAACCCTTTTCGGCGATGTGTTCGTCCATCTGGCGCGACGGTTCCGGTCGTATTTCGGCGGGTTGTTCACCCCCTGTACCCTTACGGACGCCGAAGGCTGGTACCGGTTTCTGGAAAAGGCCGCCCCGGTCCCCCGGAAAACGCCGGACGGCGGCGCCTTCCGGAAGGTCGAACAGGACGAACTGGCGTCCCTTTTCAAGGGGCTGGCCAAAGAGGACGGAGAATACGTTTTTCGCCAGGTTCAACTCGACTATGCCGGTCATGTGGCCGAGGCCCTCAACGACGGCGCGGTCCTGTCCATCGAAGCCGGCACCGGCACGGGGAAGACCCAGGGATATCTCATTCCGGCCCTGGCGTTTCTCCGCCGAAATCCCCAGGCCCGGATCGTCATCTCCACCTACACCAAGCAGCTCCAGGAGCAGATCCTCTACCGGGAACTGGCCTTTACCCGGAACGCCTTTCCCGGCCTCTACGACGCCATTCCGGCGGCCCTGCTGAAGGGCAAGTCGAGCTATGTCTGCGTCCGGAAGCTGGACCATCTCTACGAGCCGGGAATGACCGGCGCCCGGCTGATGGCGTGGCTCTATCTGCTCAACATCGCGTTTCTTTTCCGCACGGCCGAAGCCGACGCCGCCGGCGACCGGGTCAAACGGCATCTCGACCCCTATCTGGCGGCCATGCGCAACGAGGCGTCGGCCCGCAGCGGGTGCCCGCCCCGGCACAACCGGTGCCCGGCCCAGGTGGTGACGGCCGAGGCGGCCGCGGCCCGGCTGGTGATCACAAACCACCACAAGCTGGCCCTCATGGACAACGATCCGGTGCTGTCGGGGCTGTTCCGGAACTACATCATCGACGAGGCCAACCATTTCGAGACTGCGGTGAGGAACGCCTTTGCCGTGGAGGTCGGGTCACGGGAAATGCGGGAGGCCGCCCGCCGGCTGGAACGGACCCTTCGGCCCATCGCCCGGCGGGCGGCCGGTAAAACGGCCGCGGACATGGCCGGGGTACTGAAGGCCGCGGCCGATCTCCGGGAGGCCCTGGGGGCGGTCCGGGTCTACCTGGAGAAGCGATATCCCTCCGCCGCCTCCGGAATCGTGACCGAGTTGAAGGCCGACGATCCGGCCTTCGGCGCCGAGGCGATCAAAGATCGCCTCGACGCGGTCCTGTCCTCCCTGGAAACGATCGGCAAGCGGATGAAATGGGTCCGGGACCCGGACATCCGCCGCCTCCTCAAAGTGCGGGAGCGGACCGTCCAGCGGATCAAGACCGTCCTGGCCCAGGCGGCGGAGGCGACCGAAGCGGCCCGGGAGATCCGGAACTGCCTGGATGCGGACAACCGGGTGTCGGCCTGCCGCCTCTACAGCCGGAACTGGTCCCTCATGAGCCAGTCGGTGGAAGTGGGCGCTCTCATCTCACACCACATTTACGACGACAAGGACGCCGTCGTCTTCACGGCGGCCACCCTCTGCCGCGGGGGCAGCTTCCGGACCTTCCGGTCCATCGTCGGCATCGAGGGGGCCGCCGGGCCTATCGACGCCTACACCGGCGACGAGCGGTTCCGGTTCCGGATCATCCCGTCCCCCTTCTCGAAGGATCAGATGACCATCATGACGCCGGACCGGGCGGTCAACGGCAAATACGGCAACAAATCCCAATGGATCGCCGCCGTCACGGAGCTGATCCCCGAGCTGATTTCCGAAAACGGGGGGCGGACCCTGGTGCTGTTCGCCAGCTACGCCGACCTGGAGGCCATCGTCCCCCAGGTCGCCGGCGCCATCGACGGATCCCGCTACCCGCTGCTGGTCCAGCAGCGGGGAATGCCGACCCTGCCCCTTTGCGACGCCTTTCGAACGATAAAAGAAAGCGTCCTGTTCGGGGTGGACACCTTCTGGTACGGGGTCGATTTCCGGGGCGACACCCTGACCCAGGTGATCATCACCCGAATCCCGTATCCCTCCCCCGCCGACCCCATCCAGGCCGCCCGGAAAGGGATGCTCCCGCCCTCCGAATTCTGGAACCGGTACCGCTACGAGACCGAGATCAAACTCCGCCAGGGCATCGGCCGCCTCATCCGCTGCCACACCGACCGGGGCCGGGTGGTGATCCTCGATTCCCGGTACCGCCAGTTCGCCGCCCCTTGAAAAACCGCCGCGAATCGTTATTTTCAGGGAATGATTGGCGATTCCGTTGACCAAAAGGAGGAAATGAAAACGATGACCACGGAAACGGTGGAAGGATTGAAGAAAGTGGCGCTGACGGTCCGGGCCGGCAGCGCGCCCGGAGAATCGGATCTCACCGGGGGGGCTGTCCCCATGTCCTTTATTTTCGGGCTGGGGGTCGAAGGGCTAACCCCCTTCGAATACAGCCTCGTGGGAAAAAAAACCGGCGACGAAGTGGAAGCGCTGGTGGGCCCGGGCGAGATGGGGAAGGTGTTCTGCCATCTCAACCCCAAACTGCCGTCCATTTCGGCCACGGGTGGGAACTTCTACGTCACCGCCCGGGTGGATAAGGTGGCGCCGGCCGACAGCCG
>JAABTM010000177.1 GCA_011389855.1 Desulfobacteraceae bacterium
CGTTTCTGAAAAACCGGATTCCCGGTCAGTTGGTGGTACAGCTCAGCGATCACTGCAACGCCCGGTGCCCCCAGTGCGGCATGCGGAAAACGGAACGGTTCCCGCGATCAAAGCTCCCGGTGGACCGGGTGAAGGGGATCATCGACGCGGCGGCCGAGCGGGGGTTCCAGGCCGTTTCCTTTACCGGCGGCGAGCCGCTGCTGTGGCTGGACGAGGTGAGGGAACTGATCCGCCATGCCGGACGGGCGGGGATCCCCTATATCCGCACCGGCACCAACGGCTTTATCTTCATGGGCTCGGAAAAGCCCGGGTTCCGCCGGCGGATGGCGCGGATCGCCGAAACCCTGGCCGACACGCCCCTGCGAAACTTCTGGATCAGCATCGATTCCGCCGACCCCGCGGTCCATGAACGGATGCGGGGGTTCCCCGGCGTTATCGCGGGGATCCGGAAGGCGCTGCCCATTTTCCACGAACGCGGGCTCTTCCCCTCCGCCAACCTGGGCATCAACCGGAACATGGCCGGCGACGGGCTGGAGAGTCGGATCGACGCCGCCGATCCGGCGGCGTTCTCCCATTATTATCGGTTCGCCTTCCGCCGGTTCTACAGCGCCGTCATCGACATGGGCTTCACCATGGTCAACTGCTGCTACCCCATGAGCATCGACGCGACGGACGGCGACCGGGAAGGGTTGTCCCCCATCTACGCCGCCACGTCCCCCGATGCGGTGGTGAAATATACCCCGGAGGAAAAGGGGCTCCTGTTCAGGGCGCTTTTGGAAACCATACCGGAATACCGACCCCGCATCCGGATCTTCACCCCCCGGATCTCCCTCTACGCCCTGTGGAGGCAGTACAGCGGAAACGGCAACGGCCGCCAAGTCGGCGCCTACCCCTGCCGGGGCGGCATCGATTTCTTTTTCATCGACGCCCGGGACGGCAACGTCTATCCCTGCGGATATCGGGGAGCGGATAATTTCGGCCCGATAGAAGCGTTCCATCCGGCCCTGACCCACCCGAATGGCAATGGATCAGAAGGCGCCTGCCGGGCCTGCGACTGGGAGTGTTTCCGGGACCCGTCGGAATTGATGGGGCCCCTTTTGGAAGGGATCCGACGGCCGGGGGCGGTTTTGACAAAAATGATTAAAGACGCCGAGTACCGGCGGCTTTGGCTCGCGGATCTTCGGTACTACCGGGCCTGCGATTATTTTGATGGGAGAACGCCCCTTAAACCGGGCAAGCTCTAAGACGCTAAGATCGACCCTCCTGAAAACACTTGATCCCGCCGACCGATTGGGGTAACGGTATCAAGAGTTCGATACCCTTCAGCGTTTTCGCTGGACCCATTTCCGGACCGCCAAGCAGAGGAACTTCCCCATGCAATGCCCCCACTGCAACGCCAACCAGAAGTACAAGGACGGCATGACCTGCGGCGCCTGCGGTTACCGGTTCGCCCTCGACCCCAAAAAGCCGCCCAATCTGTCGGACATGGCCCTGAAAAAAGCGGTAGACCGGATTTCCGGCTTCGGGCAGTACGCCTTCACCTACACCCAGCTCTTCGCCCAGATCCATCGCATGCTGCTGAAAAAGAAACGCGGCGAACGGGTCGGATGCGCCGTGGTGTTCTGGATCGGGATGATCATTCTCGGCGGGTTTATCGTGACCAATCTCCCTTATTGGCCGGTCTTCGTCGCCTTGGCGGCCGTTTTCGCCGTCTGGATGACCCTTAAGATCGTCCGCCGTCCCGCCAAGCTCCCCGAAGACCAGGTGAGCAGCGTCATCGCCGAATACATCGGCGCCCACCCGCTGGAGGGAATGGCCACCGGAAAGCGGTTGCTCCACAACGGCGACGCGGGATGGGACGACGCCCTGTTCGGGCACGCGCCCCAGGGCATCCTCATCGTGGAACGCAACGACATGGCCGAGATGCTGATCCTCAACCGCTTCCACCTGGACAATAAAAGCCTGGTGGTGAGCGCTGAAAAATACCCTCCGCGGGCCTTCAAGGCCTTCCGGCATATTCTGGAGAAATGGCCGGACGTGCCGGTATCGGTCATCCATGACGCTTCGAAAAAAGGCCACCGGCTCCGGAACGACCTGCTGAACGATCCCTCATGGGGGCTGAAAGGCCGGAAGATCAAGGATCTGGGGCTCCATCCCCACGACGTCAACCGCCTGAAACGGCCCGTCTGGATACCGGAAAAGGTCGCCGGAAAAGACGCCATCGTCCAAACCGGCGAGCCTGTCGAGAACATCCAGGCGGGCTACCGCATGCCCCTGGACATCGCCGACCCCAAGGCCCTCATGGGGACCACCAGCCTGGCCATGGTCACGGGCATGGCCCTTCTCAGCGAAGCCCTTCTGGAGGAACAGCGGCGCGGCGCCATGGCCGGCGGGTTCGGGGGCGGAAGCGGCGGCGACGTGGATTTCGGTTAGCCATGGCCTGTCTTTTCGGGTATATCGGCAAACCCGAGCCGGGGTTGCTGGATCGGATGGCCGACCGGCTGAGTCACCGCTGCAAGGCGGGATGGGAACGGACGTCGGCCCGTTGGGGGGAGGATCGGTTCGTGGAGATCGGCCATGGCCGGGCCGGCTGGAACCGGGGCCGCCAGATCGCCGAATTGAACGATCCCCGGGCCATTTTCGGTTATGCCGGCGTCATCTTCAACGCGGAAGCGCTGTCGGTTTCCGATTCCAGGGGAAAAGGCGCGACGGCGGAACCCCTCCTGGCCGGGTTGACCGCATCCCCTGAAACGGGACTGACGGCCTTGGAGGGCGCGTTCACGGCGGCCTTGGCCCACGACGGAGACCTCTTCCTGGTCCGTGATCACGCCGGCGTCAAGGCGCTCTACTGGATCCGCCACAAGGATCGCCTCCTCTTCGCCAGCGAAATCAAGGCCCTGTTCGCCGATCCGTCGGTCCCGCGCCGGATGCGCATCGGCGCGCTCCCCGAATACCTGACCTTCAGTTTCATTCCGGGGGAACGGACCATGTTCGAGGAGATCTTCGAACTCCAGCCGGGAACCCTTCTCCACTGGCGAAACGGAAAGGTGGAGACCCGCCGCCATTTCCGGTTCGAAGAGCTGGAACCCGACGAAGGGAGCGCGCCGCCGGCGGCCGACCTCGTCCGCCGGGTGGCGTCGGATCTCTCCGACTCGGTCAGGGAGTGTTGCCGGGCGAGCGACCGGCCGCCGGGGATTTTCCTGTCCGGCGGCATCGATTCCAGCGCCGTGCTGGCCCACGCGGCCCTGCAACACCCCGGCGTCCCCCTCAAGACCTTTTCCGTCCATTTCGGACCCGAATACGCCAACGAAAACGACTTCGTCCGGATGATGGTGGACCGGTACCGGACCGACCACACCTGGCTGGATATCCGGCCCAAGCGGTTCATCCGCCGCATGAGGGAGATCATCTGGCGGCTGGACGACCCCATCGGCGACCCCATCACCGTCCCCAATTACCTCATGGCCGAGGCCGCGTCCGAGGTAACCGACGTCATCCTCAACGGCGAGGGGGGCGATCCCTGCTTCGGCGGCCCCAAGAACATCCCCATGATGCTGGCCTCCCTGTACGGCCCCCTGCCCGACGAGCCGCCCGACGCCTGGCTGGAAAGGACCTACCTGCTCACCTACCGGAAGTGTTTCACCGACCTCCGGCGGATACTGGCCCCGGATGTCTGGCGCGACAGCGGCGGGGAGGAGGCCCTGACCGCCATCCTCACCCCGTTTTTCCGGCGCAATCCGCCCCGACGGTTCATCAACAAACTCATGGCCATCAACATCCGGCTCAAGGGCGCCAACCTGATTCTCGTCAAGGTGGAGAAAATGACGTCGGCCAACGGCGTTCTGGCCCTGCCGCCGCTTTTTTCCAAACGGATCATCGAAACCAGCATGATGTGTCCGCCGGAGCTGAAACTCATGGGGAATGTGGAGAAAGGGGTGTTGAAGAGGGCCGTGAGGGATATCCTGCCGGGCCCCATCGTCGATCGCCCCAAATCAGGAATGATGGTGCCGGTCCGGTTCTGGCTCCAGGGCGAAATGAAGCGCTACGCCCGCCGGATGCTGAGCAAACGGCGGCTGCGTCGCATGGGGTTCTTCAATACCGATTATGTGCGGAAGCTGCTGAAATACGACCGCCACGAAATCCACGGCGCCCGCCACGGGCTGAAGCTGTGGATGCTGCTGACGTTCATGCATTGGTATGAGCAGATGGTGGAAGACCGGTAGTAGGCGCTTAATCCGCGATCGCCTTCAGCAACGCATCCCGGGCATCCGAATAAAACTGAATATCGACCTTGGTCGCCATGTCGTCGGAGAGGTCGAAGAGCTGCCGGCGGCAGGCGACGGGCATGAGGAGGGCGGCGGCCCCTTTTTCCACGGCGATTTCGGCGATGGCGATGGCTACGGCGTTGTGGATGGGTTCGATAGCGTTAGCGGAGCCGCCCAGGTTAATCTCCCCGACGATGATCAGGCCGCCACGGGTGCTTTTTTTGAGCATTGAAGTGCAGAGGGCGATGAGGGCGGGGGCGCCGATTTTCGCGCCGGTTTTGGCGGCATCGAAGGCCCGAAGTTGGAGAATGAACTCGTGCCGGCGGGGGTTTGTTGAGGATTTTGACCCGCCTTCGGGTTTCCAGGGCCAGACGCACGGCCCATTCGAGTTCCTCGTCCGGTATGGCGTCGCCATCGTCGGGCCGCAGCAGCTTCAGCAAGCCGCTGGCGGTTTTTCGAAATGATCGGTCAGCATCTCCTTTTTGATTTTGGGCGCGTCCCACCCCGGCAGGTAGGCGTGAATCCGGTCCATGAAGGCGGTGTCGTCGCCCATCTCCGGCGGCATGGGACCGAACAGGTGGCCGACCCGCTGCTGATGGGCCACATCCACATCGAAATTGCCCACCAATACGATGCCGCCGTCGGCCCGGATGCTCTCTTTGCCCCGGCTGAATTCGCCGGATTCCATATAGCCCTTCATGATATTGACGCCGTCCTTCCGGTCGAAGGAGATGCCGGAGATCTCGTCGAAGCAGACCACGTCGTACTGGCAGACCAAACCGCGCTGGCCGGTGTTGTTGTTGACGAACATCCGGGCCACGGTGGCCTTGCCGCCGGAAATGAGGTGCGCGTAGGGAGAGACCTGCTGAAACAGATGGCTCTTGCCGGTGCCCCGGGGGCCGAGTTCCACCAGGTTGTAATTGCGCTCCACAAAGGGGACCATTCGGAGGAAGAACGATGGCCTGGAGTTTTTTTCGGAGGGCTTCGGCGGCGGCGAGTTTTTCTTCCGCGCCGTCGATGCCCTGCTGCTGCTGGTCGTCTTTCTGGCGTTTGATCCAGTCTCCGAGGTAGGTGTACAGGTTTTCGCACTGGTTGACCCATTGGCGCTGTTCGTCGGCGAGTTCCATGTCCGGGTCGTTTTCGGCGGGCCAGCGATAGCCGAGAAGGCGGGCCGCGGCGACCTGGAGGACCGCGGCGTCGGTGCGCGGGGGGGCGGCGGCGGTCCATTTTTTGGTGTCGTCCCAGATGACGGTTCCGCAGGGGTGGCCGTGGAAGATCCATTGGGTGGGGTCGTTCCAGGCGAGCAGGCGCTCCAGTTCCGGCATCATCATGGTGCGGGCCGTGTGGGTTCCGCCGGGTTCGGTTTTGAAGCCGAACCGGCGTCCGTTGTTTTCGATTGCCTTCATTCCCGATGTTTGGCCATTTCACAAACCTAATTTTCAATCATTTGATTTAATGAGAAAAAGTATATGCGACGCGACGGGTTCGCAACCAACCCTAATTAATACACCTGCGCTGGATTGTTGTCAAATAGTTCCGATGAACATGATGGACATTATACGTTCGCCCATCGCCATGGTGTAAAAATGCTTGACACCCCTTGGCCCAACTTATATCTGAATCGCTCGACTAGAGGGTTATGAAATGATTCATTCTGCGAGGCCCGAAAGGAACCAGATGCTCACAAACCACCCTAAGATATTGACCCTTCTGACATTCATTGGTTTCGTTATGTTACTTTTTCCCGGGAATGCCGCCGCCCTGAAAGTTAATGTGATATGCGATGGCGGCAGTTATTGTGATGGAAGGCGCTTTGCCTATATCGGCCTGAAGCCGGGCGAGGTTGTCGAGGATGCGGCCCGGGTTATCAATTTCGGCGATGAGACGATAGATATCTTAGTGTGTCATCGCCAAGAAAGCCAAAACTCCGGTTGCGGAATTTCTATTTCGCCATCAAAATGCGCAGCCGAGATATCGGGAGTGGCAGCCTGGATTGATGCGCCGGATTACAACGGTCTCATCGAACCGGATAAGGATATTGTATTGCCGTTTACGCTTACAGTTCCGGAAGATGCCGCCAGCGGAGGGTATGGCGCCGGGTTCGTGGCTCAGGAAAAAAGTGATGATTCCGGATCAGGAGGCGTTTCCCTGCTTTTTGCTAATGCCATCAGCATTTACATTTCGGTCGCCGGCGTCGCTGAACGGATTGGCCAGGGAACTTACCATACGGTTCATTTCCTTGATATTGACGATGACGGGGATCTGGATCGTTTTGACGGCCCCGCCCTTTTTAGAAACGATGACGGCGTTTTTAATAAAGTGACGGATACTTATGACGGCATGTCAGAATCGTTGTATTTTGCCGATATCGATGACGACGGCCAAGCGGAAATGTTTACAGTTGAGTGGCCCCGCACCATCAAATATTTCGAGAACCAGGGCACGCTTATGGCGCCGGATTGGCGGTTGATCGATGATGCTTGGTTAAGTCAAGAGAGAGATTATATTTCGGGCATGGTTTTCCATGATATAGACAAAGACGGCGATATCGATCTCTTTCTGACTTCCATGTGGTCAAAAATATATTACTTTGAAAATACAGGCAATCCTCAATCTCCTTCTTGGTCCCGGGCGTCAGACGATTACATTGGAGAATCTACAGATTTTCCGCTTGAACGTTGTCCGAGAGGGCTCGCATTTATGGACATTGACGGCGACGGGATTGAAGAAATGTTGCTGGGCGGCGATATGGCGGTTGAATTGTTCAAACGGGATCCGGATGTTCAAGACATCAAATGGATTCATCATCCCGACGCCCTGGATTTTCTCGGGGTGGATGTGAATAATCAACCAGCGGTTGCGGACGTTGATGGCGACGGGACCGAGGAACTTTACGTTATGAGCCAATACGGCCTCTATAGGGCCAGGGATCTAGACAATCCGCCCCGAATCGCCAACCCGATCCAGAACCTCTCTATTGATGAAGACGCAGAGGACGCCGTCATCGATCTGTCCAGCGTGTTCACAGATGACAACGACGATGACGCCGCCATCATAAAAACCCTTGCGTCCAATGACAATCCATCGCTGATTGACGTCAAGATCGACGGCGACGCGCTTACCCTTGCCGTCCAGCACGATCAATACGGCGCCGCCGAGATCATCGTTCGCGGGGCGTCAAACGAAAAAACGGTGGATGCGACCTTTACCGTTACCGTAAAAGGCATCGATGATCCACCCGTGATCGCATCCCCAATTGAGGACATAACCGTGGACGAAGACGCGCCAGACACCGTCATCGATTTGACGGGCGTGTTCGCGGATATTGATCACGCTTCGGATGAAATTGTAAAAACGGTGGATTCCAATGACAATCCAGCCCTTGTAACGCCGACTGTCAGCGGCGATGCGTTGACGCTGGCCTACATTGCCGATCAAAATGGAACAGCGGTCATTGGGGTCGGCGGAACCGCCGGCGGCAAAACCGTAACGGATGAATTCACGGTCACGGTAAGATCTGTCTTAGACCTGCCCCCACCCCCAAAGACGAAACCCGCAACAGGCGTTACGCCGTCGGGCTTTACCGCAAACTGGGAAGCATCGATGGACGCGGCATCTTATCGGCTGGATGTTTCCGAAACCGCCGATTTCAATTCATTTGTTTCTGGTTATGAAGACCTGGACGTTTCCGAAACGAGCCGAGAGGTCGCGGACCTGAAAGAAGGCTCGGAATACTTTTACAGAGTCCGGGCGGAAAACACCGTCGGAACCAGCCAATCTTCCAGCGTCATAGGCGTCAAAACGCACCTTCGCGCCAACATAGACGGCGCCGGCGGGGTGGATCTGAACGATCTGATCGCGGTCCTGAAAATTCTGGCGGGTATAACGCCCGTCGAGATTCGAAGCGACTATGCTTTATCCGCTGTCGATGTGAACGGGGACGATGTGGTGGGCTACGAGGAACTGTTCCATATTATGAAATCGATTGCCGGCATACATTAGCAATCCAGATCGCCCCCACCTCTTTATTCTGCGGGAATAGAGAGGTGAGGCGGGGGGGGTGAGCGTTGGAATCAGCAACAATTCACCCCGCAGGTGGCCGCCTCCTTGCCATAGATCCAGCTCTGGATGATGTAGGTGGCGCACCCCACCCCCGGCGTCACCTGGACGGCGTCGGTTGGGCAGTTGTTGGCGCAGGCGCCGCACTCCATGCAGCCGTCCAGGTCAACGATTTTTGCCTTTTTTCCCTTGCCGCCGCCCTCCCCGTTGTTCTCCAGGGCCATGACCCCGTGGGGGCAGACCACGGTGCAGAGGCCGCAGCCGGTGCAGGCGTCCGGATCCAGCTTCAGGGTGGACACGCCGCTCAGATATCGAAAGTCTTGCATGATAAAACTCCTTTTCGGGTCAACCGATAAACCCCGCGCCCACCCAGGCGACGATGGCCAGCAGGGTCGCCGCCGCCTGAAAGGGGATGGCGATCCGCATCTCTTTTTCAACGCCGGACGGCGACGTAAAGGGCGTGGATCCGGTGAAATTGACCGCCAGATAAGAACTGACGGCGATGGTGAAGAGCAGGAGCGCGGTCATCTCCAGGCCGCCGGCCTTCCCCTGAAACAGCAACGCCAGGATCGCCCAGGCGAGCGCGCCGAGGATCAGCCCCTTGACGGCGAACGGCCGGGACGGGATCCACGGCAACAGCGCCGGCGTCAGGACCGTGCCGGCCACGATGCCCGCCAGGCCGGCCGCCGCGGCCATCCCGCCCCGGGACCAGGCCATGGAGAGGGAAAATATGTGGCTCCCAATGCCGGAGATCAGGAAGATGGCCGCCAGGCCGATTAGAAGCCCCTTCCAGAGCAGGGTGATCTCAACGGGAACGAGCACCAGACGCTCTTTCAACGAGAAGGTCACCCGCCGCATGGCCGGTTCGGTGTTCATGCCGGCCGATAGAAACGGCTCTATGTCTTCCACCCGAACCGGACCCCAGACCACGGAAAACCCGCATCCTTTCTTTACCGCTTTGGCCGAAACGCCGGTGGCGGCAAGCTGGGGCAGCACCAGGCGGCGGTGGTTCACGACGTCCGCCAGCCGGCTCGACGCCGCGCGCCGGCTCACTTCTTCCGACGAAAACAGGGCGTCGCCGGCCGCGCACCAGACATTGATGCCCCGGGTATCGGCCACCAGAATCCAGGCACTCGTGTTCGCCAACGCCCGCCGAAGCGCGTCGAAGGTCAGTTTGTAATTGGCCGTGACCAGCACCGGCGAATCGGGCGTGGGGTTTCCCACGCAGTAGAGACCGGGCGCCACCCGGTAGTCGTTTCGCCCGAAACCGAGGCGGGCGGCGAGAACGCCCATCCGGTCGGACCGGTCCAGGGTCGTCCGGACACGGGGGACGGGCCCCGCGGGCGTCCGGACAAAGGCTTCCACAAAGGATCGAAGGACGTAGCCAGGCCGCTCCATGGGATCGGCGCGCTTTCCCAGCGCGCCCCCGCGGCAGGCGACCTCCGCCGTCTCCCCGGTCCCGGCCGGCGCCATGGGCAGCATCTCTTTCCCGGCATGGCAATCGCAGCCGGGGGTGTCCGAACACTCGTTTTTCGGTTCTAACATGTGTTGTCAGGCTCCTTTCATATCGTCGCGACCATCCGCTTGAACCGCCGAAGCACGTCGTGGTCCAGGCAATAACAGGTTTTCAACCCTTCGACCTCTCCTTGAATAAGCCCCGCCGCCTTGAGGTGTTTCAAATGCTGGCTGACGGTGGACTGGGCCAGCGGCAGGATGTGGTCGATCAGCGAATACAGCACTGATCGCTTGGGCCCTTTTTCCACGCCCGCGATTCCTTTGACGGTCTTGGCCTTGATCAACGGCCGGTCTTTTTTCGGATAATCCGTCAACGGCAGATAGGCGGCGGCCGGTTTGTTTCATGGCGGAAGGGGGCCTCCTTATTCATACTGTCAGAACCGCTGATTACCCTGATGCCGCGGATGAACCATGATGGTTGCCCACATCCGCGGCATCCTGACCATCCTTTCATCATCCTGACCATCCTGATTCAGCTTGCAACCGCCTTTCCAGTTCCTCCAGCTTCTTCCGGTCCAGGCCGGTGATCTCGGATATCTGCTCTTTGTTCAGCCATTGGGAACGGAGCAAATTGATCGCGGTTGTCTCTATGCCTTCTTCCCTGCCTTTTCCTCGTCCGGCTCCAGCGGCAGGCTGTGGTCGATCAGCGAATACAGCACCGAGCGCTTTGGCCCTTCCTCCACGGCCGCGATTCCCTTGAACGCCTTTGCCTTGATCAGCGGCCTGTCCTTTTTGGGATAATCCGTCAGCGGCAGGTACGCCGCCGGATCCGTGAACATGACAACGGGAAAAACGGGCTTCTTGAATTTGAAGTACACGCCGCAAAAACAGTGGAACACGCGGCGTTGAATCTCCGGGGGCTTGTCGCCATGGTGTTCCCAATAGATGAGAATCTGTTCCTCCGCCAAAAACAGCGTCAGGGTTTCCTTGTGGCGGATGTCGAAGCGGTTGCCGGTTTGTTTCATGGCGGAATGTGGGCCTCCTTTTGTTTGTTGGTTGTTTTTTTGATTATCGGGCGCTTTTTTTTAAAGTCTCCAGATCTTGGGGTGAAATCCGAGTCAGCTTGATGATGACATCGTCGTCAAAGCCTTCGGACAACATGGCCCGGGCGGTTTCGATCCGGTTTTGTCGCACGCCCTCATCCCAGCCTTCCTTCAGGCCTTCATCCCTTGCCGTGTCAACCGCCGCTTTCGTTCCCCAGTAATCGATCAGG
>JAABTM010000473.1 GCA_011389855.1 Desulfobacteraceae bacterium
GAAGAAACCGGCGGAAAGGCCAAAAACGGCGCCGCGTTCGAGCTGAAGGACGAGGCCCACGAAACCGAACCGATGGACGATGATTTCGTGAAGTATTGATCGACGTTTTCCTATCGATTTGATATTCGTATTACAGAAAGGAGGTCGATATGGAATCCGTCACGGTATCGCCCAAATATCAGGTCGTCATCCCGCGTCGCATAAGGGATAAAATGGGGTTGAGACCCGGAGAGAAACTGCAAGTCGTCGGCTTCGACGACCGGATCGAGTTGGCGCCGGTCCGGCCAATGGCCGAGATGAGAGGCTTTCTTAAAGGTCTCGATCCGTCATTCGAAAGGGAAGATGAGGACCGGGTATGAACCTCGTTGATACGTCGGGCTGGATCGAATGAGAAAAAACCATAATGATGGGGAGTGCGTCTGTTGCAACCGGATAGGCATTAGAACAGGAGGATGAAAATATGACGGAAACCATCACCCATGCGGATGCCGCCGATATCCCCGAACCGGACATCGATCATCTCATTACAGAGGACGATGAACCCGTGGACAACCTGTTTTCCGAAAAACAGCAACGCCTGCTGGCGGAATCCGTAAACGCGTCCTGGCGGCCCGGCCGCCCTTTCCTGGCCGCGGCCAACGTGGGCGTTTTCAACACCATCCACGATCAGGCCGTCGTTCCGGACGTATTTTTGAGCCTCGATGTTCAGGTCCATGAAAATATATGGGAGAAGCGAAACCGGTCCTATATGATATGGGAGTTCGGAAAGCCCCCCGACGTGGTCATCGAAGTGGTCTCCAATCAAAAGGGGAAAGAGTTGGGCGAAAAACTCAAGCGCTATGAGCGCATGAGGGCGCTGTACTACGCCGTCTTCGATCCCCAGCGCCTCATCCAGAAGGAGGCGCTTCGGATTTTCGAACTGGCGGTGGGCGAGTACCTCCCCAAACTGGATCGAAACCTGTCCCGGGTCGGCTTAGGTCTGACCCTGTGGGAAGGGGTCTTCGAGGGGCATCGCGCCCAATGGCTTCGCTGGTGCGACGATGGGGGGAACCTGCTGCCCACCGGCGCCGAAAGCGCCCTGATGGAGCGGCAACAACGAGAAGCCGCCGAGGCGTCCCTCGATAAAGAGCGTCAACGGGCCGATCGACTGGCCGAAAAGCTCCGCTCCCTGGGAATCGATCCGGATGGGACGCCGGGGACGGCCCGCTGAGAAAGCCCCGAAATGCCGTCCGGAAGCGGACCGGAACGGCGCCGTCGGCATAACCCCGAATAGACATCAAAGAGAGATCATGGAAAACCCGATCATCCTGGCGGTGGACGATAACGCCGACAACCTAATCGTGCTGGAGGGACTGCTGACGGAATATTTTCCGGAGTGCAGGGTCGTCACGGCCGGAAATGCCCGGAGCGGCCTGGAACTGGCGGCCCAAAACCCGCCGGATGTGGCGCTGATCGACGTTCAGATGCCCGACATGGACGGCATTGAAATGTGCCGTCGCCTCAAAGCGGGCTATAACACCGAACACGTCCCCGTCATCCTTCTCACCGCCCATCACGCCCCCGCCCAATTAAAAGTGGAAGGGCTCGAAGCCTGCGCCGACGATTTTATCTCCACGCCCCTGGACAACGCGGAACTGAATGCCCGGGTCAAAGCCATGCTCCGGATCAAGCGGGCCGAGGACCGATTGCGGGCCGAGCGGGACAGCTTGAGAGAAGATGTCGCGGAATGGAACCAAAAGCTGGTAACGGCCGAAAACCGATACCGGATTATGTTCGATCACATGACCGAAGGCGTGGCGGTCTTCCGCCCGACGGAGGATGCGCGGGATTTTATTTTCGTCGATTTCAACCGGGCCGGAGAACGGATTGAAAACATATCCAGGGATGCCGTCATCGGCGGACGACTGCTGGAGCTGTTTCCCGGCGTAAAGGATTTCGGTCTGTTCGAGGTGTTGCAGGAGGTGAACCGGACCGGAAGCCCAAGGCATCATCCCGTCCGGCTTTATCAGGACGACAGGATCACCGGGTGGCGGGAGGGTTTCGTCTACAAGCTTCCCACGGGCGAAGTGGCGGTCATCTACACCGACAAAACCGAGCATAAGGCCATGGAGGCGGATCGGGAAAAGCTCCATGCCCAGCTCCAGCAGTCCCAGAAGATGGAGGCCATCGGCACGCTGGCCGGCGGAATCGCCCACGATTTCAACAACATCCTGTATCCCATCATGGGGTACACCGAAATGGCCATCGATCAGCTCCCGGCGGAGGGCCGGGTGTGCAAATACCTCAACGAAGTGCTCGCATCCACCCGCCGGGCCACGGAGCTGGTCAAACAGATCCTTTCCTTCAGCCGGTCGGAAACGTCGGAACGGCGCCCGTTCAAGATCCAGCCCATCGTCAAGGAAGCCATCAAGCTGTTGCGGTCGACCATCCCCTCCACGGTCCAGATCCGCCATGAGATCGACGACGCCTGCGGCCCGCTGATGGGCGATCCCACCGAGATCCACCAGATAGTGTTGAACCTTTGCACCAACGCCCACCACGCCATGGAGACGACCGGCGGCGAGATCCGGATTCGGCTGACCGAAACGAAGGTCATGCCGGAGCACATGGTGGCCAAAACCGGCGCGGCCCCGGGCCGGTACCTCCTGTTGAGCGTCGCCGACACCGGGCCGGGCATCCCATCGGACATTTTAGACCAGATCTTCGAGCCCTATTTCACGACCAAGCCGGACGGCAAGGGAACGGGACTGGGATTGTCGGTGGTGTACCGGATCGTGAAGAACCTGGGGGGCGATATCCTGGTGAAAACCGAACCGGGGCGGGGGACCCGCTTCGATCTCTATCTGCCCACCCGACGGGTTCAGGTGCGGGAAGAATCGCCCCAGCCGGTTAAAGAAGTTCAGGGCGGCAGCGAGCGGGTGCTCGTGGTGGACGACGAGACCTCCATCATTCTCATGCTGGAACGGCTGCTGTCCCGCCTGGGGTACGACGTGGTCGCCCGAACGGACAGCGTCGAAGCCCTCCGCCTGTTCAGTGAAGCGCCGGACCGCTTCGACCTGGTGATCACCGACATGAGCATGCCCCACATCCGCGGGGATCGACTGGCGCGGAAACTCATCGCCATCCGGCCCGATATCCCGGTCATCATCTGCACCGGCCACAGCGAACTCGTGGATGAAGCAATGGCCGAGGCCATCGGCATCAAAGCGTTCATCA
>JAABTM010000178.1 GCA_011389855.1 Desulfobacteraceae bacterium
ACCGTCCCCCCGGCTTACGCCCTGTGGCTGGAACGGTGGCGGAACCGGACCTGGGACAAACCGGATGTGGAACTGCTGGGCCACGCGGCCCTGTTCCTGGGCCATGGGCTGGTCCGGGCCCGCCGCCAGGCGGCCCGGCCCCGGAAGCGGCTGGTCCGGTCCGTCGCGGCCCTGCTGCTGCTTTTGTTGCTGGCCCTGCCCGTGACCTCCAGCGTGACGGCGCCCGTCCGGGTGGCGCCCGACCGCCCCCACTACATCTTCGCGCCCATGGACGGCATCCTCAAAGAACTCCTGGTTCAGCCGGGCCAGTGGGTCCGGGAGGAGGACGTTCTTTTCCGGTACGACGCCCGGGTGCTGGAGAAACGCCTCGACGAGGCATACCGAAACGTGGCCGTGGCCCGGGCCGAGCTGGCCAAGCTGGAGGGCGCGGCCCACCGGGACCGGGAGGCCCGGGCCGAACTGCCGGTACAGCGGCTGGAGGTGGAACGGGCCGAGGCGGATGTGGCCTTTTACGCCAAACAGCGGTCCCGGGCCGCGGTCCGCAGCGGGCAGGCCGGGGTGGTGGTGCTGGATGATCCCGACGCGCTGGTGGGCGCGTCCCTCCAGACCGGACAGGCCGTCCTCAGCGTGGCCGACCCGGACCAGACCAAGCTCCGGCTGTGGGTTCCGGCCAGCGATGTGGGGTTTGTCCGGGAAGGGGCACGGGTCGTCATCCGGCTGGACAGCGCGCCGTTCCGGTCCATTTCGGCCGTCATCACACGGGTCGGCTTCGATGTCCGGTTGTCGCCCGAAGGGATCCCCTCGGTCATGGCCGAGGCCATCTGGACCGGAGAGGGGGTCGATACACAGCCGGGCCAGAAAGGCGCCGCCAAAATTTATGGAGATTCCACCTTCCTCGGCATGCAGATCCTCAGAAAACCCCTCATCGCCCTCCGGTCGCTGATCGGATTTTAGCGCCTGTCCGAAAACCGCTTGCGCTTGACAAAGCGCGGGGATGGCATTAGGGTGACCGGAAAAATGCGGGATCGCTCGACGGCTGTCCCAGATTTCGTTGGAGGCGTTCCATGGAAAACAGATATCCGGCCTCGCTGAAAGGCCAGCTCCTCATGTCCATGCCCGGCATGGCGGACCCCAATTTCTCCCGTACCGTGACTTGCATCTGCGAACACACGGCAGAGGGGGCGGTGGGGATCATCGTCAACCGGATCCATGAATTTTTGCGGGCAAAGGAGATGTTCGGGGAACTGGACCTGACCTGTACGCCGGAGAGCGGGGCCATGCCGATCCACATCGGCGGACCGGTCCATACCAACGAGGTCTTCATCCTCCACGGCCCGCCCTTCGCCTGGGAGGCCTGCCTGGCCATCACCTCCTCGCTGGCCATGAGCAACAGCATGGATATCGTGCGGGCCATCGCGCAGGGAACGGGCCCGGAATCGGCTGCAATCTGCCTCGGCTGCGCCGGGTGGGGCCCGATGCAACTGGAGGGCGAACTTCAACAGAACGCCTGGCTGACCGGACCGGCGGACGCGGATCTGATCTTCGACGTCTCCATGAAATCGCGCTGGGAGGAGGCCATCCGGCGGATCGGCATCGATCCGGCGCTTCTGTCGGGTACCGTCGGCCACGCCTGACCCCCGACTTTTTTAGAGCCAATGCCCGTGAACGAATGAGATTCAGTCGGTTTTTTACCCGTAAAACAGCCTTCCAGGCTGTTCAAACAGCCTGGAAGGCTGTTTTACGGAGGATTCGTTCACGGGTATTGCGTTTAGATATTATCCGGGTTTGTCCTCAGCCTCCTCCTTCGGTCGGGGCTTTTTCTTTTTGAGGCAGGTCTTGTCCTTTCTGGAAAAGGCGCAGATCTTGGGATTGTGGTATTCCTTGCAGTTCAAAGGATTGTATAGAGGGCATTCGGGGTGTTTTTCTGACATAAATCGGCCGATTCCTTGTGCTTCCATGGGCGTTCGCCAAACCGGCATTGTATATACCACAAAAACGGCCCGTTCACAAGGGGCGGTAAGGAGAGAACCATGAGCGACAAACCGAATATGGAAAAGTTGAAACAGCGCCTCATCGAACGGCGACAGGAGATATTCGAGCGGCGGCATTTGCGCCGGGACTCCTGGGAACGGCTCCACGAGGCGGAGAACGAGTTCGAAGAGACCGCCCAGAAATCCCATATATCCCAGGGGCTGGCCCAGCTGGACGCCTCGGAGAAAAACGAGATCGAGGCCATCGACCGGGCCCTGGGCCGGATGGAGACCGGAGATTACGGTTTCTGCGAAGGGTGCGAGGACCGAATCGCGCCGGGCCGGCTGGAAGCCCTCCCGTTTGTCTCTTTCTGCACCCGTTGCGCCGAACGGTTGGAGCAGGGGCGGCCCCTGCCTGTTGAGGAAGAGGAAGACGAGGAAGGCGGCGATCTTCCGCCGGATTACGCGGGGATGGACGACGACCAGCTGGCCGACGCCGTCTACGACGAGATCCAGAAGGACGGACGGGTAGAGCTGGACGAGCTGGACATCTCCTGCGACGACGGCGTGGTCCATCTGACCGGGGCCCTGCCGTCGGCCCCCAAACAGGAGATCCTCCACGAGATCGTGGAGGACGTCATGGGGCTTCCTGAAGTGGTCTACCAGATCCGAATCGATCCGACCCTGTGGCAGCGCGGAGAAGCGGTGAGGCCGACCCAAAATGAGCGGTCCAAAGCTGAAATCCTGATGGAGGGGGAGGAATCGGAAGAGGAAGGCGAGGACGTTTATGCCGCCGAGCAGGACGGCGAGCCCCTCCGTCCGCCGGACAAGATGGTCCCGGAGCGGTAACCGGACGTTTCAGAGCCTATCCGAAAGCCCGACCGCGCGGGAGTAAACTCCCACGCTATTTTATGATGTCCCTACAGGACATTTTTTGCAATTTCAGTCCCGTAGGGACGACACATAGTAGCGTGGGAGTTCACTCCCGCGCGGCCTGCTTGCCGCCTACAACGAGTCTCTGGCCCGGACGGATCAGCGCCCCGACTTCGAGGTTGTTGAGCCGGCGGAGTTCTTCCACCGACAGGTCGTACCGCCGGCTGATCTGGTAGAGGGTTTCGCCGCCCTTGACTTCGTGGTAATCGACCTTGTTTTTTGGAGTTGTGGGGCGCTTGACCGGTGGTTTGGACGTCGCCGATGTCCCGGCCCCGTCGCCGTCCGCCTCCCCGGCGGCGGACGTCGTCTCCGTCCTGGACGGCGTTTCGGCCTTGCCCCCTGAACCGACGAGCTGCCGCCGTAGATTGGCCAGCTGGTTTTCCAGCGCGTCGATCCGCTCGGGCACGGCGTTGTCGATCCTGTCCACCTTGCTGATGAGCATCTCGATGACGTCGTCTTGCCGCCGGGCGCGGGACAGGGCCCCGTCCATTTCCTGAACCCGGGTCTCCAGGGTCGCGACGGCGTTTTCCAGCCGAATCAGCCGGTCCTGCTCGTCCGGGCCCCGGGTGAGAAAGATCACGATGATGACGACGAGAACCAGAAGGGCGGAACCCGCTATGATCAGCGGCATCTGCGTTTCGCTGAGAGGGCGTTTCAATCGGTTCATTTTCTTCTCTTGGATTGGCGGTTTGGGGTTGCGGTCGCGTCTTTGGTCATGGACCATCCATTCTCTTGCAAATTCATACCATTTGTTTTATTGTGGTTTCAAGTTATTTTCGGAACAACAACCTTCATTAGGAACAAAAACAATACTATAAAGATGGAAAATAGTAAAGCCAGAAAACGGCCCCAAACCCGCGACGCCCCGGTCCTCCGTCGCTGGCGGGCGATGTTGTGTCCTCTCTGGGCGGCATGGGTGCTGGCGATGGGGCCCGTCCCGTCCGCCGGGGCCGCCGTCGGCGGAACCGATCTGACCGTGAACCTCGACGCCGGCAGGCTGACGGTGAAGGCGGAAAACGCGCCCCTCGAAGAGATCCTGGACGGCATCTACGGCGCCTATCCCCTGGTGGTGCGGGGGCTGGAAGGCCGGTCCGGCGAGGTGATCGACTTCAAGGCGGAAAACGAGTCGCCGGAGCGAATTTTCAAGCGCCTTCTGCGCCAGCTCGGAGAGAAAAACTACGCCTTCGAATTCAGAGGGCGGCGGCTGAGCCGGGTCTCGGTCATGCCCGAGGCCAGGGGCGGGACCGTGTCGCGGCCGGCGGCGCCCCGTGCGGCGCCGTCGGTTCCGGAGGCGGATCCTGTCCGGGTGGTCCGGGTGGACCGGGTTATCGACGGGAGCCAGGCCCAGGATCTGGACATCCGGAGCGACGATCTGGTGATCGAATACGACGGGGTGCAAATTACACAGCCCGGCGACCTCATCCGGGAGGTGAAACGAAAATCCGACCGGACCAATGTCGGGATGGTGCTGTTGAGAAACGGCCAGACCCTCCATGTGAACCTCCAGGGCGGGTTTATCGGCATCCATATCGTCCCCCAAAAGGTCCCGAGGGAGACGGTGGGAAGTTATTTCGACTGAACGGGTTCTCTTAACACCAAGGAATGACAGATGGGAAAATCGTCCAAAGACAGCTCGAAAGACGACGCTCGCGACGCTCACGCCAACGGCGGGGAAAAAACCTATCAGGAGACCGTGGTCCTCTCCAGGGAGGAGATAGGGGCGAGGTCCGAAGAGGACCGGAATCCGGCGCCTCCGGAAAACCAGGAAGACGATTACCAGGCGACCGTCGCGCTGCCCCGGGAGGAATCGGGGGCTGCGTATCAGGAGACGGTGGCCCTCTCCCGGGAGGGGTTGGATTTCGAAAACGAGCAGACGGTGAGGAACATGGAAAGCCTCGAAGAGGACGGCTACCAGGAGACGGTGGCCCTCCCGAAGGCGGACATGGACGTCGGCGGACCCCGAACGGCGGCGGGGGAAGCGGACTATGCGGCCACGGTGGCCCTGTCCAAAGAGGAGATGAGCGTCCGGCCCGACGCCGACCCCGACGATTTTTCAGCCACCGAGACCGAGAAATCCTTCTACCGCCGCCTGGTGGCCAAGACCCACGGCGACGCCAAATACCGGTCCCTGGGAAAACTGGTGGCCGGCGGCATGGGGGCGATCCTCCGGGTGCTGGACCAGGATCTCCAGCGGACGTCGGCCATGAAGGTGGTCCTGCCGGCCTTCAAGAACAAGGAGGACGCCCTGACCGGCTTCATCGCCGAGGCCAAAATCACCGGTCTCCTGGAGCACCCCAACGTCATCCCGGTCCACGACCTGGGGCTGACCGGGGACGAGGGGCTCTACTTCACCATGAAGCTGGCCCAGGGGGAAGCCCTGAACGACATCCTGGAACGGCTCCGGTCCGGTGACCCGGAAACCGTCGAAACCTACACCACCTATCATCTCCTGAGCATTTTCCGCAAGGTGTGCGACGCCCTCTCCTACGCCCATTCCAAGAACATTATCCACCAGGACGTCAAGCCCCACAACATCATGGTGGGGCGGTACGGGGAGGTGCTCCTCATGGACTGGGGCCTGGCCCGGTACATCGGTGATCCCGATCGGGAGCCCGATCCCGGCCAGCGGGAGCTGATCAAGGACTTCCTGGGCATCCTCAAGAGCGACGACGACGCCATCAAGGGGTCGCCCGTCTACATGGCGCCGGAGCAGTTAATTGGCGAGGGCGCCGGTCTGGACCGATCTACGGATATCTTTCTCCTGGGGTCGACCCTTTACCACATGTTCGCCCTGACGCCGCCATATTTCGGATCCAGCCTCGGGGAGGTGTTTCAAAAGGCCCGGACGGTCGATCTCATCCCTCCGGACCGACGGAGTCCTGATTGTCAGATCCCCGGGGAGATCTGCCGGATTATCCTCAAGGCCATGGCGCCGGACAAGGCCGACCGGTATCCCACGGTGGACGCCCTGGCCGGGGATATCGACGACATCATCGCCGGAAAGTGGTCCCGCCAGGAGAAAAAGCGGTTCGCGGCCGGCGAGATGCTCATGACCGAAGGGGAGGCGGGGGACGAGGCATACCTGATCCTCGGCGGGAAAGTGCAGGTGGTCAAGGGGAGGGGCGAGGAGGCCATCGTGCTGTCCACCCTCGGCCCCGGCGATATCGTGGGCGAGATGTCCCTCATCGCCCAGGTGACCCGGTCCGCAGGGGTGAAGGCCCTGGAGGAGACCGAGGCGGCGGTGCTGACCCAGCGCCTTTTGTCCCAGAACCTCAAGAAGCTGCCGCCCTACATGGAGAAGATCGTCTCCACCCTCACCGACCGGCTTCGGATCGCCAACGAGAACATCCACCCCTACGCCGCCGCCGACCCGACCGAGGTGGTGCTCAAACAGCTCCGGCTGCTGCTCCGCTACCGGGCCGGGGAAAACGGGGCGGCGGTCGACGCCTCCCTGGCGGAGATGGTCAGGGAGATCGCCCACGACCTGGGGCTGCCCGGCCGCCGGGTGGCGTCCATCCTGAAAACCGCCGGCGACGACGGGACCATCTTTATCCGGGGGGACGAGGTCGGTCTGATCCGTCCCTGAAGGGGCTTGCAAGGAAATCGAGCCGGATCTGAAACTGGGAGAGCAGCATCCCCGCCAGCATCAGCCCGCACCCCATCATGCCGCGCATGGAGAGGGTCTCCCCAAGGAGAACCCACCCCGCCAGGGCCGCGAAGGCGGCCTCCAGGCTCAGGATGATGGCCGCATGGGTCGGATGGGCCTTGCGCTGGGCCACCACCTGAAGGGTGTAAGCCACGCCCACCGAGCAGACGCCGCCGTAGAAGATGGGGACCGCCGCCAGCCGGAGCCCCTCCAGGGCGATGGTCTCCGTGGCGGCCGCGGTGATCAGGCTGAAGACGGAACAGGCCACGAACTGGCACAGGGCCAACTGCACCGAATCCACCAAGGGTGAGAACCGGGCCAGGATATGGACGTGGGCCGCCCAGAAAAAAGCCCCCACCAGCACCAGAAAATCCCCGAAGGCGATGGAAAACCCCTGGGTGATGCTCAGCAGGTAGAGCCCCCAGGCGGCCATCATCGCTCCCAGCCAGGTGCTCAGATCCGGGCGCTGACGCCAGAGCAACCCCATGATCGGCACGATGACCACGTAGAGGCCGGTGATGAAGCCGGCTTTTCCCGCCGTGGTGTAGACCAGCCCCACCTGCTGGAGGGAGGCGCCGAGATAGAGAGCCACACCGGCCGCGGCGCCGCCGAAAAAGAGGGTTCCGCGGTCGGAGACCGGGGCCGCGTCCCGCTGTTTTGCCCGCCGCCGAAGGTTGAAGACGACCAGCGGAACCAGGGAGAGGCTGCCCAGGGCGAACCGCACGCCATTGAAGGTGAAGGGGCCCACATGGTCCATGCCGACCCGTTGGGCCACGAAGGCGGACCCCCAGATGGCGGCGGTCAGCAGCAGCAGCGTGTTGGACTTGAGCGTGTCGGGGTTCATGGGACGGTGAATTTTTCGAGGATGCGGCGCATGTTGGGGAGATCAATGGGCTTGGAGATGTAGTCGTTCATGCCTGCGGTGAGGCAGGCCTCCCGGTCGCCGTTCATGGCGTGGGCCGTCATGGCGACGATGGCGATGTGTTCCCCGGTCTCCTTTTCCCGTTCCCGGATCGCTTTGGTGGCGTCGATGCCGCCCATCTCCGGCATCTGGATGTCCATGAAGACGATGTCGAAGGCGCCCTCTTCCAGGATCTGGAGGGCCTCCCGGCCGGTCTGGGCCGTAAAGACGGTATGGCCCTGTTTTTCCAGAAACAGGGCGGCCATTTTCTGGTTGAAGGGGTTGTCTTCCACCACCAGAATGGTGAGCGATCTCGTGGCCTCTTCTGCTGCTGAGTCCCCTCTTCCGGTCGGTTTGTCGTCTCCGGCGGGAACGCCCCCGACTATCCCCCGCAAGGGGAGCTGAAAGGTAAAGACCGACCCCTGGCCGTATTCGCTCTCCACCTGAATGGCGCCGCCCATTTTTTCCGCCAACTGCCGGGAGATGGCCAGTCCCAGCCCGGCGCCGCCGAAATGACGGGTGCTGGAGGCGTCGGCCTGATAGAAGGGATCGAAGATCCGGTCGAGTTTTTCGGGGGGAATGCCGATGCCCGTGTCTTCCACCCGGAAACGGAGGGCGTTTCGGCCCCCCTCGTTTTTCTCCCGGGAGACGGACACCCGGACGGCGCCCTCCCGGGAGAATTTAATGGCGTTGTTCACCAGGTTGTAGATGACCTGGCGGATTCGGCGTTCGTCGCCGATGAGGGTCTTGGGGAGGGTCGGATCGATCTCCCATTTCAGATCGATGTCCTTTTCCCGGGCCTGGACGAGAAAGGACCGCATCGTCCGGTCGAACCCCGGGCGGAACTCGAACGGTTCTTCCTCCAGATCCAAGCGGCCCGATTCGACTCGGGAGATGTCCAGGATGTCGTTGATGATTTCCAGAAGGTGATGGGCCGACTGTTTCACCATCTGGAGGTTTTCCCGCTGCTCGGCGTCAAGCTCGGTTTCGAGGGTGAGATCGGTCATGCCGATGACGGCGTTCATGGGGGTCCGGATCTCATGGCTCATGTTGGCCAGAAAGGCGGTTTTGGCCCGGTTGGCTTTGATGGCCTCCTCCTTGGCCCGGACCAGCCGCTCCCGGTGGCGGCGATCCTTCAGGTGGCGCCACATGCCGTCCACCAGCATCTGGAGCTGGTTCATGTCGGCCATGGCGTAGGGCGCCGGTTTATTGGCCACGGAGATCTCCATCACCACCCGGCCCTCTTCCATGATGGGGATGGCCATCACCCTTTCCAGGGCCAGGTGGCCCTCGGGCAGTCCTCTCCGATGGGGGTACTGGGCGTAGTCGTTGACCATCACGGGACGGCGGCTCCGGATCGCCTCCCCCCAAATCCCGGCCTTTTCCGTGGAAAACTTCAGTTCCGAATGATCGAGGTCGCAGGAACCCATGACCTCCGACGACCAACTGAAGATGGTGAGGGCGGACTGGTCTTCGCTCACCGATCCCACGAACCCGATGGTGGATCCGGACAGTTCCAGGGCGTTTTCCAGGATGTAATGGGCCATTTCGTCCACCGGCGTCTTGTTCATCTGGGTCAGGTCCACCAGCACCTCCAGGCAGGCGGTGTAGCGTTTGAGCTGTTCCGCAGCCAGTTGCCGGTCGGTGACGTCGGTCGCCGTGCAGACGGCGCCGCCGACGGTTCCATCTTCCCCCAGCTTGGGGTTGCAGTCCAGCTTGACGAAGAGGGGGGCGCCCAGGCGGGTCGGGACCGGTCCCGTCCAGGAGCAGGAAGCGGCCCGGCCGGCGAACAGGGATTCCACCAGCGCCTTCAGCCGTTTCTTTTCCGCATCCGAATCCGGCAGCAGATCCCAGGGCCGGCGGCCCACGACCGACTCGGCGGATCGGCCGGTGATCTCCCCGAAGGCGTCGTTAACCTCCCGGATCGCGCCGGAAGGGTAGAGTTCCAGAAGGCCGTAGGGAATGGTCTCCATCAGGGTCTTCAACTGCCCCTCGGACCGCCGGGCCCGCTGTCCCAAACGATGCCGGCTCCGGGCCGCTTCCATGGCGGGCAGCAATTCCCCTTCCCGGATCGGCCGGGAAATGCAGACCAGGGGCGGCATTCCGTCAAGGGGGATCGACGCCGCGCCGGCGGGGGGCGCCAGAAAGATAACGGGCGCGTCGAACCGGGCCCGAATGCGGTCGGCCGGGGAATCCTCCCCATCGGCGAGGGAGTATCGGGCGTCCATGAGCACCAGGTCCGGCGGATCGGCGACCATGGCCGTTATGGCCCCTTCGAGCGAGGCGACCCCGCGGACCGAAGAGACGCCCAGGGCCTCGATCTGCGACACCACCGCATCGGCGGCGGTGTCGTCGCACCCGATTACCAGGATCTGTCCGTGTGCTATGGATGCCATGCTTCCTTTATCCGCATTCCGTTTGTTTTCATTGAGTTCAAACCATTCCCGTGGTACAGTTATAACACAACATTGATTTAAGAATACTATTCTATACACTTTCCGCCCATATCATTCAATAGAAAGAGAGAAAAATATGGTGAATCGACGACAGGTGGTGATCGTTACCGGCGCATCCCGTGGCATGGGCGCCGCGGCGGCCCGCTGGCTGGGCAAAGCCGGCGCCGCCGTGGCGATGACGGCCCGGGATCAGCGGTCCCTGGCCGATGCGGCCGACGATGTGGCGGCGCGCGGCGGCGATCCGCTGCCCCTTCCGGCGGACGTGTCGGACCCCGAATCCTGCGTCCGTATCGTAAAGGAGGCCCTGGAGCGGTTCGGCCGCCTGGACGGGCTGATCAACAACGCCGGTGTCCTGGAACCGGTGGCCCCCGCCGCCGCCGCGGACCGGGACGCCTGGCGGTACAACATCGAGGTCAACCTCCTGGGGCCGTACTACATGACCGCGGCCGCCCTGGAACCGCTCCGGGAGGCCCGTGGCCGGATCGTCAACGTCAGCAGCGGCGCCGCAGTCAACGCGGTGGCGGGATGGAGCGCCTACTGCGCCGCCAAGGCGGGGATGACCCATTTCACCCGGGTGCTGGCCGTGGAAGAACCCGATGTGACGGCCATTTCCCTCCGACCGGGGGTGGTCGATACCCAAATGCAGGGCGTGATCCGGGAGAAGGGGCCCGGCAACATGGCCCCCGACAAAACCGACTACTTCCAGAACCTGAAGGCGGAGGGGAAACTGGCGCCGCCGGAGATGCCGGGACGGTCCATGGCCTGGCTGGCGCTGCGGGCGCCCGTGGAATGGAGCGGCCGGTTTATGGAATACGACGACCCCGACATTCTCGGCCCGGCCCGCGGGATGATGGGGGAAGGAGACATCCCATGAAAAAATCCATCGGCGCCAAGACCCTTCTCTACCCCGCCCCCGTTCTGGTGGTGGGGACCTACGACGACAAAGGGCATCCCAACGTAATGACCGCCGCCTGGGGCGGGATCTGCTGTTCCAAGCCCCCCTGCGTGATGGTGGCACTCCGGAAGGCGACCTATTCCTACGGCGGCATCGAGGCCAACCGGGCCTTTACCATCAGCATCCCCTCCACGGGCCATGCGAAGGAAGATCGGA
>JAABTM010000474.1 GCA_011389855.1 Desulfobacteraceae bacterium
CAGGGAATACATGTACCGGTCGGGCTCCGGGGCGTCGTCCCACCAGTAGATGAACATCTGGTGCTGTTTGCCCTTGTACCGCTCCCACATGACGGCCCGCTCGTAGGGTTCCAGCGTGACCTTGATGCCCGCTTCGCCCAGGTTGGCGGCGATGACCTCGGCCTGTTCCTGGATCTGGGACATGTAGGTGGGATAAGCCAGCCGGGCTTCGATGCCGTCGGGATGGCCGGCTTCCTTGAGCAGCGCCTTGGCTTTGGCCGGGTCGAAGGGGTAGGGTTTCAGGTTCGGGTTGGCCCCGAAGGTGCGGGGGCTGATGGGACCCGCGCAGATGATCGCCTCGTCGTTGAACAGGGCCTTGCCGATGAGTTCCCGGTTGATGGCGTGGTTGACGGCCCGGCGGACCCGGACGTCGTCGAAGGGGGCTTCGTAGGTGTTGATGCCCAGGTAGGGCATGACGCCCATTTGCGGGGTCAGGTAGGCATTGCCCGAATCCTTTATTTTTTCCCGCTGATGAACCGGCACGCCGCTGATGACGTGGGCCTCGCCCGTCGCCAGGGCGGCGATCCGGGAGGCTTCTTCGGGGACGCCCTTGAAGATGACGGTTTTATAGGCGGGTTTGGGGCCGTAGTAGCCGTCGTAGCGCTCCATGATCACGGCATCGCCCCGTTTCCATTCCTTGAGCTTGTAAGGGCCGCTGCCGACGGGGTTGGTGTTGTACTCGCTGTCGCCCACTTCGGCGATGTACTTGGGCGGCACGATGGGCAGGTAGTAGCCGAGCATGTAGAGGCCGGGGGCGTAGGGCGCTTCGGTTTTGATGGTGATCGTGTGGTCGTCGATGACCGTCAAGTCCGTGAAGGCCGACAGCTTGCCCTTGTGGGGGCACTGGATGTCTTCGTTGAAGACGCGGTCGAAGGAGAACTTGACGGCTTCGGCGTTGACCGGCTCGCCGTTGTGGAAGGTCGCGCCCTTGCGCAGAAAGATTTTCCAGGTCAAATCATCCACTTTTTCCCATTTCTCGGCCAGGGCGGGTTTCACCGTGGCGTCTTCCTGGGGATGGAAGAGGGTGTCGTGGAGATTGTAGCAGGGACTCATGGTGGTCTGGATGGAACTGCGCATCAAATCCAGGCCGACGGGCTCGGCCTCCTGGATCACCACCAGGGTGTCGGCGTCCATGGCCGGCGCCGGGGCGGCCATGAACAGGCAGAGCATCAGGATGGACAGGACGGACAACGATAATCGCTTCATGGGACCTCCTTAGGTATTGGGGGGTGTGGGTAAGTCGGGCGCCCAGACGGGACCCGTTGTGTACAAATGGCACATGACCCGGTGGCCCTCGGCTTCCAGGCGCATGGCCGGGTCTTCTTTGTCGCAGATGTCCATCCGCTCCGGGCACCGGGGATGGAACCGGCATCCGGACGGCGGGTGGATGGGGGAGGGCACGTCCCCCGTCAGGATGATCCGCTGCCGTTTTTTCCGCGGATCGGGGATGGGCACGGCCGAGAGCAGGGACCGGGTGTAGGGATGGAGCGGAGTGGCGTAAAGCGCCGCCACCGGCGCCGATTCCACGATCTGGCCCAGGTACATGACCGCCACATGGTGGCTGATGTACCGGATCACCCCCAGGTCGTGGGAGATGAGAATGCAGGCGAACCCGAATTCCCGCCGCAGCCGGTTGAGCAGGTTGAGCACCTGGGCCTGGACGGAGACATCCAGGGCCGACACCGGTTCGTCGGCCACGATGAGCTTGGGCCGCAGGATGAGGGCCCGGGCGATCATGATCCGCTGGCGCTGACCCCCGGAGAATTCGTGGGGAAAGCGCGTCATGTGTTCGGGCAGAAGCCCCACGGTGGACAGGGCGTCGGCCACCCGCTCGCGCCGTTCGGTCCGGTCGCCGATTTTGTGGGTCAGGAGGGGTTCTTCCACGATCCGCTCCACCGTCAGGCGCGGATTGAGGGAGCCGAAGGGATCCTGGAAGATGATCTGCATCTCCCGCCGCTGCCGGCGGCCCTCGCCAGGGGGCAGCGCGAAGATGTTCTTTCCCTTGAACCGGACCTCCCCGGACGTGGGCTCGATGAGGCGCAGCAGGGTCCGGCCCGCCGTGGATTTGCCGCACCCTGATTCTCCCACCAGCCCCAGGGTCTCGTTTTCCCCGAGGGTGAAGGAGATGTCGTCCACGGCGTGGACCCGTTCCCGTTGTTTTCCGAACAGGCCCGACCGGACCGGAAAATACTTGACCAGGTGTTCGACGGCCAGCAGCGGGGCTTCAGACATCGTCCGCCCTCCAGCAGGCCGACCGATGGCCCGGCGCGTGTTCGACGAGATCGGGCGCCGTCTCCCGGCAGATGTCCACAGCCAGAGGACAGCGGGGGTGAAAAGAGCAGCCGGACGGCAGGGACAGCAGGCTCGGCACGGTTCCCGAGATTTCGTAGAGTTCGCCGGCGTCGAAACTCGCCTCGGCGGCCGGAATGGCTTGCATGAGACCCTTGGTGTAGGGATGACGGGGCCGGTCGAAAAGGGCCAGGGTTTCGGCGGTTTCCACCACCCGGCCGGTGTACATCACCGCCACCCGGTGGGCGGTTTCGGCGATGACGCCCAGATCGTGGGAGATCAGGATGATGGCCGTGCCCAGTTCGGCCTGGAGCGCCGACATGAGTTCGAGAATCTGGGCCTGGATGGTCACGTCCAGGGCCGTGGTGGGCTCGTCGGCGATGAGCAGCTCGGGCCGGCAGGCCAGGGCCATGGCGATCATGACCCGCTGGCGCAATCCGCCCGAGAGCTGGAAGGGGTATTCCCGGAGCCGGTTTTCGGGGGCGGGCACGCCCACCATCTCCAGCATCCGGACGGCCTCGGACCGGGCCTCGGCCGCCCCGATCCCCCGGTGGACCCGGAAGACCTCGGCGAGTTGGTTGCCCACGGTGAAGACGGGGTTGAGGGCGGTCATGGGCTCCTGGAAGATCATGCTGATCCGGTCGCCCCGGATTTTTCGGATCTCCTCGTCGGAGGCCTTGAGGAGATCCCGGCCCGAAAAGAGGATCTCGCCCGACTCGAAAAACGCTGGCGGCATGGGCAGAAGCCGCAGGATGGACAGAGCCAGCACGCTTTTTCCGCACCCCGATTCACCCACGATGCCCATCACCTCCCCGCTGTCCACGGACAGGCCGACGCCGTCCACGGCACGGGCGATGCCACGGGGCGAG
>JAABTM010000179.1 GCA_011389855.1 Desulfobacteraceae bacterium
GCCGGACGTCTTGGGGCGAGGCCTCAGGTTCTTCGAAAAGAATGGCCGCGGCCAAGCCGGTAAGGTGGGCGGCCGCGAAGCTGGCGCCCCGGAAATTGAGATGCTGGGGCAGGCCCGGCAGCGGCCTGGGTTGGGGATGCGCGCCGAATTCGACGGGGCTGTCCGGGTAATAGACCAGATCGTCCATGTGGGATTCGGAAAGGTCGCTGACCCCGATCACGGTATCGAAGACAGCGGGATACACCGGTTCACCCGTCGCCCTGGCCGCCGCTACGATCAGGATGTTTTTCCGGTCGGCCCGACGGCAGATATCCAGCAGCGGTTGTTTGAATCGCTTTGCCCGAAGCCCCAGGCTCAGGTGAATGACATCGATAGCGGGAGCGGCCCCATGGGCGTCCGCGGCGTTGTCGATGGCCCATTCCAGGGCCGCCAACAAGCGGGAAGCCGGCGCTTCCAGGGTTTCTTGAAATATCCGAATGGGACAAACCACGGCTGTCGGCGCATGCCAGTGGATCACGCCGGTAATGGCCGTGCCGTGCCCTATGCAGTCCACCGCGTCCCGGGATCGGATCGGCTCCCCCTCGGGGTCGGAACAAAAATCGATGCCGCTCTCCACGTTTCCGACATGGGGATGATCCGGATTGACGCCGCTGTCGATGACCGCGATGCGGATGGCGGACCCTATGGTCGCGGGGCCGGGGCGCATGGTCCTTCAGTTCGGCGGGGCGATGGGGATGACTTGATCCGCCCCGTGGACGGTGGAGGCCCGATGGCTGACCACCAGAATGGTCCGGTCTTTCATGAGATCGGCCAGGGTTGCCTTCAATCGGTCTTCCACGGCCTCGTCCAGAAAGGCCGTGGCCTCGTCCAGAATCAGGATTCTGGGCGCCATCAGTACAGCCCGGGCGATGCTGATCCGCTGTTTCTGGCCGCCGGACAGGCGGACGCCCCGGTCGCCGATGACCGTGTGGTATCCGGCCGGCAAGGACTGGATAAAGTCATGGATGCAGGCGGCCCGCGCCGCTTCCTCCACCGCGTCTGTTGTAGCGTCGGGTCGGGAAAACCGGATGTTGTCGGCGACGGTGGTGTGAAACAGGAAGATGTCCTGCGAGACCAGGGCGACCTGCTTTCGCAGCCATGCCGGCTTCAATTCCTTCAGATCGACGCCGTCAAGGGAGACGGCGCCCGAATCCGGATCGAACAGCCGGAGGATGAGATGGCAGATGGTGGTCTTGCCCGCCCCGCTGGGGCCCACCAGGGCGGTGATCTTTCCCGCGGGAATCTTGAGTGAAAGATTTTCGATGGCCGGCGCCTCGCCCGAATAGGCGAACACGACGTTTTGGAACACAATTTCGCCCCGGAGCCGGTCTGAACCGAGTTCCCGCCCTCCGTCATCGGCGCCCGCGCCGGCCCGATCCGGCGGCACGTCCAGGATCTCCCGAACCCGGGCCAGGGCCACGCGGGCTTTCTGGGCCGCCAAAAACCCGTCCAGAAGTCCCTGAAGGGGGCCGAAGACCCGGCCCTGATAAATGGAAAACGCCACCAGGCTGCCTACGGTCAGAGACCCATCCAGGACCAGAACCCCGCCATAACCAAAGACCACCAGGGTGTTGATGACGGCGAACAGTGTGGGCACCACCCCCGACACCGCCCCCAGCACCTGATAGCGCAGAAGAAACCCCAGAATGGTGGACTGTTTTTCCCGCAACTTGCCCGCTTCCACGGATGCCGCGCCATAGGCCCGGATCAGCGGCGCCGATCCTAACGATTCAAATAGAAAATGGGCGATGTCGGCGTTGGTCTCGGCCACTTGCCGGCCCAGATCCAACAGCTTCGGCCGGAGGCGAAAGACGATGAAGAGGGCGACGGGCGTGAAGGCCAGGCTCATGAGCGCCATCCGCCAGTCGAGCCAGAACAAAATGGCGGCGGTGATGAGGCAGGTGAGCAGGTTGAACAGGTACTGGGGCAGGGTGTCGGTGACCAGGGCCTGAATGTCGGCCATGTCCGAAGCGATGCGGGAGTAGATATCGCCGATCTTTCGCTCGGTGAAAAACCGGAGGGGAATCCGGTGAAGATGGACGAAAAGATCCTCCCGCATCCGGAAAAGCATCCGGGCGGAATAACGGGTGTAAATGTACCGGTTGACCACCCGGATGCCGAAGCCGACGATCAGCAGCAGGATCAGGGCCGCCAGCAGAGGCGCCAGCAGGTCGGCGTTTCCGGAGAGGAAAACGCCGTCGATGAAGATTTTGGCGAAGTAAGGCTGGACCATCCCGAGCGCCGTACTGACGGCGCTGAGGGCAAACGAGCCGAACAACACCTTCCGGTGCGGTCGAAGATACCCGCCAAGATAGGGCAGGTGGGCGCGGAGGGATGCCGTCAATCCGCCGCATCCCTGAAATAGCACATCCAACCGCTGTCGCAGTATTCGGGAGTGTTGCGCCATTTCCGCGCGACGCTGGACGGTCGACCGTTTCGGACCTCGTCCATCACCGCCTTGACAAGTTGCAGGCTCCGCATCTTTCGATAAAAGGCGGCTTCCCGTCCCACGATCTTCACGGCCGAGACCCCCCACGACTGAAACCGGTCGAACCGGCAGAGGCTGCACGGGCCGTTGGGCAGGCCGTCTTCCTGAAACGATGATCCGCAGTTGTTCTGATACCATCGGTATTCATTAAGCCGGTCGACAGGGGGCGCCGCCTCCGGACCGTTCGGGCCGTGAACCGCCTGAATGGACCAGTCCATCATGCAGAAGGGGCCGAAGGCGTGGGTTGTCTGGCAGACGCCTTCTTCGAAAAGACAGCCGTCGTTGACGGCGAACACCTCGAATTCCATCCGGTCGCTTTTCCGGGAAACGATGGTTTCGATTTCCGACAACCGGAGCTGGCGGGGCAGGATGATGCGTCGGACGCCCAAGTCCCGGTAAAAATCCACAGTGTATGAATTGAACACGGACCCCAGGCTGCTCAAATGAATCTCGACCGGCGGATTTTCCCGTTGAATCCGGATCAACAAGTTGACGTCGCTGATGATCAGCGCATCCACGCCTGTGTCCGCCGCGAGTTTTCGGGCCAGTTCAAGGATGTCGTCGATGGCGTCGGCCGGATAAAATGCGGCGTTGAGGGCGACGGCCACCCGGACCCCCGCGTCGTGGGCGGCTGTTGTCACTCGTTTCAGGTCCGAAAAACCCGACAGGTTGGCGCCTTTCGGACCGCGGCGGTTCATCCACCAGCGCCCCCCGAACTTTTCCTCCCATTCAGGGGCGCGGATGCCGCAGTAAAGTTCATCTGCCCCGCAGTGAAGGAGCATTTCCACTTCGTCCGGCGAACTGACCGGCGCAACGATTTTCATGCGGCCTGAACGCCCCGAATCGGCTCGTCGCATCCCATGGCCCACCCCTGAAAGACCAGGCGCAGCGCCCGATTTTCCGCGATGCGCCACAGCGAAGACAGCATGACGGGAGAATACCGATAGAAAAGGGTGTTGCCGTTCTGGAACACCGGCAACGCGAAATCGGGATGCTTCAGCTGCATGGAAAGGGTTCCGCATATGCGGTCGCAGGGCCCGCCCGGCACAAAGCCCTGGCGGGCGGACGCCGGCCAGCAGATGCGCCCGCTGGTGAAACAGCCGAAAGGATAATAAACCGACAGCCCGAAACGGTCGTCCGAAGGAGCTGTTTCACCGCGATGGGGCAACAAATCCCGCTCCAATCGACAGACCCCGTTCCCATTCACCTTTTCTCGGATTTCGTCGTGATCGAAGGCGCCGCTGGACATTAGCGCATGGACATCCGCCCCTGGACGCGCCCCGGCTATGCGGGGGTCTTTAAAGCCTTTGTCGAGGAGCCGGCCGGCGGCGATCCGGAAACCGGGATGCCGGGCCCGCAGAAACCGCATCACGCCCCAGTCGTTGATCACCACTTCGGCTGTCGGATCCAAATGGGCGAGCGCATCGAAAAGGGGCGTTTGATCCTCGATGCCGGCATCCGAAAGGATCGGGGTCAGGAGTGAGAGGCCGAACCGTCTTTCATCGGCCCACCGGCGGAAACGGGCCAGGCGATCCGGAGACGGCAGGCGGTTGGCGCAGAATTCGTCCCCCACATACAGGCGGGAGATCCAACAGCCGACATCTTCTTCCGGTCCCGGTATATGGGTCTGAAATTCTTCCCGGAGCGCGGCGGCGCCGGTCCGGGGGAGATGCCGGAGGTGAAGGGCGACCTCGATCACCGGAGGGACGCCTGCTCCTGACCCGGAAGAACTTTTTCGTAGAACTTCTGCCCCTTGCGCATTTCGTGGTTATGACAGTCCTTGCAGGGCTGATCGGCGATCCCCCTCACCAGCTTTTTGTGGATCCGGGTCTGGTCGCTCTTCTGGTGATTCGGCGCCCTTTTGCACTGAAAACAGCGGCGGTTCGGCACATGGCTCCAGTAGCCGGGTTCCTTGTCTTCGTCGATGAAGAGGGGCTCTTCTTTCGGTTTGATGGGCTCTTCCGGGTTCCGCTTGAAATGTTCCACCAGCAGCCGGACGGCGGTCTCGTGAAAATGAATTCGCCCTTCCATGGTCGAGTCGAAATGGCAACCGGCGCAGTTCCGGTGGTATTTGGCGGCGCCCGATTCTTTCCATTTCCGAACGGGCTCCTCCATTTCGTGGCAGACCACGCAAGTCCGGTCCTGGAACACGCCGGCGGACATTTCATGGGCCACGAGAACGAGGGCGGGAACCCAAAGAACCAGGATCAGCAGCCCGGGTCCGGTTTTGAAAAAACGGAAAAATCGACGGAAAAATCCAGGTTTTTTTGAAGGGGTGGGGGGTTCGATCATTCTATCCCAAAATCTCCTTTATCGTTTCAGGCAACATATCGGTCAAATCGGGACGCGCCTCCACCAGCCGGAAAATATCCGCCAAATCTTTTTGGCGTTTGCTTTTGCGGCGTTGCTCATCGGAATACGCCCATATTTTCCCCTGCAACACATCTTCCACGGCCGCCACTTTCATAACATAGCCCAGCACGGATTTCATCACCGCCCTGTCAATAAACGCCTGATACCTCGGATCAGTCTGCATCTGGATTCTCAGGCTGGACTTGTCCGACGCAAGATTCACGCTGTGAGCGAATCGTTCAATCCTGAAATGCGGCTCGACACGCCGGCCCACGATCTCGATATTGCCTGCGGCCACGACGATATCGAGATCAAGGCTGACGACCGGTTCAGCGTAAGCGTTCACGGCAAGGCCGCCGATGACGCAATAATCCGTCCCGGACGCCGCGAGAGCGTCGAGAAAGATTTGCAGAACGTCCGCCTTGCCGTTGGATACGCTGTTGAAAAATTCTTTTCGGGTCATCCGCCCCGCCTCAACGGGAAATCCGATGGGCCAGGACGCCGTCGGCCTCCCAAACCGCCAGGATTCTTGAACGCCGAATAAAATACGACCCTTTTCTCGTAGCGGTTATGAAATAACCTCAATATCATATTCTTCAAATCTTGAATCAGTAGTAACAACAGGGAAATTATGAAGTTTGGCAGTGGCGATGATTAGCCTGTCGCAAGGGTCATTGTGAACAGGCGGCAGGTCGTTTGCCGCGATACAAATACCAATATCCAATGATATAAAAGATATATCATGATGTTCCAAAACCACGCCGAACCATTCATCAGGCAAAACAGGAAGTTCAAGTTTGCCTTTCCTGTATTTCAGGCTGATTTCAAAACCGCTGATTGCTGAAATATAGACAGCCGGCGCTAAGTCTATTTGTTCCAAAGAGGACTCGCTCAGTTTTCCACCGCCGCTTGCAAGCCAAAGCAGAGCGCAGGTGTCCAGCAGTATCATTGATTCTCCCCCGGCCATTCATCCTGACTTAATATTTCGGTAGGATCATAATTTATTCTGATAGCGCTCATAACCGGGTGAGGAAGCCTGCGGGTTTTTCGCCTGTGAGGAATTAAATTCGCTACCGGTTTGCCGTTTCGGCAAACAATAAAATTTTCTTTCTTTTCTTCTATTTCAGTCAAAACAGAAGAAATATCTGACTCTATTTCAGGTACAGTTAGTGTTTTCATATTATTGATCTCCAAATTCGCGCCAAATTGCAACAAATATGGGTTGATCTGGACACTCACCCCGCCTCAACGGGAAATCCGATGGGCCAGGACGCCGTCGGCCTCCAAGGGAATGACCGACAGCAGGTCGAGGGTCTCGGCGTCATAGACGCTCATGTCCGCCCCGCCCGGCCCGACATAGAGTTTGCGGCCATCGGAGGTGATGGACAGGGTGTAGCAAGTCCCCGTTTCAGTGGGAGATCGGAAGAGCGTCGTGTAGGGTTTCCGGTCGATTTTGATCAGCTCATCCATTACCGCATAAATATATTTTTTGTCCGGAGACAAAATGGCCGCGTATTCAAAGAACATGTCCTCGCCCACCAGCTTTTCCAGCTTGCCGGTATTGCGGTCGATGATGAAATAGCCAAGGCTGTCGGCGGTGTAATAGGGCGTTATGAAAATGCCGTGATCCCCCGGACTGGAGTTGTTCCACACCGCCAGGGCGTTTTTTTGCTCATCGCCCTTATCCGCATGCAACATGCCCGCGAGTTTTTCCACTTCGCCGGTCTTGAGATTCAGCTTCTGGATGTTCAGACCGATCAGAATGACATGATCGGGATCATTGCGCAGGGTCAGAATGCATGTGGCCCAACTGGGAATGGGATAGGCCTTGACGATTTTTTCTTTTCCAAGATCGAACACCGCCAGGTGCGCTCCCATGACGTTGAGTCTGGGAACGTTCGGCTTTTTCTTGACGATCCAGGTGGACAGATACAGTTTCTTGCCGTCCTCGGAAACGGCGATGCCGAACACATCCGTTTTGCTCAATTCCGTTGAAAACTTATAGGTGTCGACGAGTTCGTTGGTTTGGGTGTCGATGGCGTAGACCGAGTGGAAGGCATTGAGGTAGTAGCGGCCGCCGTCCGGGGAATAGGCCGCCGTGACGATGTAATCGTTGTAGGGGATGGTTTCGACGATGGTGTCCGTATCGCAGTCGATGACGTGCAGTGCGTTGTTGACGGGCACATAGATGAAATCTTCGGCGAAAACGCCGGGGCCTGTTCCCAGGATGCAACCGGCCGCGATCATCCATACGACAAAAGTGCGTCTCATGGAACCCCTCCTTATTACCGTTTGATGACAAAATTGAGGTTTCGCCAGTCTTTCTCGATGGCCCGGCACTGGTTTTGAAAATCCGGAAAGTTCGTGATGTTGTCCGGGGTCTGGGCCGGCCACCAGCAGGGCCCGGAGCAACTGGTGAAATCCCGGGCGCTGGAAACGCAGTTGCCTATGGGCGTTTCGGGCCGGGGATTGGTCTCCCATCCGGTGTCGAAAATGGTGGTGCAGCCGATGGGCATGCTGGTCATGATGTCCTCGTCGGCCATGCCGAACACCTCGTTGTCTTCGAGTTGTTTGGCCCGTTTGTTGATCGCTTTCAAACCTTTCTTTTTCATGGCGCGCTTCCTTTCGTGGATCGGTTTTCCATGGCGACAGCGTTCTTTTCGTTGACAGGCCGGCATCCGGACAGCGGCGGACGCCCCCTGAGAAAGGAGAGTTTGTCGAGATAGTCCGGCGTCGTCAGCGCCAGCTTTCCGTAAGCGTCGAGACCGATGGCCAGCCAGGCGCGAATCCAGTCGCAGTAGTGATGGTTGGGGCTGAACAGATCCCCCTCCCGCACCAGGGCTTCGTGGTAGCACCCGCCGGCGCACGTGACCCGGGCCCAACAGGACCCGCAGCCCGGTTTGGTGGAAAGGGCGCCCGACCGCCGAAACCCAAGAACCGCCTCGGCATCGACGCCGTCGAAGATGTCGCCCATCACCGGGTGATCGTCGCCGGACAGACGCTGGCAGGGATGCAGCCGGCCGTCCGGTCCGACGGCGAACATGCCCAATCCGGCCCCGCAGGGGTGGCTTTTGACCTCGCCTTCATGGATCACGACCAGCAGATCGATGAGGTTGGTGAACCCCAACAGATCCCCGGTGGCCGCGGTGGTCAAAAACCGCCCGGTCAACTCCCGGAACCGGTCCAGAAGCCGGTCCATGCCGGCGGCGTCCAACTGGCAGGCCGGGTCCGCGGTGGTCGCCGGTGCAAAACCGGCTTCGGAAAACCCCAGGGCCAGCAGATGGTCCAGGGCCGCCGGCACGGCGTCGGGATCCTCCGCCACCGTGGCCCGGGCCACTACGGGCCGCTTTCCCTTTACCAGGCGCCGGAGGCCGGGCAGGATGGCCGCGTAGGTGGGCGAGCCGTCCGGAAATTTCCGGAACCGGTCATGGATGGCGTCGGACCCGTCGATGCTCACCGTGACGCCGATCTCGTTTTCCAGCAGAAAATCCGTGATCCGGTCGGTCAACAGGACGCCGTTGGTGGTGATGGCGAATTCAACCGCTTTGCCGCAACCGGCCGCCGCGTCACGGGCATAGGGGACGATCTCCGAGATGAGCTTGAAATTGAGCAGGGGCTCCCCGCCGAACAGCACAAGGGTCACCTTCCGGATCGCGCCGGAATGGGTCATGAGAAAGTCCACCGCCCGCCTGGCCGTCTCGATGGACATGGCGTTTCCGGCGCGGGAAGCATCCTGGCAGCAGTAACCGCAGGCCAGGTTGCACGCCTCCGTAAGGTGAAGCACCAGGGTGTTGACGGCCATCGGTTGGGCGGCCGCGGGTTTGCCGCCGTTGACCGGCACGATCACCCGCAACTTCGCCAGTTCCTCGGATCGGTCCTTCGGCAGCGCCGCCGGATCGACGCCCCGTTCCAGGATGTCCCGGTTGTCGGCGTCGATTTCGAAAACGGCGTTTTCGGCGGACAGAAAGAGGAAATCGTGGCCGTCCACGGAAAACAATCGGTGATCGGCGGTGCGATAAAGGGTCATGCCTCGGTCACCGCTACTTGATATGGGTGATGAAATCGGGTTCCGTGACCGCCAGCAGGGCCCGGTCCTTGAAATCCTTTCCATCCGCTGAATAGGCGGCCTCCACCGCGATGAGACCCACTCCTTCCCGACGCTGCTTCCGCTCTTCAATCGGCGCATAGGTGGTGACCGGCGTATAAAGGCCGTTTGCAATGGGCGCCTTCAGGTATTTCAGGTCGTCATCGTTTTCCCGGGTCGATTGCTCGGACAGGGCCCATTGGGCATCCACCGGTTCCAGGACGACATCGTCGGGGGTGCCGGCCTCGCCGTCCGGGCCGAAATCGACGGCCCTCGCCACGAACTGAACCCCCTGGGGCGGATACGCGGCGCCGCAACCGACTCGGGCGCGGCCGATGTGGGGGAAGATCCGGATGCCGTCAACGGCGTCGTAGACCTGCATCGGATGCGCATAGGCCATCCCCTTGAAACTGAGGGTCGTGGCGCCCGGGGCATCGCCCCCCTTGACGGAAAGAACGATTTTCCCGGCGTCGGCCCCCTCTACTTTCAAAACGTCGGCGCCGTTATCGGAAAAAACGAAATCCGCCGCCGTCGCATCGGTCGGCAGGTTGACCCCGATAAGGGTCATCCGCCCTTCCGCCCCGCTTTTCAGGGACTGAGGAAAAACGCCGATGATTTCAGGATCACCGCCGATTTTGGCGAACGTCTCGTTTCCGTGGGCGTTGGCGTCCTGCACCAGCGTCCACCATTTGCCCGTGAAGGTCATGGCCTCGCTGTTCAAATCGAATACGCCCTCGATCCGGCCGGTCAGCGGCGTCGGGGCCAGCGCGTACCGGAGGTGGTAGTCGCCGAAGAGGGTGGCCTCGCCGCTCATGGTCAACGCGGCGCCGTTGAGGTAGCGGACGGTGCGTTCCACGGCGTACTCGTCCTCGCCTTTATCCGGGTCCGGGGTGAAGCGACAGGTTCCCTCGTAGTAGCCGAAACCCGGCTGATAACCGGCGATCCGCCACTCGCCGGAAATGTCTTGCGCTTTCCGGGCCGCCCGCCACGCCGTCCATTCCGGGCTGTCCATGGGGAATCGTCTGGCCAGCGGTTCGATCAGTTCCTTGCTTTCTTTCATCCAGTCCATCTCCCGCATCTGGGGAACCGATGTGGGATAATACCCCAAGTGGAGATCCCGGTTGGCCGCCCACTGGTCTTGCGTCATGCGGTGGGATGCGATCTTGCCGTAGGTGTGGCATCTCACGCAGGCGGCGTAGAGCCGTTTTTCCAGATCGTCTTTGGGCGTTTCGCGGTACTGGCTGTTTTCGTCACTGTTGTAATAGGCGACTTTTTCCATCTCCGCCGGCGCCAGGCAGAGCTGATCGCTAAGTTCCTTGACAATGGGATGAAACAAAGCGTCTTCAAGAGGCAACCCGTTGAGCCGGATCATTCGGATGAGTACATTTTTCCATTCCTCCGGTGATTTACGGGTTTCCTCGATCACCTCCATCCGCCCTTGCCGATCAGGTTTGTGACAAGCCCCGCAGCGCTGCCGAACCAAAGAATCCCCGGAAAAAAGGGATTCGGCCGACGCCCGTGGGCTTGTCATCCCCACCAGGCACAGCGCGATGGTCAGCGCGCTCCACTTCATGACGTTTCTCATGGCGTTTCCTCCATCCTAGTTCAGAGACAGGGTTCCCTATACCAGCGCTCTGAGGGAGCGCAATCACGCCTATATTGTTCATGATCGGCTTATTTTCTGAAACAAAATCAGTCTTTGTAATCAACTACAACATACATGATGATTTGTCAATGTGCAATTTGCGAGGCGAAAGCGGTCAGGCGGGCTCCAGACGGCCCCCGGGCCCGGACAGAATCATCAACGTCCGCAACAGCGTCTGACACCCGGCCGCGGCGTGCCGCTGATCGATGGTTTCGTCCGGATGATGGCTGACGCCGCCCCGGCAAGGGACGAAGATCATGCCGGTGGGGACGTGGGGGGCGAAGGAGGCGGCGTCGTGGCCGGCGCCGCTGGGGAGATTGCGGGCGGCGAGCCCTTCCCGGAGGGCGGCCA
>JAABTM010000475.1 GCA_011389855.1 Desulfobacteraceae bacterium
GAACCCGCACCGGCGACATCATGGCCCACGCCACCAACGACATCCATCACATCCGCATGGCCTCGGGCATGGGGATGGTGGCCCTGACCGACGCGGTCGTGCTGGGCGCGGCGGCCATCGGGTTCATGCTCTACATCAACGTGCGGCTGACGCTGTTCGTGCTCATCCCCATGCCGCTCATCGTATTCGGCGCCCGGTTTTTCAGCAAGCGGATGCACAAGATGTACGGCGAGGTCCAGGCGTCTTTTTCCGACCTGACCGAGACCGTGCGGGAGCGGTACGCGGGCATCCGGATTATCAAGGCCTACAACCGGGAGGCGGCGTCGCTGGCTCAGCTCGAGGACGCGTCGGAGGATTATATCCGGAAAAACATCGGCCTGGTCAAAATCGTCGGTTCTTTTTTTCCCATGATGGTCTTCTTTACGAACCTGAGCCTCACCATTGTTTTATTCCTCGGGGGCCGGCAGGCCATCCGGGCGATCATTACCCCCGGGGATTTCGTGGCCTTCATCAGCTACCTGGGACTGCTCACCTGGCCCATGATGGCCCTGGGCTGGCTGACCAACCTGATTCAGCGGGGAAAAGCCTCCCTGGATCGGATCAACGCGATTCTCCAGACCCGGCCGGCCATCGCGGACCCGGCCGACGCCAGGCCGCTGGACGGCATCGGGGAGGGAATTGGGTTTAACGAGGTTTCCTTCGCCTTCCGGACCGGCGAAGAGGCCGAGGGGCTTGTGCCGGTCCTGGAAGGGATCGACCTCCATGTGGACCGTGGCGGAACCCTGGGGATTATCGGCCCGCCGGGGGCGGGAAAGACGGCGCTTCTCAACCTCGTCCCCCGACTCTACGATCCGCAAAAGGGGACGGTGACCGTGGGCGGCGTGGACACCCGAAACTGCTCGCTGTCGGATCTCCGGGGGCTCATCGCCTTCATCCCCCAGGAACCCTTTCTGTTCGCCGGAACCATCCGGGAGAACATCACCTTCGAGGACGAGTCCGTGAGCGAAGACCAGCTCTGGAAGGCCCTGGACCGGGCGGCCCTGTCCGACACCATCCGGTCTTTTCCCAATGGGCTGGACACCATCGTGGGGGAGCGGGGCGTGGTTCTATCCGGCGGGCAGAAGCAGCGGATCGCCCTGGCCCGGGCCCTGCTCCGGGAAGCGCCGATCCTTTTGCTGGACGACCCCATCAGCCAGGTGGACATGGAGACCGGCAACGCCATCATCGGGACCATCCGGGAGATGGCCGCGGGCCGGACCACGTTCATCGTCTCCCACCGGCTGTCGGCGCTTTCCTTCGCCGACCGGATCATCGTGCTCAGGGAGGGCCGGATCACGGAGTCGGGGACCCACGCCGAGCTGATGGAAAGGGGCGGCTACTACGCGCGAACCTATCGCCTGCAGGAGATCGAAGAGGCGTTCAATGCATGAAGTTGAACGAGGGAGGGGCTGATGTCGCCGGATGCGATCATGGAGAGGAAAAGCGAGGTCAGCGGTGGGCGGCGTCGGTTCGATTTTTGATTAGATAAACAAATGGCAGAAGACAGGCCGGTATCATTTCAGGGGAAAGCTTTTCTTGCCTCGAACGAGAAAACGCCATGTAGTGTTCTTGCAATCTTGGAACGGACAACACTTCAATTCCCACGATTCCGCCGTTTTGGTCCAAATCGAGAACAAACAATTCATCGTCGGATTCGATGCTTTTTGCAATCTCGTTTCCGGACAGCGCAACATAGGCCAATCCGTTTTGTTCGTCGTAGCTGGTATGGGGATACATGATTTCTTTCTGTTTGTGATAAATTTTGTCGAGTTCCCCTCAAGGCGATCCCTGTGGGGAAGCACGCGCTATTTATTGGATAAATGCGGTTATTAACACCAAGGGCTCTTCATCGTCTTTAACGCCGATTTTTATTCTGTTGTTATCGATCGTTTTTGTGTAATTTCTTGCATTCTCGTAATCTCTGTTCGGCATAACAATATCTGGAAATCTGAATGTCTTTTCGATATAGACGCGGGATATATTTCTGGTTGTCAATCTATCTTTTGAATGTTGCGTCAGGTATAGTTTCCGTCCATCCTCCATCTCGATGTGATCGATCAGCCTGTGGGGGACGAATGATCTCTTGGCCATTTTCCGTAAGGTCTTTCATAATCGGGCATTTATTCTACTCAAATGATACACGAATTTCTTTCGTTCGTCAAATGCGAATCTCGCAAAATCGAATAACCGTGGACAACGATACGGCGCGAACCTATCGCCTGCAGGAGATCGAAGAGGCGTTCAATGCATGATTTCGGATACTTCGAGGAAGACAAGCTCGGCAAGCCCTATGACGTCCGGCTGCTGCGGCGGCTCTATCCCTACGCCGGCCCCTACTGGCGGCTTTACACGGCGGCCATCGTTTTTGTGGTGCTGATCACCCTGGTGGAACTGGCCATCCCCTACGTCACCAAGATCGCCATCGACCGCTACATCGTGCCGGGTTCCGCCAAAACGGAAAGGTCCGGTCCGGGGACGGCGCCGGCGCCGGCCGCGTCGGGGGACGTTTCCAGCGCGAAATCGGAGGGGCGGCGTTTTTTGACGGTGAGTCCGGTGACGCCGGAGATTCGCGGCATCCTGGACCGGTACCCGGGGATCGCGACCTTCAAGACCGATCCGGAGACGAACGAGACGGCGGCCCGCATCCCCTATAAAGACCTGAAAAAGATCGAGACGGCCGATCTGACCCGCCTCCGGCGGGACGATCTTTCCGGGGTCGCCGTAATGGCCGCGATTTTCCTGGGGCTCATCGTCTTTCAGTTCGTCTTCAATTTCTGCCAGGTGATGATCATGGAATGGGCCGCCCAGCGGATCATGTACGACGTGCGCCTGAAGCTGTTCTCTCACATCCAGGGTCTGTCGGTGGCCTTTTTCAGCCGGAACTCGGTGGGCCGGCTGGTGACCCGGACAACCAACGACATCCAGAACCTCTACGAGATGTTCACCTCGGTGATCACTTTTGTCTTCAAGGACGTGTTCCTGCTGGTGGGGATCGCGGTGGTGCTGCTGTCCATCAATTGGAAGCTGGCCCTGGTCTGCTTTACGGTGATCCCCTTTGTGATTTGGGCGGCGTTTGTTTTCGCCCACCATGCCCGGGACGCTTTTCGCACGCTGAAAATCAAGCTGGCCGAGATCAACACCCGGTTTTCCGAGA
>JAABTM010000180.1 GCA_011389855.1 Desulfobacteraceae bacterium
TATACAGCCGGATCCGCTCCTCCTTCTTCAGGGCCTGCTTGGCCTCGAGGATGAGGTCGTGGTATTCCTCGTTTTTCCACTGGGTCCGGACGTTGGGATCGGCCATGCCGTCCAGGAGCACCGCCAGGAAGTTGTCCGGGTCGCCGTTGTCGCCGGTCCAGCCGAGCTGGAACAGGTCCATCTCCTCGGGCTGGGCCCGCTGTTTTTTGAGATAAGTGCCCCATTCGAAGGTCACCAGTTCAGCCTCGACGCCCACATCCTTCAGGTTCGCCTGCATGGCCTCGCCCACCTTCATGCCGTTGGGGTTGTAGGGCCGGGCCACGGGCATGGACCAGAGGGTGATCTTCTCCTGGCCGGCCGCCTTCAGTTTTTCAAAAAACTTGGCCTCTTTCAGCAGGGCTTCGGCCTTGTCGGGATTGTATGCGTAGGGTTCGATGTCGTCGTTGTAGCCCCACATGTTGGGGGGGATGGTGTTCTTGGCCACCGTGCCGAGGCCATAATAAATGTTGTCTACGATGGATTCCCGGTTGAGGGCGTGGGCGAACGCCTGTCGGATCCGCTTGTCCCGCCACAATTCCTTGGTGTGGTTGAAGCTGAGGTAGCCGATGTTCATGCCCGCCTGGCGGACGAGCTTGAGGTTGGGATCGTTTTCCGCCATCTCGATGTCTTCGGGGTTGGGAAACTGGCAAATGTCGATATTGCCGGTCTTGAGTTCCAGGAACCGGACCGAATTGTCGGGGATGGAGCGGAACATCACCCGATCCAGCGGGGGCCGGCCGCCCCAGTAGTCTTTGTTGGCTTCGAGGGTGATCCGGTCGTCCTTGATCCACTCCACGAACTTAAACGGACCGGTGCCGACGGGATTGGCCCGGAAATTTTTGCCGTATTTAAGAACGGCCGTCGGGCTGACGATGGCGGCGAAGTCCATGCCCATGTTGGCGATGAAGGGCGCCTCCACCCGGTTGAGCTTGAAAACCACGGTGTGGTTGTCCCTGGCCTCGATGGACCCGAGCATGTCGTCCATCTCCATGCTGAGCCAGTATTCGGCGGAGGGCTGGTCCTCGGGGAAGTCCCAATCCTTTTTGAAGAATTTGACGTTTTTGTTCTTCATCATCCGGCCCAGGGAGAAAACCACCGCATCGGCGTTGAACTCGGTCCCGTCGTGGAACTTCACGCCTTCTCTCAGGTGGAAGGTGTAGGTGAGGCCGTCGGGGGAGACCTCCCAGTCGGTGGCCAGGCCGGGGACGATCTCCGTGGACTCGTCCGCATAGAGCACCAGTTGATCGAACACGTTGTCGCAGATCATGAACGAATTGCCGTCGGTTTCGAAGGCCGGGTCGAGCCCGGCGCTGTCGCCGCCCCGTCCGAAGACCAGGGTGCCGCCGGTTTTCGGGGACGCGGCCAGGCACAGACCGCAGAACAGGAACACAACCGCCGCCGCGAATGCGAAACTTTTTTTCCACATGGTGTTAATCCTCCACTTTGTTGGGTTGACAGGGCAAAACGCCTTGGCCAGAATCAATATTCCGATGAACTACCAGAAAAGACCGGAAAAGTCAAAGGAACAAATGATTCCGATGGAATAGCCAAGAACGATCTCTTGAAAAAAGATGGAAAACCTTTTATTAAAGATATGGACGATAAACAGAAAGCGAGGAGCGCCGATGACGCGGTCCGAAAGCGGGGGGGGGGACGTGATGGAATCCATGGACGCGGATCGAAGCGACCGGATACTGGCGGCGGTAAAACGCCGGAAAGCGGAGGCGGCGGTCGTCCAGGCGGAGGAGGCGATGGTCGATCTGGTGATTTTTACTTTAAATCGAGATTTTTACGCCTTTGACAGCGGCGATGTCAAAGAACTCCTCCCTTACGGGACCATCACCTTTGTCCCCGGCTGTCCCGACATCATCGAAGGGGTCATCAACGTTCGGGGCGACATCGAATCGGTATTGAACCTTCACCGGATTCTGGCGATGACGTTTCCGGAACCGACAAAAGACGCCCGGATCGTCATCGCGAGCCGGTCGGGCATCCGGTCGGGCATCCTGGTGGATTCTGTGGTGGATGTGGTCAATGTGGCCGCCGACCGGTTGAAGCGCCCCATGTCGACTTTGGACAAGACCGTCAGGGAATACGCCGTCGGCGGAGAAACGTTTTACGGGGACCGGTATGTCACCGTCCTCGACGTGGGTAAAATCTTCGACAGGATCGCTTTATGAGCGCGACCGGCCCGGTTGTCCAGATCCGCATCCTGATCTTTCGGGTGGCGGACGCCCGGTTCGGGGTCGATATGGTCCAGATCGCCGAGATGCTGGACCTGGCCGAGGCCGGGCGTCGTCGTACGCCCCTCGGGTGGTTTAACCGCTTTTTCCGCCCGGACAAAGAGATTCCCTATCGGTCGCCGGTGGCCCTGGCGTTGCGCCGGTCGGGCGAATCGCCGGCGATTGTCGTCGATCAACCCGAGGCCATCGATGTTCCGGTCGCCATCGAGGCCATTCACCCGATGCCGCCCCTTTTTAGAGCGGCTTGCGCCGAATCGCCCGTCTGGGGGGCGGTCCTGGAGAAAACGGGCCGGATCATTCTGCTGGTCGATTTTTTTAAACTGATTTAAAGGAAAGCGAGGCGTTACCCCATGGCCACCCGTTTCTTGCTCAAAGACATTCCCATCCGATATAAGCTCCTCTTTATCTACGCGACGTTGTTCGCGCTGGCCGTGGGCGTGAGTTTCGCCATCATCGGCTATTATTCCATGAACACCATCCGGGCCGATGTCAGGCAAAAACTGACCAATACGACGGAATTGCTGGTCGGCATGGTGTCAACCGCCATGCAGACCGCCGTTCGGGCCCACCTTGAAGCAACGGCGATCCATAGCAAGGAGATCGTCGAAATGGTCGCGGACCGATCCGCGGGGCCGGGGGATGATTTGTCCGGGCAAACGGCCCGGCAGAGGGCCGCCCGGATTTTGCTGTCCCAGACCATCGGCGAATCCGGATACGTGTATTGCATCGACAGCCAGGGCGAGGTCCAGGTCCATCCCGACCGGCGCATGATCGGGACGAACCTGTCGGCCCACGAATTCGTCCAGGAGCAGATCCGGCGCAAGGAAGGCTACATCCAATACGAATGGAAAAGCCCAGGTGAAAAATCCGCCCGGCCCAAGGCGCTGTTCATGACCTATTTCGCCCCCTGGGATTGGATCATTTCCGCTTCGGCATACCGGGAGGACTTCGCCGGCATGGTGAATGCCGACACCTTTCGCGACGAGATCATGTCCATCCGCATCGGCGACACCGGCTACCCCTTCATCATGGATTCAAAGGGCGAGATGATCGTTCATCCCAAACGCCAGGGAGAAAACGTCTATAATTACCAGGACAGCAACGGCCGGCGCTTTATCCAGGAAATGTGCGCCGCCAAAAACGGCGCCATCACCTATACATGGCGAAATCCCGGGGAGACGGAAGCCCGGAAAAAAATGGTGGTGTTTCGGTATCTGCCCGAATTCGACTGGATTATCGCCTCGTCGGCTTATTATGAAGAATTTTATTCCTGGATTTACACCAACCTGCTGATCATAGGCCTGACCGCCGTGGTCACCGTTATATTGCTGTTTCCGCTGACGATCTGGATCAACGCCCGGCTCGTGAAGGGGCTGAACGCGGCGGCCGAGGCGGCGCGACGCCTTGCCCAGCGCGATTTGTCGGTGCAGGTGGTCTCCAGAAGCGGGGACGAGATCGGCCGGCTCCTGGCCGCGGTGGCGGCCATGATCGAAAGCCTCCGGAGCGTCATCTCCCGGGCCACCCAAGTGGCGACCCAGGTCAACGACTCGGTCTCCGAAATGTCGGGGGCGTTGACCGAGCAGGCCGCCGTGGCCTCGGAGCAGGCGGCTTCGGTGTCCGAAATCTCCTCCACCATGGAACAGTTTTCCGCCACCTCCACCCAGATTTCGGAAAACGCCGAATCGGTGGTCTCCATCGCCGAAAACACCCTGAAGAGAACCCGGGAGGGAATGGCGGCCGTGGAAGGCGTCATGTCGCGGATGGTCAACATCAACGAGGACAACGAAGAAGGTATTCGGCAGATTCTGGCGCTCCGGAAAAAAACCGAGGAGATCGCCAAGGTCATGGAGATCATCAACACCATCGCCGACCAGACCAAACTTATCGCCTTCAACGCGGCCATCGAAGCTTCCGGCGCCGGGGAGTCGGGGAAGCGGTTTTCGGTGGTGGCCGTCGAGATCCGGCGTCTGGCGGACAACGTCATGGCCTCCACGGGCGAAATCGAGTCCAAGGTCAACGATATCCAGGAGACGACCGAACACATCGTCATCTCTTCGGAAAAAAACACCAAAGGCATCCAGGAGGCCCTGGACGCTTTTTCCGGAACCGTGGACCTGCTAAAGGAGATCCTTTCGGCGGCCCAGGGCACCGTGGATGCGGCCAAGCAGATCTCCATGTCCACCCGGCAGCAGAAGACGGCCAGTCAGCAGGTGGTGACCGCTTTAAAAGAGATCGATGAAGGCACCGGCCAGACCTCCGAGTCGATCAACCATATTTCCGATATCAGCCTGACCCTGGCGGATCTCTCCGACGAACTGGCCCGGCTCATGTCGGAATTCAAACTGCCCGGGAAGAAAACGACGGGGGATGATGCATGACGCCGATTCGGGTGGTGGTGGTGGACGACGACCCTTTCGCGCGGAAGGTTATCACCGGGATGTTGTCCCAGGACGAGGCCATAGAGGTGGTGGGGGAGGCCGCCGACGGCAGGGAGGCTGTCGAGCGAGTTTCGGCGTTGAAGCCCGATCTGGTGACCATGGACATCGATATGCCCGGCATGGACGGGCTGGAGGCGATCCGCCGGATCATGCGGGCCCACGCGGCGCCGATTCTGGTGGTGACCGGCAGCGACGATGCCGACCTGGCCTATGAGGCCGTGTCCCGGGGCGCCCTCGATGTGGTGGCCAAACCGGTGATGGATCAGTATCCCGAATTTCTCCATAAGGTCAAATTTCTTTCCAGGATAAAGGTCATCTCCCACATTTTGAGTGATCCGCCCCCGCCGATCCCCGAAGCCGCGGCCCAGCGGGGGGTGGTCCGGAAAGGGAGGGGAGGAGTGGTGGCCGTGGCCGCTTCCACCGGCGGTCCCAAGGCCCTGTCCGCGCTGTTGCCCGCGCTTCCGGAGGGGTTTCCCCTGCCCATCGTGGTGGCCCAGCACATCACCGGGGCGTTCGCTCCGGGTATGGTCCGGTGGCTCGACGGGTTGTGCCGGCTGAGCGTCAAGACCGGCGAAGCCGGCGAACCTTTGAAGCCCGGGCGGGTCTATGTCGCACCGTCCGAAAAACACATGATCGTGGATCGCAGGCGACGGATCGCTTTCCAGAACCGGCGCCCCGGAGATATTTATTTCCCCTCCTGCGATCTGTTGCTGACGTCGGCGGCGACGGTATACGGCCCCGACGCCGCGGGAGTGGTGCTGACCGGAATGGGCGCGGACGGCCGTCGGGGAATCCAGGCCATCAAAGCCGCCGGCGGGACGACCATCTCCCAGGACGAAACCACGTCGGCGGTGTTCGGCATGCCCCGGGCGGCGGCGGAAAGCGGGGCCGTCGATCATGTCCTGCCCCTGTCCGAGATTCCCGGCCGGATCGTCAAGTGGATGAAACAGCGCGTGGCTTCAGATGGGCGATAGCGAAACCATGATGGATACGTCATCCCTGGAAACCCTTCTCGTGGATAAAACCGGTTTGAGGATCAAACCGGAGATGCGGCCCAGGCTGTCGGATCACGTCGATAAGCTGATGCGCCGGCGGGCCGTCAAGGACCTCAACGCTTATATGCGGCTCCTCGGCCGAGACCCGAACGCCCTCCAGGAGGTCATCGACTATCTGACCGTTAATGAAACCTATTTCTTCCGGGAGCCCGCCCAGATCGGCGTCTTTGTCCAGACCCTCGTTCCTGAAATCATGCGGCGGAAATCGTCGGGGGAGAAGGTGAGGGTTCTCAGCGCGGGGTGCGCCACCGGGGAAGAGCCCTATTCCCTGGCCATCGCCCTGGCGGAGCAGTACAAGGCGACCCGGGTCCGGGACCGCTTTCATCTGGCCGGGGTCGATATCGACCGGATGGCCATCGAAAAGGCCCGGAAGGGCATTTACGGACAGGGATCGTTCCGGCGGTTCGATTCGGGGCTTTTATCCCGGTATTTCGACCCCTGCCGGGACAGGGTCGGGGGTCGAATCATCCGGCCGGAGATCAGGCGCCTGATCGATTTCAGAAGAGGCAACCTTCTGGAAGCTCCCTATCCGGACGACCTGAAGGACATGGACGTGGTCTTTTATCGAAACGTCTCCATTTATTTCGATGCGGTGGTGCGGAAGCGGATTTTCCGGAACCTGTCGAAGGTTCTCCTCCCAGGCGGCTTCCTGATTCTCAGCGCCACCGAGACCCTTTCCCATGATTTCCACCTCCTCGATCTTGTGGAGCGGGACGGCTTGTTTTTATACGTTAAGACGCGTTCCGAAGGATCGCGGGAAGCCGCCGCCGGCCGGATCTTTTCACCGCCGCCGCCCATTGCGCCGAAACCGCCCGCGGCCCCGCCCGATTCGCCGCGATCCAACGCTGATCGCTACGCCGAAGCTCTGGAAACGGCCGCCACCCGGTCCCGCGGGGACGCCTTGAAGCGCCTTGACAGCCTCATCGCCGACGCCCCGGACTTTATCCCGGCAAAAACCCTGAAAGCCGCTATTCTCGCATACCGGGACGCGGCGCGGATCGACGAGGCCGAAACGTTGTGCGAAGCGGCCCTGGCCCTGGACCCCTGGTGCGTCGAGGCCCAGTTGCTGATGGGGATCGTCGCCAAAATCCGGGACGACCGGCCCGAGGCGATCAAACGGTTCAAAGCGGTCGTTTACAACCGCACCGACAACTGGCTGGCTCATTTCTATCTGGCCGGGATCTACCAGGCCGAGGGACAAAACGACCGGGCCCGCCGGGAATACGGCATCGCCGCTCGCCTGCTGGAAAAGGGGCGGTTTCCGGATCATGGGCTGGCCTTTTTCCCGCTTGCCTTTTCCGAGGAACAGATCATTTATTCGTGCCGGGAGAATATCAAGCGTGACGTTCGATAAATCCAAATTTATCTCGCGATTCGTCGACGAGGCCCGTGAACACGTCCAGCGGATCAACGAAGGGCTGCTGAGCCTGGAAAAACACCCCAACGACGCCGAAACCGTCAACGCGGTGTTCCGCTCGGCCCATACCATCAAGGGCTCGTCCCGGATGATGCGGCTGATCCCCATCAGCGAAGTGGCCCACAAAATCGAAGACCTCCTGCAAGCCGTTCGTCAGGGAAAGGTCCGTCCTTCCCCGGAGATTTCCGATCTCCTCTTCAAAGGCGTGGACGCCGTCGAGGCGTTGATCGACCGGGTGGCGGCCGGAGAAGAGATCGAAGAAGCGCCGGCCGACGCCCAAACCCTGTGCGACGCGCTGGGAAAAGCCGCCGCCGGGGCGGCGACCGGGGAGACGACCGGGGAGACGACCGGGGAGACGACCGGGGAGACGACCGGGGAGACGACCGGGGAGACGCCAGGGGAGACGATAGAGAAAAAAGAACAGGCGACGGAATGCCCGGAACCACCAAAGGAGGTCCCGGCCGCCTCGTCCACGCCCCAAAAACCGGAAGACCGCTGCTCTGAAAAGGCGCCCCGGGGCGACGACACCATTCGGATCAGTTCCGATAAACTGGACGATCTCATCAAACTTATGGGAGAAATCGTCTCCGGCCACAATCGAGTTAAACAGCGCCTGACGGAGGCGGCCCGGATCGAGAAAACCGCCTGGCTCATGGTGGAGCGGTTCGCGGAATTCGAGCGGGGGGCCGATCCGTCCGACCGGCTGGTCGCGGATATGGGGCGGCTGGTCCAGTCCCTTCACGGGACAAGCAAGGAATTTCTGACGGATTTCAAAGAGGAGGTCAACATCCAGGGCCTGCTCACGGCCGATCTCCAGGACCAGTCCCTCAAGATGCGGATGCTCCCCCTTTCCACCCTGTTCGAGCCGTTCCGGCGAACCGTTCGGAACCTGGCCCGGGCCTCGGGCAAGGAGGTGGATCTGATCATCTCCGGCGAAGAGACCGAACTGGACAAAAAGATCATCGAAAAAATCGGCGATCCCCTCGTTCACATGATCCGCAACAGCATCGACCACGGCATTGAATCCCCGGAGGCGCGACGGGCCGCGGGAAAACCCGAAACCGGCGTCATCCGTCTGTCCGCCCGATACGAAGGGGGCAACGTCCTCATCGACCTGTCCGACGACGGCCAGGGCATTCCGGTGGACCGGATCGCCGAAACGGCCCTCAAAAAAAACCTGATGCGGAAAAACGATCTGGACGCCCTCACGGATGCGGAGATCGTCAACCTTATTTTCCTGCCCGGGATGTCCACCGCGGAAATGATCACCAACCTGTCGGGCCGGGGCGTGGGCATGGATGTGGTCAAGCGAAACATCGAGGAGCTGAAGGGAACCGTCGGGGTCCGGACCTCGGCCGGCAAGGGCGCGGCCATTCACATCCGGCTGCCGCTGACCATGGCCATTGTCCATGTGCTGATCGTCAGGGTCCGGGGGATGACGTTCGCCATCCCCGCCAACTATATCGACGAGATCGTCCGGGCGGCCCCGGATCGGCTCATTTCGGTGGTGGACAAGCGGGCGATTCGCCTGCGTGAGCAACTCATTCCCGTGGTGGATTTGGGGGATGTGCTGGGCCTGCCCGCCCCGCCCGGATCAGACGAGGCGGACCTGTTGATATTGATCGCATCGGTAGGCGGCGATCAGTTGGGAATGGTGGTCGACGGACTGGCCAACGAGGAAGAGATGGTCATCAAGATGATGCCGGCCCATCTGCGTTCCCTGCCTTTGGTGGCCGGGGCCATCATCTCCGGAAAAAACGAGGTGTTCAACGTCCTGCACATTCCCAAAATCATCGAAGCCGCCCGGGAGATACGGGGCCGGGTCGCCGAGCCCGAAATCGCTCCGGACAGAGAAAAGGCCAAACCCCATATTCTGGTAGTGGACGATTCCGCGTCCACCCGGGAGATTGAAAAGGCCATTCTCGAATCCTACGGCTACGAGGTCAGCATCGCCGGGGACGGCCGGGAGGGACTCGACAAGGCGCGCCGCTTCCAGTACGATCTCGTCATCACCGACGTCGAAATGCCCAACATGGACGGCTTCGCCCTGACCGAAAACCTGCGCCGGGAAGACGCCTACCAGGAGACGCCCATTATCCTGGTCACCTCTTTGGACCGGGAAGAAGACAAGCGGCGGGGCATCAGCGCCGGGGCCGACGCTTACATCGTCAAAGGATCGTTCGATCAGACGACGCTGATCGATTCGGTCCAGAATTTGATTGGTTAGGGGAACAGAATCGATATGACGCATAACGGACTCAAAATTCTTCTCGTGGACGACGAAGCCTTTATCCGGGATGTGATCCGGGATATGCTGGAAGGAGAAGGCCACTCGGCGGTCACGGCCTGCGATGGCGACGAGGCCCTGGCCGCGAACGCCGAAACGCCCGACATCGATTTGATCATTTCCGACATGGAGATGCCAGGCTGCGGCGGCATGGAACTCATCCGGAGGCTCCGGGCGGAAGGGGCCACCCTGCCCATTGTTATCCTGACGGGCAACGACGAGATCAAAGTGGCGGTCGAGGCCATGAAGGCGGGCGCCGACGACGATCAAAGTGGCGGTCGAGGCCATGAAGGCGGGCGCCGACGACTATCTGCTCAAGGACGAAAACATCCAGGACGCCATTGTCATCGCCATCTCCCGGGTCATGGAAAAGCATCGCCTGGAAGAAAGAAACCGGCAGCTCATGGCGGATTTAGCCCGGAAGAACCGGGAACTGGAGCGGCTGTCTCTTCTGGATGGATTGACGGACATCCCCAATCGGCGATATTTTGACCGCATTCTGGCCGAAGAATGGGAGCGGTCCATGAAAGCGGGCGCGTCCCTTTCTTTGATCATGGCCGACATTGATTATTTCAAGCAGTTCAACGATGCCTACGGCCATCCGGAAGGCGACGCGTGTCTCCAGAAGGTGGCCGGCGCGCTTCACCGGGCCCTGACCGATTCCCGGGATTTCGTGGCCCGGTACGGCGGCGAAGAGTTCGCGGCGGTGTTGCCCGACACCGACGAAGCCGACGCCATTGCCGTGGCCGACGCCATGCGGGCCAATGTCCGCGCCCTCAACATCCCTAACGCCGGTTCGGAAGTGGCCGACCGGCTCACCCTGAGCATCGGCGTGGGCAGCGTCGCGCCGGAGGCGGCCTCCGAACCGGCCGAAATCGTCGCTTTGGCGGACAGCGCCCTTTACCGCGCCAAAAACAGCGGGCGCGACCGGACATCGAGGTAGGGAATGCAAACGCGGCCGGAAGCGATCCTCGTCGTTGACGATGATCCGTTTGACAGCGGACGCGACCGGACATCGAGGTAGGGAATGCAAACGCGGCCTGAAGCGATCCTCGTCGTTGACGACGATCCGTTTGTCCTGGGCATGCTCAAGGAGATGCTCGAAGGCGCTGGTTACGCGGTGGTCACGGCGGGCAACGGAGAAGAGGCCGTGGCCATCTGGGAGGTCGCTAAAGGCGCCGTCGGACTGATTATCTCCGATATGAACATGCCCGGCATGGACGGCATCGAGCTGATCCGGAAAATTCGGGAGACGGACGCCGGGATTCCCATCATGATTCTCACCGTCAACGACCAGATTTCCGTGGCGCTGTCGGCCATCCGGGGCGGGGCCGACGATTATGTGTTAAAGGATGAAAACATCTACGAGACCCTCCTGCTTTCAGTGGAAAAGGTCTTGGAAAAGCACCGGCTCCAGACCGAAAACCGGCGGCTTTTGTCGGATCTCGGCCGCAAAAACGCGGCGCTGGAAC
>JAABTM010000181.1 GCA_011389855.1 Desulfobacteraceae bacterium
TCAAGGCGGAGAACCCCGTCTTTCAGGGCGGCCTCGATCCTGGCCTGGTCGATCACCTCCGACAGGGTGAACTGGCGGAAGTATTTTCCGATGGGGTATTCCCTGAAGAGAACGTCCTCGTCGGAATCCTCCGGGGATTCCACATCGCCTTCCAGGGTCAGCGTGTTCTCACGCAGATCGATGTTCAGCTTGTCGGTGACGACCCCCGGCATGTCCGCCAGGAGGGTGATCGCTTTGTCGGTTTCGAAGATGTCCACCGCCGGCGTAAAGGTCATCCCGGGTCGGGTGGTTTCGGCGGGGGTGCTCACTTCCCGTTTCTCCTGCGCCTGAAGCGCTTGAGTGGTTTCGGCCATGGTATATTCCCTCCTTTCAAAAAGGAATGCGTTGTCGGAACCGTCTCTCGTCTACTTGACCGCGATCTGCCGCGGCTTGGCTTCTTCCGCCTTGGGCAGCGCCACCGTCAGGATGCCGTTGTCGCAGGCGGCTTCCACCTTGTCGTCATCCACGGGGCCGGGCAGGCTCACCATCCGGCGGAAGCTGCCGGCTTCCCGCTCCCGGCGGTGATACCGGGCGCCGTCAGTCTCCTCGGCGATCTTTCGCTCGCCGGCGATGGCCAGGCTCTTGCCGGTGATGGTGATGTCCAGTTCGTCGGCCTTGATGCCGGGCAGTTCGGCCCGGATGCGGTAGGCGTCTTTGTCCTCGGTGACGTTGATCAGCGGAAAGACGCCCGCCCCGGCGGTTCTGGAAGTGCCGGACAGCCCTTCATACAGCCGGTCCATCTGCCGCCGGAGATCCGACAGCTCGGAAAAAGACGGTGAATAGTTCAAGGTGGGCCAGTTAAATGCGCGTCTTACTAACATGGTCTTGCCTCCTTTCGATATGATGGTCGAAACATGCGTTGCGTTTATCGATCTCTTGTTCGATCTCTGTCGCTTACGGTAGAAAAGTAACCAAGAATGGCGGGTCGTCAAGGGGGTATTCATTGATTAAATCAAAAAAATCAGTTAGATATATTCGTGCATCAGAAAAATATAGTCATGCTTGGAGACCTGTCAAGGGGCGGCGGAGTTCTCTTGACAGGGGGGCGCTTTTCCACTATCCTTCCAATAGATTTGTTTTGATTTTTATAATATTATAGGATGGTTATTTTAAACCATGAAAGATGAAGCCGACGCCGGCAAAAAGCCGAAAAAATACGAACTCGCCAAAGCGCCCGGCAAGAGCCTTGTCCAGCTCGACCCGCTTCAGCAGTACCTGTCGGAGGTGCGCCAGTACAAGCTGCTCACACGGGAACAAGAGCGGGAGATGGCCATCCGCTACCGGGAGGAGGGCGACCCCGAAGCGGCTTACACTTTGGTGACCTCCAACCTGCGGCTGGTGGTCAAGATCGCCCTCGATTTCCAGCGAATCTGGATGCAGAACCTCCAGGACCTGATCCAGGAGGGGAACATGGGGCTGATGATGGCGGTCAAGAACTTCGATCCCTATAGAAACGTCAAGTTCTCCTATTACGCCGCTTTCTGGATCAAGGCCTACGTCCTCAAGTTCATCATGGACAACTGGCGGCTGGTCAAGATCGGCACCACCCAGGGCCAGCGCAAGTTGTTCTACCGACTTAAAAAAGAAAAGGATAAGCTCATCGAGGAGGGGTTCGATCCCCAGCCCCGGCTCTTGTCCCAGAAGCTGGGGGTGCCGGAAAAAGAGGTGGTGGAAATGGAACAGCGGCTGGACGGCTGGGATCTTTCCCTGGACGCCCCGGTCAAGGAGGACTCGGACACGGAGCAGATGGGCTTTTTCAGCGACGACGATGTCTCGGCCGAGGACCGGCTGGCGGAAAAAGAGGTGGCCGGGATGTTCCAGGAGAAACTCCCCCCGTTCCTGGAGACCCTCAACGAGCGGGAGCGGGAAATTTTCAACGAGCGGATCTTTTCCGACGAGCCCCTGACCCTCCAGGAGATGGGGGACCGGTACGGCATCTCCCGGGAGCGGGTCCGGCAGGTGGAAAACAACATCATCAAAAAGATGAAAACCTATTTCAAGGAGGAATTGCCCGATTTTGAAAGTTATCTCCAGTGACGACGACCCCGCGGGTCGACAAAAAAACACCTTCTTCAAGGGAAAGAACCATGGACATCAATGCCGCCATCATCGATCAAAGATTGGCCCCATTGACCGAGGATATCAGACAACAAGCGGTTGAAGAACTGGGCATTTCGGAGGCGGATAGACTGACCTCTTTGGCGTTTGTATTTCTGTGCGTCAAAACGATGCTGGATTTGGAAGATGCCGAAGCCTTCGATTGTTTGACGGAAGGCGGAGGAGATTTCATGTAAATCACGAGCGTTTGGTGAAGATCTTGCAGGCGACGAAACCCGTTAGAGACAGTCTGCAACTAACAGGCAAAGCATTGGTTGAAGACATGAATTTCAGCCGCGTATTGGTCGGCCGGATTTCAGCGACGGAAATCGAGTCGCTTATTGAACGACATGGAGACCGCTTGCTGGAGCGCAACATTCGCCGATATCCGGGGCTGCAAGGGAATCGCGTAAATGAAGGAATTCGCGACACTTTACGCAGTGAGGAAAGAGGCAATTTTTATTTTTACAATAACGGCATTACCCTTACTTGCGATAATTTTTCTTATAACGCGCTGCAAAACGGCGATTATCAAGTGCGCGTCGAAAATTTGCAGATCATCAACGGCGGCCAGACCTGCATGACGATTTTTAAATCTTTACAACAGCCCGAGTTGTTCCAGCCCGACGAAAAAGCCTATGTTTTGCTGAGGCTGTATCAGTTGCCTAGTGGCGATGAGGATCTGGTAAGACGGATCACGTATGCTACAAACAGTCAGAATCCAGTGGACTTGCGCGATTTACGCGCGAACGATGACTGCCAAAAGCGGTTGGAAACCGATGTCGGACAATTGGGTTTCAATTATCGGCGCAAGCGAACCGATAGCGGCGCCAAAATTACCGATATCACATCAATCACCGAACTTTTAGGGCTGCCGAACGTCTTATCCAACACAATGGGGAATCGTATTTCGATAATTCAGTGCAAGATATCCAAAATGCACTCCAAAATCTTTATGGAAAACAAGGCGAGGATATCTCGCTCCAACAGCTTTCCGCGACCTTCCGGCGAGGCGATTTGATAGAGCGGCTCGACCGCTCTAATGAGGAGTCGATATGAGCGGCCCATGGGACGAACAAACCGATGTCGTTGTGATCGGAAGCGGGGCCGCCGGGCTGTCCGCGGCCATTGAAGCCGAAGCGGCCGGCGCATCCGTCGTCGTGTTGGAGAAGATGAAGGTGACGGGCGGGAATACGCGCATCAGCGACGGGTGCCTGTCGGCGCCCAACAATTTCCTACAGAAGCGAATGGGCGTGGCGGATTCGCCGGAGCTGTTTTACGAAGACCTGATGAAAGCCGGACTGGGGCTGAACCACCCGGAACTCGTCAGGATATTCGCCGAACAGGCTTCCGACGCCATCGACTGGACCCGGGACCTGGGCGTGCGGTATCTGGACCGGCTCGACCGGTTCGGCGGTCATTCCGCGGCCCGGGGCGTGACCATTCGGAACAACGCCGGGGTTGACATTATCAAGGCGCAGCGCAAGAAACTGGGCCGACTGGGGGTGACCATTCAAACGCGATCCTCGCTCGTTGCCCTGATTACCGATGCCGACGGGATGACGACAGGCGTCCGCGTCGGATGCGGTCATGATCCATCGGGCGGCATCAGGGAAAACACGAAAAACATCCGGGCGCTTCGCGGGGTCGTTATCGCGACCGGCGGGTTCGGCGGCGACGTGGGTTTTCGGATGCGGCAAAATCCCCGTCTGGATGAAACGGTTTCGTCCACCAATCATAAAGGCGCCACGGCGGAAGGATTGATCGCCGGCCTCAAGATCCACGCGATGCCGGTTCACCTCTCGTGGATTCAACTGGGGCCCTGGGGATGCGCCGATGAAATCGGCTATGGAAGGGGCGCCCGGTTTGCCTCCTACAGCATTTATCCGGCAGGCGTCGTGGTCGATCCGGGAACGGGGCGTCGCATTGTCAATGAATGGGGAGACCGGCGTCAACGAAGCGACGCCATATTCAATACCGGCCGGGCATGCATTGGGATCGTGGATTCAAAGGGCGCTGAACTGGACCCCGACAGTCTGGGTCACTGTTTAGAGACCCGAAAGATCCGGAAATTCAAAACGATTGCCGGGCTGGGGGATGCGTATGGAATGCCTGACGGCGCGCTGGAAAAGACGGTGGCGGACTACAACCGATCCATCGAAGATGGAAAGGCCGACCGCTTCGGCAAACCCCTCGGGCGCGATGCGAATCCCATCGATGCGCCGCCGTTTTACGCCCTCGGAATATGGCCGAAGGTGCATTACACATCCGGGGGACTTGGCATCGATTCCAGTGCCCAGGTGTTGGATTTGCACGGTCGTCCGATACCGCGCTTATTTGCCGCCGGCGAAGTCACGGGCGGCGTTCATGGGGCCAGTCGGCTGGGGGGATGCGCCCTGCCGGAGTGCATTGTATTCGGACGCATCGCCGGTCGCGGGGCGGCGGCGTTAACGCCCTGGACATCGGCTGAACCCCGTGCATGACGCCCATCCCTGTCAAATCCGGAAAGAAAATGCGTTCTTTTCAAATCTGATTGGGAGACCCCTACTTCTCGAACCGCACGGTCACATCCACGTTGACGTTGAGTTCCTTGTCGCCGGCAACCATCTTCAACAACCCCTTCAGCATATCGGCCATGGATTCGGGGTCCATGCCGGATTCGACTCCCACGGTCTTTTCCGAAGCCGGTTCGGTTTTCCGGGTTCTGGCCGGCGTTTTAGACTGGGTTTTGGGTGCCGCGGATTTTTTCTTCCGGGTCTTTTTGACGTGTTTGGCCAGATCCGGGTGCTCTTCAAGGGCCTGATCCAGCGTGTACCGATCTTTTCCGATCTTCAGCGACAATCCATGCGCCTCTTCGGGGGTCAGGTGTTTCGCCTCATCGACAACCTGGTATTCGAACGCTCGGCCTTTGCGCTTTTTCGTGATGAAATGGCCCAAGTCGGTCTTGTTGAGCTTGTTCATGATGGTGGAGACTTCCCGTACATCCATATCAACGCCGTTTCCATTGACTTTTTCGGCGATGTCTTTGGAGGTTAAAGGATCTCCTTCCATCAATTGATGGATAACGATTTCATTGTGCGTCAACTTCTCTTTCTCCATTACGATTTGCCTTTCCCATTGTTGACTATGTCCCGCAATTTGCCGGAGCATTTGAATGTAACCACCCGCCTCGGATTGAGGATCAGATCCTCTCCTGTTGCCGGATTTCTGCCCCGTCGGGCGCTCTTTTCCTTGACCATAAATTTGCCGAAACCGCTGATCAGCACGTCGTCGCCGTTTTCCAGAGAGTGCTTCATGATTTCAAGAAGAGACTCGACAATATCGGCGCACTGTTTCCTCGGCAGCTCCAGTTCCTCATACACATTTTCGACTACTTTTGCTTTCGTCAGGGTCATCCTTCCATATCCTCATTCAGAGTGAATGTACAAATGATAGATTATTTGACATCTTGGATGGATGTCAAGAGGTTTGTCTAACTTTTCAAAGATTTTATCATACAATCCCGATTATTGACCTTGATCATCGTTTCGGTCATTCACCTGCCTGCGCCCATTCAGGGCGCATTGGTTGGCCGCCCCCACCCTGGGGTTAAAACCCCAGGCTATATGCCGTTGCCGCTCCGCGGCATTCAATGGCCGAAACGATGATCAAGGCCCGATTATTTGTATGTTATAATGATCTATAATTTTTGTATCGTTGTTGTATCGTTGGAAGTTATTTCAAAAAGCAATGGGAACGCTGTAAAGAAGAATTTCGAAAGGAAAAAAATGAAGCTGAAGGATCTGGTAAAGGCAAATAGAAGCTACCGCCGATTCGATCCACGCATTGCCGTTGAAGCGGCGACGCTGAGAGAACTGGTCGATCTGGCAAGACTATCGGCCTCCGGGGCCAACCTGCAACCTCTCAAATATTATCTTTCCGGTCAGCCCGGGACGAACTCAGAGATTTTCTCCCATCTGAGTTGGGCGGGATACCTCAAAGGCTGGAATGGGCCGTCGGAAGACGAGCGCCCCACGGCCTATATCGTCATCCTCGGAGACGCCCGGATCAAAAAGTCATTCGGGGTAGACCCCGGCATCGCGGCTCAAAGCATCCTCCTGGGCGCCGCGGAAAAGGGATTGGGCGGCTGCATCGTCGGATCGATCAAACGAGACGCCCTTCAAAAGGCGCTTCACTTGCCGGATCATTTCGAAATTCTGTTGGTGATCGCCCTCGGCAAACCCGCGGAGACCGTCGTGATCGAAGATGTCGGGCCGGACGGGGACATCAAATACTGGCGGGATGAAAACGAGGTCCACCATGTCCCCAAAAGGTCCCTGGATGATCTGGTATTTCCATCGAATGATCGATATGGTCGCAAATCCGATGGGTTATAGTCGTCCGGCATTGATTCAAGCCGACATGTAAACCCCTTGTTTCTTACTCTTGACTTTGCCCTGTTTCCTCAATCGCGAGGCCGCGGTCCGGATGGTGTTTCTGTCGAACCCGGTCTTCTGGACGATGGCGTCTACGTCCACGCCCTCTTCAGCGCCGGCGATGACGTCCATGATGATCTCGGTTTTTGTGGGCCTTTCGGTTTTGGGCCGGGCGGTTTGTTGTCTTTCTGGTTCGGGGGCGGGTCGGGCGTCTGTGGAATGGGACGTCTGAGGGGGTTCGGTTCCGGAGTGCGTTTCGGCTTCCGGTTCTTGATCGGCCGGCGGCTGAGTGAGCGATTCGATTTGCCTGGCGACGCCGTCTAATCCGTTGGCGAATGATCGCAGCAAATAGCCTGAAATTTGAAATGCCTTCTTGATCTCGCTGTCCATAAATAGGCTCCTTCCTGGGGTCTGTGGTTGTCCAATATCTCAGAGATACAGATATTTGGAAGGCTGTGTCAAGAAAATATCGTTAATACAGCCGATTCTGTCCTACGTTGACGGCCTTCCGGCCCGCGATGCGCCGCAAAAGCTGGCGGCTTTGATCATCATTCCGGCCATTCATATGGACGAAGACCTGCGAGGTTTTTTACAAATCCATCCCCGCCCCGTGCTCTCTCAACCACGCCTTCCGCTCCCGGTAGTCGGGCATGACCTTGTCCACTTCGTTCCAGAATGCTTCGGTATGGTTGGGGCGGCGCAGGTGGGCCAGCTCGTGGACGACGATGTAGTCGAGGATTTTGGGCGGGGCCATCATGCATTTCCAGTGAAAGTTGAGATGACCGGTTTCTGAACAGGATGCCCAGCGGTTTTTCAGGTCGATGATCCGGATGGGGCCGGGGGCCGCGGCCATTCGGGCGCTGTAGAGGGCGACCCGGCCGGGAATGCGGACGTTGCCTTTTTCCCGGTAGAAGGCCCGGAAGGCGGCGTCGGCCCGGCGGGCGTCCTTATGGTCGGATCGGAGAAGGAAATAGCCGTTTTTGAGCATCAGCGGCGCTTTCTGGTCCGATGTCAGTCTCAGTCGGTAGCTCCCGCCAAGATAGAGAAACCCCTCTCCGTTGACGTATTCCCGCTCCACGCGGGCCGCGTTCAGATCCTCCCATTCCGCCAGATGAGTGTAAATCCATTTCCGCTTCCGCTCGATCAGGACGTCGATGTCGGCGTCGGTCAGGGCTTCGGGCACGATCACGGTGATAGAGCCATCCCGTTCGATATAGATGGAGCCGGTCTTCCGGTCGCCGCGGCGGAGGGTGTAGGGGATGTCTTTGTAGGTTCGCTTCACTCCACAATATCCCGATGCCGCACCTTCGCCAAGGCCACAATCTCCGTCACCAGGATATCGCTCTTTTCGGCGATCTCGTCGATGCCTGACATCACCAGCATGTCCGACAGGTCGCCCCGGAGTTTGCTGATTTCGGGTTCGTTGTTCCAGAAGTCGATGATGTCGATGGTGGTTTTCAGTTTCAGGAGGATTTTAGCAGTGAGCGCTTTGACGGCGTTCAGGGTCTCTTGGGATGCCGGCGTCCCATCGAATGCCTGGGTGAAGATCAGATCGTAAAACGGGGCTTCTTTGGCGCCGACGCCGTCTTCGGCGTCGGGCCGTCCCCGTTTGGCTTCTTCTCTGAGTTCGAACAGCAGCTTGTAGAGGTCGTCCCAGTGGTCCCTGTACTGTTTGATGAGGGCTTCCAGCTTTTCGCTGAGCCGCTTGTAGAGGGCCGGATCCTCTTCGAAATGGACCTTGCAGTGCTTCCGGATGGCGTGTTCCATTTCGCTGGCCTTGGCCCTGGCGGTCCGGTTTTTCTCGACTTCGGAGATGAATTTGTCCGAAAAGAGTTCCACCGGCGGAATCTTGGGGTTGATCCCCAGGCTGACGAGGTGGTCGTCGATGATCCGGCGCACCTTCTCCCCGGCCCCGGAGATGGTGAGGGTCTCGTCTTTGTACCGCTCCCTGACCTGGACCAGCAGGTATCCGAACCGTTTGACGGGTATCCGGTACGGCGCGGCGGCGGAATGGGGCAGGACGATGTCCATGCTCTGCATCAGTTTCTTGAAATAGACCTCGAAGGCGGCCCGGAGCCGGATGTCTTCCAGGAGCTGGACGGCGCTTTCGATGATCCGGGCGGCCCGGTCGTCCGGGACCGTCTGTTCCGCGAATCCCTGGATGTCGGCGACGCCCTGTTCGACAAACAGGTTCAGCAGGCGCCGGTACCTGCTTTCCAGCACGGGGATTTCGGCGGCGATGTCGGTCAGCGATCCTTCCACGTCTTCCCGGTCGTCGGCGTCGTAGATGGAGAGCGCCTCTTTCAGATGGTTCGCCAGCCCGATGTAATCCACGATGTAGCCGCGGTTTTTTCCTTTGGCGACCCGGTTGACCCGGGCGATGGCCTGGAGCAGGTTGTGGTCCTTGATCTTCTTGTCGATGTACATCACCTGCTCGAAAGGCGCGTCGAATCCGGTCAGGAGCATGTCCACCACGATGAGAAAGGCGATGCCGGTGTTGACCTTCTGAGGATCGTCATAATTGAAAGGCCGCTTGAAATTCTCCACCGCATCGACTTCTTTGGCGTGTTTCCGGGCATGGGTGATTTCGGCTTTTTCGTTGGTTCCGTCGGAGGAGACCACCACGACGGACTGGAGAAAGTCGATCCGCCGGCACAGGTCGGGGGCCGGTTCGGGGTTGGTTTGTTCAAAATCGAGGCGGAGGGAGAGGGCCCGGTCGATGTAGGTCTTGTATTTGACGGCCGCGGTTTTGGAGGAGCAGACCACCTGGGCCTTGAACCCGTTGGGCAGGATGTTGTCGATGTAATGGTTGACCAGGTCGTGGGCGATGGCTTCGATGCGCCGGTCGGCCTCCAGGATGTCGCCGGTGGTCCCCCATTTCCGCTTGAGGGCAAGGATTTCCTGGTCCGTCCTCTCATGGTACAGGTCGTCGAAGGCGCGATCTTCCAGGCGGGCCATGCGTTCGAGGATCTGGAGGTTTTCGGCCTTCCGCATCTGGGAGGCGACATGGTCCCCGGCCAGGGCGTCGATCTTGACGTCGAAGTCGTGCTTGTGGTCGATGGCGGAATCGGCGGTCTTGCCTTCGTAAAGAATCTGGACGGTGGCCCCGTCGTCCACGGCGTCCTGGAGCTTGTATTTGTCGATGTAATCGCCGAACCGTTCCACGGTCTTTTTCTTGTCCTTGACCCGGATGAGCGGGGTGCCGGTGAAGGCGAGCCGCGCGGCGTTGGGGAACGCCTCGAACAGGTTGTCCCCCAGGTCGCCGGACTGGCTCCGGTGGGCCTCGTCGATCATCAGCAGGATGCGCTCCGACGGGTTGACGATGCCGAAGGTCTCGTACCGGGGCGGGGTTTCCATGACCCGGGCCATGTAATCGGGCGGCCGGTCGTGGGGGGTTTCGCCGAATTTGTGGACCATGACCATGTTGAGGTTGGAGGCGTCGGTTGCGAGGCGGGATTTGAGTTCAGCCGAGGACCGGATGTACGCGACGGTCTCGCCGGTGAGATGGGCCGTCCGGCCGAGCTGCTCCTCCAGGTCGGTGCGGTCGTTGACAAGGCAGACCTTGTAATCCTTGAGGTCGTCGCAAATCCGCAGTTTCCGGATGGCGAAGACCATGGTGAGGCTTTTGCCCGATCCCTGGGTGTGCCAGATGACGCCGGAGCGTTCGGTCGGGGTCCGGCCGGCGCGGAGGCGGTGGATGATCTTTTGGACGGCCCGGTACTGCTGGTATCGGGCGACGATCTTGGCGCGGGTCTTGCCCACGTCCATGAACAGGACGCAGGTGCGGACGATGTCCAGCAGGGTTTCTTTGGGCAACATGCCTTGGATGAGGGTTTCCTGCTCCCGTTGAGCGCCGGCGGGGGGCGCGTCGGATGGGTTGGCTTGGGGCCGGATGTCGCGCCAGGGGAAGAAATATTCTTCCTCGGTGGCGGTGATGCTTCCGAAGTCGGCTTTGTCGCCGGAGGTGCGGATGAGAAACTGGTTGGTGTAAAAAAGGCCGGGTTCGCCCTCCCGGAGGCCGGCCTTTCGGGTCGCTTCGCGCTGGTTGGAATAGCGCATCAACTGCCGGAAGGCTTCGTACATGGGGTTGGCCTGGACTTGATTGGCGTCTTTGCATTCGACGACGGCCAGGGGCAGGCCGTTGACGAACAGGACGATGTCCGGGATGATGCAGGATTTGACGCAGCCGGGGGTGTCGATGCGGAACTGGTTGATGGCCAGGAAGTGGTTGCGGTCGGGGGTGTGAAAGTCGATGATCCGGACGTTGGGGTATTCTTCGCCGGTCAGTTCGTTGCGGTCCACCTGCATCCGGTACAGGAGGGCCTGGACGTGTTCGTTGGCTTCCAGGAGGCTGTTGCCGG
>JAABTM010000476.1 GCA_011389855.1 Desulfobacteraceae bacterium
TTAAGGGCCTTCAATTTTTGGATGTCCTTGATTCGGGCAACCCGTTCCGCCAGGTTCCGGCTTTCGTCGCCGAATTTGAGGCTCAAAGCGAGTTCGATGCCTTCGACGAGTCCTTCCCGCCGACCTTCTTCCATTAACATTTGCGTCAGTCCCATCATTTTCTCCTCTTGATGCCTTCTCAGATAAATTTCCCGGTAACGGGCCGTTTCCTCGTCGCTCAAGCCCGCGTAAATATCTATAAATTCACTGTATTTGATGCGTTTTTCCAGGTCGGTTTCCAATTTCGCAACCCCTTCCCGGGCTTTGGCGTACACTTCCAATCGCTGGTCTTGCGCATAAGCCATGTTGGGCAAATTGATCCGGGCCACGATGTTGCCGCTGTTCAGGTGGGCCGCGGCCGGGGTTCGGCCCAGGTCGCATGCGATGAAGCTAAAGCGCAGATAATCGGCCCGGTCCCCGCCGAGGACGAGTTGGGTCGGAAACGCCCCGGGGCGAAGGAAGACGACCACCGGCACCACGCGCCGGGTGTCGAACATGTCCGACAGATCCAGGCAATAGTGGGCCAGCCGGTGAATGGAAAACCGGGCCGGGTCGGTTTCCTCCTCGACGACGAACAGAATGGCGGCCCGCTCGCCGTTGGGCCATTCGACCAGCAGGGGAACGTCGAGTTCCCGGAACCGGTCGCCCAGCCGGTCCTTTAACTGCTCCTCGCGGATGGGGACGATCCGGGCGTTGGCGCCGCATTTTTCCGCCTCCGGTTCGGCGAAAAACTGGATGGACTGGAGGGGATAGTCCACGATCAGGTTTTTGAAATTCTGATCGTGGGAAACGGTTTTGGATTCGCTTTTGGAATTGTCGGTCATGGCGTTGGCGCTTTTTCGGGTTTGCCGTTCGGTCCGCGTCGTTTGAGTTTTGGGTGGATTATAGCAGGGACGGGGGTGGAAGGGAATTGTTTTCAGGACGACTGATTAATTTTTCCTTGAATAAAGGAAAATATTGGCCTATATTTTCCTTGAAAGAAGGAAAATATGGAAAACATCCTCAAACGCATCATCGCCGATTTTCACCAACGGCCCTATCCGGACCTGAAACCCCGCCTCAAGCAGGTTCCGCTCGATATTGAAAAGATCATCACCATCATCGGACCCCGGCGGGCGGGCAAAACCTGTTTTCTGTTCCAGCTCATGAAGGATCTGGAACGGCGGGGGGTGGAACGAAACCGGATCATCTACCTCAATTTTGAGGACGAACGCCTCGAATTGTCCGGCGGCTATGACCGCATCATCGACGCCTATCTTTCGCTGTATCCCGACGCCGATCTCTCTCAATGCCATCTGTTTTTCGACGAAATCCAGGAACTGCCCGGCTGGGAGAAATTCATCCGCCGGGTGTACGACACCCATACCCGCCACATTTTCCTGACCGGGTCCAACGCCCGGTTTTTGTCAACGGAGATCGCCACCGCCCTTCGGGGAAGAAGCCTGTCTTTCGAAATCATGCCCCTGTCGTTCCGGGAATACCTGGATTTTTCCGGGATCGACCCCGAGCAACGCCATTCCACCCGGGACGCCGCCCGGATCGCCGATGCCTTCGAGACCTACCTGGTCTGGGGCGGGTTCCCGGAAATTGTGGGCATGGACCGTTACATCAAGCCGCAGATCCTCCATGAATATTTCAATGTCATGATCTACCGGGACCTGGTGGAACGATACGAGATACGGGACGTCTCGGTGCTCAAGTACCTGCTGAAACGGATGATCGGGTCGTTCACCCGGGAGTTTTCAGTCAATCGCCTGTTCAACGATCTCAAATCGCGTGGATTCTCCATCGGCAAAGACCACCTCTATGCCCTCGCCGACCAGATCTTTTCCATCTACATGCTCGCCAGCATGGAGAAATACGATCCATCGGTGGTGCGACGGGAGATGAGCAACCGGAAGATCTACCTTCACGACAACGGGTTCGCGTCCATCGCCCATTACGCCTTTTTCCAGGACCGGGGAAAGCTCCTGGAAAATTTGGTCTATACGCACCTCCGCCGCCGAACCGACGAGATCTATTTTATCAAGAACGGCGGTGAGTGCGATTTCCTGGCCTTTTCCCGGGGAATGCCGCCCCTGGCGGTTCAGGTGACCGACCATTTGAACGAAAACAACCTCGAACGGGAACTCAAAGGCATGGCCATAGCCGGAAAACTGGTCCCCTCCGCCAGGCCGCTGTTGCTGACCAGCGAGCCCATTCCGGCCGACATAAATGTCCCGGCCGATATCGAAACGGCGCTGGTTAAGGACTGGATCCTCCACGACGCCGACGCGTCGACCACTGAATCCCGCTGAGCGATTCCGAAGAGGGGCTTCTGATCATCTTCGACCGGAGACCCTATCGGAAGTGGCAGGACAAACTATTCCGGGAAAATAAAGCGGGTGACGGTAAAAGAATCAACACGATTCCTTCAAGGTTGACTGTAAACACCGTACTCCAGCTTGAAATCCGTTACGTTGACGATGGGTTGAATGGATTCGAAGTCATACCGGTCACTTTCTATTTTATCTCGACGATTCTGGAAACCGCTTTCCAGCCCTGAAAGGGCGTCACATACCAGACCAGGGCAACGCCCTGGGGGCGGCGTCATCAATCCGTCGAGCCCTGTAAGGGCGGCATATATTTTGCGGATATTCTGGTAAAATAAATTTTAATGTCACGCCCTTACAGGGCTTTTTACGGATATTCCCAGTTCCCAGGGCGTTGCCCTGGTCTGGTATGTCCAACCCCTTCGGGGTTTGCAATCTCGATAGATCAGAATTAGAACGGGGCTCCCCAAAATCCGTTATAAACAGGAAAAATCGGGGCGCCGTTACCAGAACGACGCCCCGAAGAGGGTTCAACGACGTCCCGCCTTCACCTCCAAAACCACCGTCGCCATGGCCGTATTCCCGTCCGTGGGTTTTGGAAAACGCCAATTCCCGGTCAGGTCCGTAAGGCATGTGCCCATGGGCGTGGCGCCGAGTTCGCCCTGGGCCACGGCGGCGGTGACCCCGCCGTTGGGGTCGATGGTCAGGATGAGGGTCGCCTTGCCGCCCGTGAAGGTCGGGTCGCGGGCGAGGAGTTGAGCGGCGCAGTCTTCGATGTCCGCAAGGCGCCGGCGGATGACGGTCTCAACATCCTGCGGCG
>JAABTM010000182.1 GCA_011389855.1 Desulfobacteraceae bacterium
TGCTCTTCCGATCTTGGCGCTCGCCGAAACCTCGCCCTACAACTTCACCGAGGGCCAGGGAAAATTCGGCGTGATCTGCAACGGCGTCAGCTACGGGTACGTCTCCGACGCCGTCAAGGATCTGAACGCCGCCGACCGGATCAAGGTCCTCCGGATCGGGTTTTCTCATCCCCTGCCCGGCAAGCTGATCACCGGTTTCATCAGGGACTGCGACAAGGTTCTCATCGTGGAGGAAGGCGAGCCCTACCTGGAGGAAGGCGTCAAGGCGTTCGCCCAGGAAGCCGGCCTGACCCTGCCCATCAAAGGCAAGGCCAAGGAACTGTTCTCGCGGCTTTACGAACTGGACCCCGCCGCGGTCCGGGAGCGGATCGCCCGGTATTTCGGGCTCGATTACACGCCCAGACGGCCCGTCGATCTGGGCAACGTTCCCGAGGCGCCCCAGCGGCCGCCCAACCTCTGCGCGGGCTGCTCCCACCGGGCCACCTACTACGCCGTCAAGAAAGCGGCGGAAGGGCTCGACACGGTCTATCCCACCGACATCGGCTGCTACACCCTCGGGTTTCTGCCGCCCCTGGCCATGGGCGATTTTCTCATCTGCATGGGATCGTCGGTCTCGTCGGCCTGCGGGTTCGCCCAGGCCACGGACCAGAAGGTCATCGCCTTTATCGGCGACTCCACCTTTTTCCATTCAGGCATCACCGGACTGGTCAACGCGGTCTTCAACAACCACAATTTCACCCTGGTGATCCTGGACAATTCCACCACCGCCATGACCGGCCACCAGCCCCATCCCGGCGTGGACATGACCAAGCAGAAAATGGAGGGCTACGGCCGCGTCTCCATCGAAGACGTGGTCCGGGGCGTGGGGGTCCCGCATATCACCGTGATCCAGCCCTTCAAGGTGAAAAAGTCCATCGAAGCCGTCCGGGAAGCCCTGGAGTACAAGGGCGTTTCGGTGATCATCTCCCGGGAGATCTGCACGCTCTACGCCAAGGGCCTCAAGGAGCTGAAACCGCGGGCCTTTTACGTCAGCGACAAGTGCAAAAACCACCGGAACTGCATCCAGGAGATCGCCTGCCCGGCCTTTTTCCTGGAAGGCGAAAAGGTCAAAATCGACCCGGCAGCCTGCGTGGGGTGCGCCGTCTGCGCCCAGATCTGCCCGGAAAACGCCATTCTCCCCCTGAAAAAAGAAGGATAGGAAAACGATATGGAAACGACACGACTGATCATCGTCGCCGTCGGCGGCCAGGGCAACCTGCTCTCCTCCCGGGTGCTGGGGGAGGCGGCCCTGCTGGCGGGCGTTCCGGTCCGCATGAGCGAGATCCACGGCATGGCCCAGCGGGGCGGCGTGGTGGAATCGGCCATCGTCTTCGGCGACGCCAAGAGCACCATCATCTCCGACGGCGAAGCCGACATCCTGGTGGGCTTCGAGCCCTCCGAGACCCTGCGGGCCCTCAACAAATGCAACCCCGACACCGTGGTGGTGACCAACCTGGCGCCGGTTCCGCCCTTCACCGTGGCCATCGGCCGGGGCGTCTATCCGGAGCTGGACCGGGTCCAGACCCTGATCCGGGAGAAGACCAGTCGGCTCATCGCCCTGGACGCCTCGGATCTGGCGAAACAGGCCGGCAACGTCCTGGCGGTCAACATGGTGCTTTTGGGCGCCATGGCCCAGACCGGCATCATCCCCATCGAAGCCGAGCCGATCCGCGAAACCATCCGGACCAAGACCCGGGAGGCGTTCGTCGATACGAACCTGAAGGCCTTCGACCTGGGATTTCAGCAGGCGGAGTGCTGCTTGATCGAACCGTAATCCTTACATAATCGTTTTACCACGTCAGGGCAAAGGAGGCGCCATGAAGTACTGGAACGAAGCCGCGGAGTGCATGCCGGAGGAAGAGATACGGAAGCTTCAACTGGAAAGACTCAAGGAGACGGTGGCCTGGGTCTACGAGCGGGTTCCGTGGTACCGTCAACGGCTGGACGAAAAAGGGGTCAAGCCCGACGACATCCGGCGGCTGGAGGATGTCGCCAAACTGCCCATGACGGAAAAAACGGATCTCCGGGACAATTACCCCTTCGGCCTCTGCGCCGTGCCCATGGCCGAGGTGGTGCGGGTTCACGCGTCGTCGGGCACCACCGGCAAGCCCATCACCGGACCCTACACCAAAGAGGACATGCAGCAGTGGGGCGAGTGCATGGCCCGGAACCTCTGGGCCGCCGGAACCCGTCCCGAGGACGTGGTCCAGAACGCCTATGGCTACGGCCTCTTCACCGGGGGGCTGGGCTTCCACCAGGGGATCGAGACCATCGGATGCGTGGAGGTGCCCACCTCCTCCGGCCTAACCGAGCGGCAGATCACCCTCATGCAGGACTTCAAGACCAACGTCCTGACCTCCACCCCTTCCTACGCCCTGACCATCGCAGAACAGGCCGAGGAGATGAACGTCAACATCAAAAAACTGCCCCTCCGGGTGGGCGTCTTCGGGGCCGAGCCTTGGAGCCAGTCGATGCGCCAGGAGATCGAGGACCGCATGGGGATTCACGCCATGGAAGCCTACGGGCTCACCGAACTGGGCGGCCCCGGCGTGGCCTACGACTGCGAGGCCAAGGACGGCCTCCACATCAACGAGGACTACTATCTGGCCGAAATTGTCGATCCCGACACCTTCGATCCGGTCCCCGCGGGCGAAAAAGGCGAACTCATTTTCACTTCCCTCCAGCGGCGGGCCATGCCCATGCTCCGGTACCGGACCAAGGACATCACCCGGCTGCGGAAGGAAAAATGCAGCTGCGGCCGGACCATCGTCCGGATGGACAAAGTCTTCGGCCGCACCGACGACATGCTCATCATCAGCGGCGTCAACGTCTTCCCCTCCCAGGTCGAGTCCCTGCTGCTGGACTTCGACGAGGTGGAACCCCAGTACGTCCTGGTGGTCCGCAAAAAAGGCTATCTGGACCACCTCACCATCCGGGTCGAGGCCAAGCGCGAAATCTACGAAGCCGGCCCCGAAAAGGAAGCCGAAGTGGAAAACAAGATCGCCAAACACATCAAGGGCATGCTCGGCCTCTCCGCCCGGATCCAGCTCGTGGAACCCAAGCTCATCGCCCGCAGCGAAGGCAAGGCCAAGCGGATTCTGGACGAGCGGCCTAAGGAGTAGCGGGACGAGGCCCATCGCCCGTCCACCCCCCTTTTTTTCGCTCAGCAGAAAACCGATGCATTCCGTTGAAAAATTTGCTACATTGACGCCGAATAATTCCAGGCCAGGGGATCGCACCCCTGGCCGTCGGCACAAACGTACAATGGGCAATTTAGCGTAATGTAAAGGAGAAACGTTATGATGCGATTAGCGAGAATCGGCATTCTTCTGGCGATTTCCATCCTGTTCGGGGCTTCCACGGCCGGAGCGGCCAAATGGACCTTCATGGTCTATATGGCCGCCGACAACAACCTGGAAGCCGCCGGCATTAAGGACTTTCTGGAAATGGCCGCGGTGGGGAGCAGCGACGACATCAACATTCTCGTGCAGATGGACCGCATCCCCGGATATTCCGACGCTTACGGCGACTGGACCGACTGTAAACGATTCCGGGTCGCCCAAGGCATGACGCCCATCCCTGATGCGGCGGAGGAACACCTCGGCGAAGTCAACACAGGGGATCCGGCCGTCCTCATCGATTTCATCAACTGGGGAACCGCCAAATACCCGGCCGACCGTTACGCCCTCATCCTGTGGGACCACGGCAGCGGCTGGCAGAAGCGGACCTTCTCCCGGGACCTCGCCTTCAAGGCCATCTGTTCCGATGACAGCGACGGCCACGCCATACTTTATAACCGGGAAGTCCGCCAGGCCCTCCAGACCGCCGACGTTCCGGTCAATCTCATCGGCTTCGACGCCTGCCTCATGGCCATGGTCGAAGTCGCCTATGAAATCAGGGACGCCGGCCCGTCGGTCATGGTGGCATCGGAAGAGCTGGAACCGGGCGACGGCTGGCCCTATGACGCCATCCTCGGTCAGTTGGCCGCCAATCCCGGCTGGAGCGCAGCCCAACTGGGCTACGCCATCGTGGAACTCTATTACGCATCCTACAGCGAGAGCACCCCGATGCGCACCCAGTCGGTCATAGATCTGACCAAAATACAATCCCTGGCCGACGCCATATCCGGATTCGCCGACACCCTCCGATCCTCATGGGAAACCGATCCGACAGCCGTCAGAACTTCGGCCCGCTCGGTCATGGACCGGATCGACCTGGCGGTGATCCATGAAAAGCACGGCGACAACCACCGCGGGGCCAACGGGCTGGCCATCTACTTTCCGCTGGACGATTACGATTACAGCGCCGGCTATAACGGCAACACCATCAGGTTCCCCGCCGACAACCAGTGGGATGAATTTCTCGACGACTACTACACCGACATGTCCGGGTCCTGGATAGAATCGGCCCGGAAGGCGTCGGTGGAATTCCAGAAAGATCACGGCGGCGGTCATATCGATCTCTATCACTTCTGTTCCCTCCTGGCCAGCCAGACCCGGACCGATCCTGGCTACACCGTCCGGCGGACGACGTATGGTTTTGAAGACATCAGCGCAACCGGAACCCGCCTTTCCATCGGCGACGAGGGGCATGGGCATATCCAGCCCGGATTCGATTTTTCATTCTATGGCGACGATTACGACGGGTTCGGCATCAGCGACAACGGCGCCATCTATTTCGAGGATGCAAATTACGGCAACACCGCTTACACCAATGAACCGGTGCCCGGCAGCACCCGCTGGGGCGAACGGTTCATCGCCGTTTACTGGGACGACCTGGACCCGGCCGCAGGGGGCGATATCTTCTATGAAGTCAGGGGAAGCGGCGCCGAGCGGCGGCTGATCGTTCAGTGGACCGACGTGTTCCATTACGGCGGCGGCGCGAGCGGCGCCACCTTCCAGGCGCTTTTATATGAAAACGGGCGCGTCCTTCTCCAGTACGCGGACACCACCTTCGGGGCCGGAGAAGTGGACAACGGCAACTCGGCCACCATCGGCCTCCAGGGAAGCTATGCGCGGGGCCTGGAATACGCTTACAACACGCCGGACATTCCTGCGGGAACGGCCCTGCTGTTCATCCCCGAGACCACCACGACGTGTACCTATGCGCTGTCCGCCGACGCCAGATCCTTTTCCAGCGCCGGTGGAAAAGGCAGCGTCGCGGTAAGCGCCGGCGACGCCTGCGCATGGAGCGCCGCCAAAGACGTCGGCTGGATCAGCATCGAAGCCGGATCGGGTGGAACGGGCGACGGAACCGTTTCCTACACAGTCCTTTCCAACCCGGAAATCGTCTCCCGAAGCGGCCGCATCACCATCGGCGATGGCAACGAGAGCGTTGCTCACACCATTACCCAGGCATCGGTTTGCCGCTACACGGTCAGCCCTGAGGAGACCGCCGTCTCCGCTGCCGGCGGCGCCGGCGATATCCAGATCGAAACCTCGGGCGCCGCCTGCGGGTGGACCGCGGCCGCCGGCAAAAGCTGGATCACCATCACCCATGGCGATTCGGGTTCGGGCAATGGCGAGATCGGGTACTCCGTTGCGGCCAATCCCGGCGCCACCACCCGTCAGGGAACGATTCAGGCGGCCGGCAAGACTGTCATCCTGACCCAGGCTGGGACGGCAACGGTCAAACCGGTTCTGTTGAACAGCGGCGAAGATGTTCGGGATCTCGTACAGGACAAAAACGGGTCGCTTTATTTCAAAATCGATGTGCCGGAAGGGGCCTCGGATCTCCAGGTCCATACCGCCGGCGGCAGCGGCGACTGCGACCTGTCCGTGCGGTACGGGGAAATTCCGACAGACGATGCGGCGGACAGCGCGTCCGTCACCGTCGGCAACGATGAAACCGTGATCATCGACAGTCCCCAGGCGGGGAGCTGGTTCATTCGCCTCTTTGCCGCCCAATATTTTTCCGACGTGTCCGTGGTCGCCACCTACCAGTTAACCCCCTGCTCCTACGGACTCTCCGAGGAAACCATTCACTTCACCGCCGACGGCGGGACGGACAGCGTCGCCGTGGAAGCCGCCCGGCCGGATTGCGCCTGGTCCACGGCCAATCCTCATAGCTGGATCAAAATCAATTCCAGCAACAGCGGCGTCGGAAACGGCCGAATCGATTTCACGGTCTCCCCCAACTTGCAACCGGATGACCGGCAGGGAACCCTGACCATCGTCAATCAGACGCTGACCATCGTCCAGAACGGCGCCGGGGCCGCCGGCTCGACGGAACTGACCAACGGGATCTCCGTCAATCTGCCCGACGAAGAAGCTAACAATGCCCGGTATTTCACCATTGATGCGCCGGCGGATCAGACGCGCCTGACGATCACGATGCGGGGAGAGGGCGACGCCGACCTTTACGTTCGGTACGGCGAAGAGCCGACCCTGGACCACTACGATTATGCGCCCTATCTGGCGGGCAGCAACGAGGAGGTTCACATCGATGCGCCCAAAGCGGGAATATGGCACATCATGATCTATTCCTTCGAGGGATTCTCCAATGTCTCCCTCACGGCCCGATACGACCAGGCCGCTCCGACCGCCCTGACCTCCGGCGAGCCGCTGGCGGGGCTCGTGGGGGACGAAGGCAGCCTGACCTATTTTAAAATCACCGTCCCCGACGGAATGGCGAGCCTGGTGGTGGAAACGACGATGGACAACGCCGCGGCCGATCCCGACCTCTACATTCGATACGGTCAACTGCCATCCACCTACGACTATGACGCCTCCTCCACGTTCGCCGGAGGCAACGAAATCGCCTATATCGCCACGCCCCAGGCCGGCGACTGGTTCATTCTGGTGTATGGTTACAGTGACTATTCGGATATCGACATCCAGGCGACCTACTCCGCCTGCGGCTACGAGTTGACCCTTTCCCCCGAGGTCTTCGGGGCGGAGGGAGGCGACGGCGAGATCACGATTGACGCCGCGAATGACGCCTGCACCTGGGAAATTAAAGGCGGCTCGCCATGGATTGCCTTTGACCCCACCGCGTCTTCAGGCGTCGGCGACGGCTCGGTCGCGTTCACGGTGACGCCCAACGATGAGGCCACGACCCGGAACGGCGTGATCATTGTCGCCAATCAGCAGGTCGATGTCGCCCAGTTCGCCCGGGGCGTGACCGACGCGGCGCTTCTGACGAACGGCCATCCCCAAACCGGGCTCGACGGCGCTGAAGATAACCAGTCCTATTTTCGAATCACGGTCCCCGAAGGGCAACGACGCCTTTCAGTGACCACCTGGAGCGGCGCGGGCGATTGCGACATTTTTCTGCGGCGCGAGGCCCTTCCGACTATGGGCCGGTTCGATGGCGCGTCCATGCTTCCCGGCAACGAGGAGCGCATCGTCATGGACAACCCGGAAAGCGGCGACTGGTATGTGCTCATTTACGGTTACGCCGCATATGAGGACGCCAACCTCGTAGCATCCCATACCGAATGCGATGCGGGCGTTTCCCCCGCCGGGGAACTGTTTACCAGCGACGGCGGCGCCGGCGCCGCGACGGTTTCGCAGTCGGCGGCTGACTGCGAGTGGACCGCTTTCTCGACCGTTCCCTGGATCACCATCAACGCCGGCGACGCGGGGACCGGAGAAGGAACCATCGACTACGCCGTATCGAGCAAAAGCGACGCCGGCATCCGGAGCGGGGCCATTCATGTAATGGGCGCCGCAATCGAGATCGACCAGCTCGGCGTTGATTTTCCGTCGCCCGTGGTTATGGAAAACGGCATGAAATACACCTACGAGCCGAGCAGCGCCGGCGCCATGGCCTACCTTACGACCACCGTGGCCGAAGGGGAACGGCTGCGAGTGGAATCCTTTGGCGGAGCGGCGTCGGGAGATTGCGATCTCTATGCCCGGCACAACCAGCTACCGACGACCGAGGTCTTTGATGTTCGGTCCCAGGCGCCGACCACCGAGGAAATCATCGACATCGACGCCCCGGCGGCGGGCGCCTGGCATATCCTGGTCCATTTCCCCGAGGTCAGCGACGGCGTCGCCGTCGCCATTCTGGGCGCCGCCCTGCAACAACTGTCCAACGGCATCCCTGCAACTAATCTGGCAGGATCGGCCGATCAGTGGCCGGTCCTGGCCATCGATGTGCCGGCGGGCCGCGAGACCCTGACCATCACCACTGAAAGCGGCGTGGGCATGAGCCATCTTTATGTTCGTCAGGGCCGCTTTCCGGACGTATTCGACGATACAAAAAGCTCCTTTGACTATGATGCGCCGCTCGATGAAACGATTGACATCGAAAGCCCCCGTGAGGGAACTTGGTACGCCATGCTGGTCGGCAATGAAGACTTTGAAGGCGTTTCCATGACCGCCGCCTATTCGGGCGGCGACCCGCTTGCCGATCTCGGCGGCGTGATCGCCATTCTGCAGACCCTATGCGCCATCTCCCCGACGGCACAGGAGCCGCCCGATTTGCTGCCCGACACGCAGATCGATATTCGGGACGCACTTGTCGGACTCCGGCGCATTGCCGGGACGCAAACGACCGGTCGAACGACCCGGATCACGGCATCGCCTTCAAAAATCAGGACAAAACCGATGCCCGAGACGAAAATTCAATGGCAGCATCCATAGAAAGCGCATCCATGCACCGAAAACGCTATCCCAAAGAGGTCGTCCTCAAAGACTGCCAGGAGGTGACGCTCAGGGCCGTGGAACCGGGCGACGAATCGGAACTCGCCCGGTTCTACGAGGCCATGCGGTTGTCGTTCCGGTGGTTTCTCAAGGAAGACCCCACCCAGCCGGAGACTATCCGGAAATGGATCGACAACCAGGAAGAGGGCAAAGCCTTTTCCATCGTGGCGGTCGTCGGCGACCGGATCGTCGGCCACGCCGCCCTGCTCATGCGCCGCTACGGCGGCCGAAAGCACGTGGCCCGGATGCGGGTCATGGTGGCGCCCGATTACCGGAGCAAGGGCCTCGGCACCTGGATGGTCTTCGACCTGACCAAGCGCGCCATGGAAATGGGGATGGAAAAACTCCGGACCGATTTCGTGGTGGGGGTGGAGGACCGGGCCATCGCCGCCGTCAAGAAGATGGGGTTCGTCCGGGAGGCCCTGCTCAAGGACTACATCCGGGATCAGGACGGCAACGCCCACGATTACCAGATCATGATCAAGGATCTGCAACAGGAATGGAGCGACTTCTAATCCCCGCCGCCCATGGTTGACGCCCATCAAACATCCCGTGAACTCGCCGCCGGCGAGGGGACCGCGACCCTCCGGTCGTTTTGCGGCCCCGATGAGATCCTGGCCCTGGATTTCGACCCCGCCTTCAAGCGGTTCGCCAGGTACGATCCCATCATTTCCAACAAGGAGAGTCTGGCCAAAAAGTCCCGGGCGCCCGACGCCAACGTGGTCCTGACCCTCTCCCCCGAGAGGACCATCATCGGGTTCGCCGTGCTCGCCTACCCCGATCCGGACGAGCGATGGGTCCGGGTGGGCGAAAAGGTCATGATGGAGGTGATGGTCATCGAGGTGAGCCGGCCATGGCGGGGCCAGGGGCTGGCAAAGGCCCAGCTGGAGCTGCTCCTGGACCATCCCCTGGTGGAAGACCGGATCATCTACATGGTGGGGTATTCCTGGACATGGGATCTGGAGGGGATGGCGCCCATGACCTACCGCGACATGATGATCCGGCTCTTTTCCCATTTCGATTTCCAGGTCTTCCAGACCAACGAACCCAACGTCATGATGCACCCGGAAAACCTTTTCATGGCCCGCATCGGGAAAAACATCGGCGAAGAAACCGTCCGCCGGTTCAAGATGGTACGGTTCAACATGGATTGACTTCGCATCAATCCCCTATCCGTTCGCAAAAGAAAGTGGTAGAATAGGATCTTTCGGAGACGACGATTTCGCCATGACCGACAACGCCGACATACCCGTCCCCGAGGTCTGCATCGACCCCGAGCGATACCGCGTCCTTCTGGAGGATGTGGCCGACGGCTATTACGAAACCGACCTGAAGGGCAATTTCACCTTTTTCAACGCCGCCCTGTGCCGGATCTTCGGTCACGAGCCCCGGGAGATCCAGGGCCGCAACTACCGCTCCTTCATGGACGCCGAAAACGCCGACTACGCCTTCCGGCAGCTCAACCGGGTCTACAGAACCGAAGTCGGCGTGACCGACATCATGTGGGAGATCGTCAGAAAAGACGGCGAGGTCCGGTTTCTGGAAATATCGGCCAACCTCATCCGCGGGCCGTCGGGGGAGAAGACCGGCTTCCGCGGCATCTCGCGGGATGTGACGGAAAAGCGGCGGATGGAGCGGAACAACGAAACCCTTTTCCGCATCGCCCAGGCCCTGCCCCGCTACCGGAGCCTGGACCCGTTGCTGCGGTACGTCGCGCGGGAGATCCGGGAGATCCTGGACGTGGGCGGCGCGTCGGTGATCCTGCTGGACGAAGCGGCCAATGAGTTTTATTTTCAGGTGGCGGTCTACGACGACACCGAGGCGGGGCGCCGGATCAAGGAGGTCCGGTTTCCGGCGGACAAGGGCGTGGCCGGCCAGGTCTACCGGAGCCGGGAACCGGTCATCGTCCACGACACGAAAAAGGATCCGAATTTCTTCATGGAGGTGGACAAGCAGTCCGGGTATCCGACCCACAACATGCTCGACGTGCCCCTGATCGCCCCGGCCGGACCGGAACGGATGATCGGGGTCCTGTGCGCGGTGAACAAAAAAAACGGCGTCTTCGACGATACCGACGTCAAGATGCTTTCCACCATCGCCGCCACCGTGGCGCTGCCCATCGAAAACGCCCGCATCGGCGACGAGCTGAAGCATTCCTACGAGGA